>JAJTDE010000045.1 GCA_021298085.1 Rubrivivax sp.
TGGCCGCCACGCAGTCCAGCACCGCGGCGGGGAAGCGGTGCTCGGGGCCCATGCGGTAGTCCACCGACACCACCGCACAGCCCGCGCCCAGTGCGAGCTCGCGGCACAGCACATCATGAGTGTCCAGGTCGCCAATCGTCCAGCCGCCACCATGCAGGTAGACCAGCACCGGCAACGGCTGGGCGGCCACGGTGGGCGGACGGTACAGGCGCAGCGGGAGCGGGGAACCCTCAGGGCCGGGCATGGCCATGTCGCGCACCTCCGCCAACGCCGGCGGGTCAGGCTGGGTGTAGGCGCGGCGCTCTCGGTAGAGGCGGCGTGCCTCGGCCGGTGCCAGCGTGTGCACCGGCGGCACCTGGTTGGCCGCCATCAGGTCGAGCAGGGAACGGGCTTGGGGGTCGAGCATGGTCATGGAACAGACGGTGTGTCAGGGACGCAGCGAGGTGCTGCTCAGGTGGTGCGGCCGTGCTTGGCGATCAGTGAACGGGCGGCGGCCAGCAGGTCCTTGCCCTTGAAGCCGCGCTTGTCCATGTCGGCCGCCCATTCGTCGTCCACCTGGGCCGACAGGCGGATGAATTCCTCGGCCTGTTCCTTGGTGAAGGTGTAGATGGTGTTGCCGCGGTCCACCGCCGCCTTGCGGCCGGGAATGTCACCACCCTGCTGCACCTTGCCCAGCCAGGCTGAGGTGGCCATGCCGGAGTTGGCATCGATCACGCGTTTCAGGTCGGGTGCCAGGCCGTCGTAGCGGGCCTTGTTCATGGCCATCACGAACGTCGTCGTGTAGAGCCCGGGCATGTTGGCCGGAAACTCGCCGTGGTGCTTGCAGAGTTCGTGCACCTTGACCGACGGTACCACCTCCCACGGAATGCAGGCGGCGTCGACCGTGCCCTTGGTGAGGGCGTCAGGGATCTGCGGCAGCGGAAAGCCCACCGGCGCCGCACCGAGTGACGCCAGCAGCTTGGTCACCTGGCGGGTCGGCCCGCGCACCTTCATGCCCTTCAGGTCAGCCGCGCTGCGGATGGGCTTGGTGGCCGAATGGAACATGCCCGGACCGTGCACGTGCAAGGCGATCGTGTGGGTGTCCTTGAACTCATCGGCGGCGTGGGTCTGGGTGTACTCCCAGAAGGCCTTGGAGGTGGCCTCGGCGTTGTTCAGCATGAAGGGCAGTTCGAAGGCCTCGATGCGCGGGAAGCGACCGGCCGTGTTGCCGGGCAGCGTCCAGACCACGTCGACCACGCCGTCACGTGCCTGGTCGTACAGCTGGCCGGGGTTGCCGCCCAGCTGCATGGCTGGGTAGGCCTCGAACTTGATGCGGCCGCCGGAATCCTTCTCGACCTTGTCCATCCAGGCCTTGTGCATGTTCAGCCAGACATTGGACACCGGCGACATGAAGGTGTGGAACTTCAGGGTGACCGTCTGCTGGGCAAAACCGATCAGGGCCGGGGCACCGAGGGCGGCGCCTGCGGTGGCTTGGATCAGGGTACGGCGCTTCATGAAAGTCTCCTGGTGATGCCCGAAGGGGTGCCCGAAATAATGCCCCCATTGGACGGCATGCCGGCCCGGGCATCAACGCGGGGATGACCCGGAGTCGGCGCGGGCTGGCTGGCCAGCAGCGGCCCCTGCGCCTGGCCTCACTTCAGCACATCAAACAGGTTGTTGAAGTCGTCTGTCCAGGGCCGGATGCGCACATCGTTGTCCAGCGGGATGCCCTTGCCGCGGTCCTTCAGCAGGAACAGCAGCGCCTCGTTGGACGTCACCAGCACCCAGTCGCTCTTGAACAGCGGGCTGGTGGCTTCGGGGTCGTCGATGATCAGCCAGGCCTTCAGCCCGGCGTCGCGGGCGATCTGCTGCACCACGGGCTGCAGGTTGAGGTAGCGGTTGCTGATGTGGAAGGCCACCACCCCACCTTTCGCGAGGTGGCGTTGATACACCTGCATGGCTTCGCGGGTGATCAGGTGCACCGGAATGGAATCGCTGGAGAAGGCGTCCACCGCCAGCACGTCGTACTGCTGCGGGGCTTCACGTTCCAGCACCAGCCGGGCGTCGCCCAGGGGCGTTTCCAGCGTCGCACGGGCGTCGCTGAGGTAGGTGAAGCGGCGCTGGGCCAGCTCCAGCACCGCCGGGTTGAGCTCGTAGAAGCGGTAGAGGTCACCTTCCCGGCCGTAGGCGGCCAGCGTGCCGGTGCCCATGCCCACCAGGCCCACGCGCTGCGGCCGGTTGCTGTTGATCTCGCGCAGCGTGAAGATGGCCTGCGCAACACCCGAACTGGCGCCGTAGTAGCTGGTGGGTGTGCGGCGGTGTTCCTCGGCCCGGTACTGCTCGCCATGGGTGATGACACCATGCAGCATGCGCCAGATGGCAGCAGGGTTGCTGTCGGGGGCGGTGGCCTTGACGCGCAGCGTGCCGTAGAAGTTGCGGCTCATCTCGATGACGTTTTCATGCACCGATTCGACATACCGCCAGCCGAAGAAGCCGCTGGCGATCAGCGTCGCCAGCAACACCGTCTTCAGGCGCGCCGGGCTCATCCACAGCGCCAGCAGGCCAACGGCCAGCAGTGCCGCCGGCAGCTCCCAGTACCAGTTGAGCAGCAGGGGCGCGGCGATGCCCACCCCCAGCCCGCCCAGCGCACCGCCCAGCGACACCATCAGGTAAAAGCGCGTCAGGTGCGCCGGCGCCGGGCGCCGCTGCACCAGTTCGCCGTGCAGGAACATGCACAGCACAAACAGCCCGTAGGCATACAGCGGCACGGCCTCGTCGATGGGCAGGATGCCACTGATCAGCAGCTGGCCCAGGCCTTCATCGGGTGTCCAGCCCCAGTGCGGCTTGTAGGTCAAGCCGCACAGCATCAGCGCCACCATCAGGCCGGTGAGCGCCTGGTAGAAGCGGCGCCAGTACCAACCCCGGCCATCGAAGGTGAGGATGAAGCTGATCAGGTAGATGGCCAGCGGCAGCACCCACAGGAAGGGCACCGAGGCAACGTTCTGCGTGATGTGCGTGGTGATGGCCAGCAGCAGCACCGAACCGGCGGCCGCCAGCAACAGCCACAGGCCCTGCTGTGCCAGCGTGGGCGCGGCCGCGATGTCATCGTCTGCGGTGCCCATGTCGCCGGTCCCGTCGGCCACGGTGGGTGTGGCCGCGTGTGCGATGGCCGACGCCATCGCCGGGCGCGTGGCCAGCCAGGCACTGGCGATGGCCAGCACCACAAACAGGCCATACCCCAGGCTCCAGCCCAGCGACTGCACCCGGGTGCTGGCGGCGGGCTCGATCAGCGGCGGGTACAGCACCAGCGCCAGCATCGACGCCACGTTGGACAGCGCATACAGCCGCCACACCTTGCCCAGCGACGGTGTGCCAGCAAAGCGCCGCGCAAACCACGCCTGCACCAGCGGCCCCGTGGTCGACAGCATCAGGTAGGGCAGGCCGATGGTGGCCGCCAGCAGCAGCAGGATGCGGCCTATGGGGTTGTCACCATCCAGCGGCTTGAGCGCCTCCGACGGCGTGATCGGCAGCATCCACAGCGACAGCAGCAGCAGTGCCCCGTGCAGCCAGGCCTGCTGGCGCGCACGCAGGTTCCTGATGACCCAGTCGGAGTAGAAATAGCCCGCCAGCAGCGTGACCTGGAAAAACACCATGCAGGTGGTCCAGACCGCCGCCGACCCGCCAAACCAGGGCAGGATCTGCTTGGCAATGACGGGTTGAACCAAGAACAGCAGGAAGGCCGACAGGCCGATGGTGGCAGCAAAGACAAACACGCAGGGGCTCCTGGCGGCACGCCGCGCAGCCGACAGCAGCCGCGAGCGGCCCGGATGGTAGCGGCGTCCGGGCGCCCAGACCCTACCATCGCGGCATGAGCGAAGCAAAGCCGGACACCCCGGAGGGCTGGCGTGCCGTCCTGTTGCGCTGGTGGGTGCTGCCGCTGGCCGCAGCGCTGCTGGCGCTGGCCTACCTGCTGCTGCAGCCGCAGCCGCCGCGCCAGGTGGTGCTGGCCACGGGCATCGAGCGCAGCGCCTATGTGGCCTTTGGTGAACAGTACCGCCAGGCCCTGCAGCGGCATGGTATCGACGTGACGCTGCGCGCCACGCAGGGCGCCGCCGACAACCTGGCGCTGCTGCGCCAGCCCGGCAGTGGGGTGGACATCGGTTTTGTGCAGGGCGGCACCGATGAACAGGACAGCGCCAGCGCTCAGGAAACCGACGGCCTGGTGTCGCTGGGCACCGTGTTTCTGGAGCCGGTGTGGCTGTTCTACCGGCTGGACACCGCGCAGCAGCGGCATGGCCGGCAGACCCTCCAGCACCTGGCTGAGCTCAAGGGCTGGAGCATCAACATCGGTGCGGCCGGCAGCGGTGTGCCGCCACTGATGCAGCACCTGCTGGCGCTCAACCGCCTGGACGCCAGCGACCTGCTCGTGCAGCAGCAGCCCGTCACCCCGGCGGTGGTCGACCTGCTGGAGGGCCGCGTTGACGCCCTGGTGCTGGCCAGCGCGCCGGAGTCATCGATGGTGCAGATGCTGCTGCAGACACCCGGCATCGGCCTGCTGGACTTTGCGCAAAGCGAGGCCTACGCGCGCCGTCTGCCTTACCTGCGCCCCGTGGTGCTGCCACGCGGCGTGGTCGACCTGGCGCGCGACATTCCCGCCCAGGACATCCGGCTGCTGGCCCCCACCGCCAGCCTGCTGGCCCGCGCGGACCTCCACCCAGCCCTGGCGCAGCTGCTGGCACTGGCGGCCCAGCAGGCCCACGGTGGGCCGGGGTGGTTTCAGCAGCGTGACGAGTTTCCGAACGCCGGTGACGGACGCTGGCCCCTGCACCCAGAGGCGCAGCGCATCCAGCGCGCGGGCGCACCCTGGCTGCAGCGTTATGTGCCGTTCTGGCTGGCCAACCTGGCCGACCGCATGTGGCTGGCCCTGCTGGCCATCGTGGCCGTGCTGTTGCCGCTGTCCCGGGTGGTACCGCCACTGATCGAGTTCCGCATCCGTTCGCGGGTGTTTCGCTGGTATGCCGAACTGCGCGAGATCGAGGCCGCACCGCGGCCGCTGGCGCAGCGCCTGGCCGAGCTCGACGATGTCGAAACCAAAGCCGGCCGCGTCAAGCTGCCCCTGAGCCACGCCGACGAGCTGTATGCGTTGCGCAGCCACATCCAGTTTGTCCGCAGGCGGCTGCAGCAGCCGCTTCCCCGCAACCCACCATCCGGCGAACCGCACCCATGACACCCGAACAGATGCTGCGCGCGCTGCGCATGGCCAATGACGTGGCCAAGGCCGCCCTGGCCGACGGCCACCACCCCTTTGGCGCCGTGCTGGTGGCGCCCGATGGCCACAGCATCCTGCTGACACAGGGCAACGTGGACAGTGTGAACCACGCCGAAGCCGTGCTGGCGCGCCGCGCGGCTGAGCAGTGGGATGCCCAGACGCTGTGGGCCTGCACCCTGGTGACGACGGTCGAGCCCTGCGCGATGTGTGCCGGCACTCAGTACTGGGCCCACATCGGCCGCCTGGTGTACGGCATGAGCGAACGCCGCCTGCTCGATCTGACCGGCAACCATGCGGAGAACCCCACGCTGGACCTGCCCTGCCGCGACGTCTTTCAGCGTGGCCAAAAAGCCATCGAGGTGGTCGGCCCGGTGCCCGCCGTGGAAGAGGAGATCGCCGAGCTGCACCGGACATTCTGGTCACGCACCTGAGCACCAGAACCCGCGGCAGGCCCCCCGCGTCCAGGCTCCTCTCGGGGAAGGGCCCGGGAAAGGTACGGCGCCCTGCCGCATAAACTCATGGGCATGGCTACGTCCCGTTCTTCTCGCCGAAGCTCTGCCGTGACAGCCCAGCGTGTCACGCTGGGCGAGGTGGCGGCCATGGCAGGTGTCTCACCCAGCACGGTGTCGCGTATCCTCAACGGCACCGCGGTCGTCAGCGACGACAAACGCGCCGCGGTGGACAACGCCATCGCCAGCCTCGGATTTGTCCCCAACCCGGTGGCCCGCGGCCTGGCCGGCGGCCGCACGATGAGCATCGGCGTGGTCACACAGGCACTCGACAGTCCGTTTTACGGCGGCGCCTTGCGCGGCATCGAAGAAGAACTTGGACGCGCTGGCTACAGCCCGCTGTTTGTCAGCGGCCGCTGGAGCGCCGCGCACGAGGCGCGCTGCATCGAGGCCCTGCGCCTGCGGCACGTCGACGGCATCATCGTGCTCACCGGCCGTCTAAGCGACGCTGCACTGAGCGAGTGTGCGCAGCATCTGCCAGTGGTGGTGACGGGCCGCAGGCTGCAGGCACCGCAGCTGGCCTCCCTGCTGTTTGATGACTTTGAAGGCGCGCGCCTGGCCACCCACCACCTGCTGGCGCTGGGCCACCGGCGCATCGCGTTCATCTCGGGCGACAGCCGCCACCCCGACGCCAAGGAACGCCGACGCGGCTACCGCGCCGCGCTGGAAGCGGCCGGGCTGGCCTACGACCCGGGTTTGGTGCTGCCGGGTGACTTCACCGAAGACAGCGGCCGCGACGCCGTCGAGCGCCTGATCGACAGCCGCGAACCCTTCACCGCCATCTTTGCCGCCAACGACCAGATGGCCTTTGGCGCGGCGCTGGCGCTGCACCGTCGCAAGCGCCAGGTGCCGGCCGATGTGTCTCTGGTGGGTTATGACGATCTGGCCGGTGCCGTCTATTCCGTGCCGCCACTGACCACCGTGCACCACCCAGCCAATGAGCTGGGCCAACTGGCCGCGGTGGCCATGCTCAAGCTGCTGGCAGGCGAGACACCCCAAGTGGCGCTGCCGGCGCCTCGGCTGATCGTGCGTGAATCGACGCGCCTGCTGAGCGGCGGCTGAGCCGCACCCGGGCCCGCCAGCAACCGCCAGAAGCCCCTGTGGATACCCACGGCCGCGCAGCCGCAGGCACGCGTCGGCGTTCCCACCCGCGATTACCCTCGATTGACACCCTGAGCCCGCGATCCAACAATCGTGAAAGCGCTTTCAAGCTTTGACAAGCCGCCTTCAGCAGCGTTCATGAACCCGCCCATTCCACTCCATCCGAGACACCTCTTCCCCAAGGACTTTGTCTTTGGCGTCGCCACCAGCGCCTTCCAGATCGAAGGCGCTGCCGATGCCGACGGCAAGGGGCCCTCCATCTGGGACGACTTCTGCCGCATCCCGGGCGCCATCGCCAATGGCGACGATGGCCGCACCGCCTGCGACCACTACCACCGCTGGCAGGAAGACCTGGACATCCTGGCCAGCCTCGGTGTCGACGCCTACCGGTTCTCGGTGTCCTGGCCCCGTGTGCAGCCCCTGGGCCAGGGGGCCTTCAACGACGCCGGGCTGGCCTTCTACGAGAGGCTGGTCGACGGCCTGCTGGAACGTGGCATCCAGCCCTACATCACGCTCAACCACTGGGATTTGCCCGCTGCGCTGCAGCCGCAGGGCGGCTGGGCGTCGCGCGACACCGTGCAGCGCTTTGTCGAGTACGCCTGCCACGTCGGGCAACGCCTGGGCGACCGCGTCGCCGCCATCACCACCCACAACGAACCTTGGGTGATGTCGGTGCTGGGCCATGAAACGGGCGTGTTTGCGCCGGGCATCCGTCACCGCGGCACCGCCACGCAGGTGGCGCACCACCTGCTGCTCAGCCACGGTCTGGCGCTGCAGGCCCTGCGGGCCCAAGGCTGCCGCAGCCGGCTGGGCATCGTGCTGAACCTGTCGCCCATCGGCCCGGCCACCAGCAGCCCGGAAGACCGCGCCGCCGCCACGCTGGAAGATGGGCGCAGCGTGCGCTGGTACATGGACCCTCTGTTCAAGGGCCAGTACCCCGACGATGTATGGCAGCACCTGGGGGGCGACGTCCCCGTCGTCCACGACGGCGACCTCGCCGCCATTGCCACCCCGATGGATTTTCTGGGCATCAACTACTACACCCGCGGCGTGATCAGCGCCGACGGCAGCTGGGACGTGCGCAACAGCGGCAAACGCCTGACCGACATGGGCTGGGAAGTGCACCCCGAAGGCCTGACGGAACTGCTGACACGTCTGCACCGCGATTGGCAGCTGCCGCCGCTGTACATCAAGGAAAACGGCGCCGCCTTCCAGGACCATTTCCAGGACGGCGCCGTGAACGACGCCGAACGCACCGACTACATCGCGCGGCACATCGCTGCAGTGGGCGACGCCCTGGCGCAGGGGGTTCCGCTGGCCGGGTACATGGTGTGGAGCCTGCTCGACAACTTCGAGTGGGCCAGCGGCTACGCCAAGCGCTTCGGCATCGTGCATGTCGATTACGCCACCCAGCGGCGCACGCCCAAGCAGAGCGCGCTGTGGTACCGCGATTTCGTCCTGGCCCAGCGGGCTGCCCGTCCCTTGCCCCAGGAGGCCTCCGCATGACCGCACCCCTCCCGACCGAGCCGCCCGCCGGCTGGACACTTGTCTGGTCCGACGAGTTTGATGGCACCGACGTCGACCGCAGCAAGTGGGATTTCGACATCGGCAACGGCTTCTACGACTACAAGAACCACGTCTGGGTACCGGGCTGGGGCAATGAGGAGCTGCAGTACTACACCCAGGAACCGGAAAACGTCGTCGTGCGGGACAGCTGTCTGCACATCCGTGCCGTGAAGGCTCCGCTGCATGGCTGCGGCTACACCTCGGCACGCCTGAAGACCAAGAAGCGCGACGGCACGGTGCTGTTTGGCAAGCAGTACGGCCGCGTCGAGTTCAAGGCCCGCGTGCCCTGGGGCAAGGGGCTGTGGCCCGCCCTGTGGATGCTGCCGGTGGACGACCGTTACGGCGGCTGGGCGGCCAGCGGCGAGATCGACCTGATGGAAATCGTCGGCGAGAAGCCCGAGGAAGTCCTCAACAGCATCCACTTTGGGTCCACCTACCCGCGCCGCTCGCTGATCACCACCACCCATGCGCTGCCCAGGGGCGGCCTGGTCTCTGACTGGCACCGCTACGCCGTCGAGTGGGAACCGGGCGAGATCCGCTTCTTCGTGGATGACACCCAGACCTGCACCTACCGGCACTGGTGGAGCTGCAGCCACCTGGACAACGGCCTGGGGGTCGAGGCGCAGAGTGAGGCCGACGTGAACCCCTGGCCTGCGCCGTTTGACCAGCCCTTCTACCTGCTGATGAACGTGGCCGTGGGCGGCAACTTTCCGGGGGTGCCCGACGCACAGACGCGCTTTCCGGCTGAACTCATCGTCGACTACGTGCGCGTCTACGACAAGGTCGGCGGCTACGGGCCGACGCCCGAACGCGGCCCGGGTGTGATGCCCTGGGAACCCGGCCACGAGGCCGAGCGGCGCAGCTGAACACCACGACCACTACGGGAGACATCCGATGAGCAACCACCACAGCGCCTCCTGCGGCTGGCGCCCAGACGGGTCCGGTGGGGGGCAACGTTCATCGGCCGACGGCGGCCAGCACACGGAGCCGGCCGGTGGCCACGCGCACGGCGCCACCCCGGGTGCCGGTGCAGCATCAGTCGGCCAGGCCCTGCCCCCGCCACCACTGCCCCCCGAAGCGCGTGCACAGCTGGACACCCGGTTCCGCGACACGCTGGCGCGCGGCGTGCATGGCCTTTGTTTCAGCCCCTACCTGGAAGGCCAGCAACCCGGCTCGCAGATCAGCGAAGCGCAGATCCGCAATCGTCTGGCGGTGGTGAAGCCGCACACCCGCTGGGTACGCAGCTTCTCGTGCACCGACGGCCACGAACAGACCCCACGTGTCGCGCACGAGATGGGCCTGAAGACGCTGGTGGGCGCCTGGCTGGGCACGGACCTGGCCATCAACGCCCGCGAGATCGACGGCGCCATCGCGGTGGCCAAGGCGGGCCATGCCGACATCGTGGCGGTGGGCAACGAAGTCCTGCTGCGCGGCGACCTCAGCGAAGACGCACTGATCGAACACATCCGCCAGGTCAAGGCCGCCCTGCCCGGCGTGCCAGTGGGTTATGTCGACGCCTACTTCCTGTTCGAGAAACACCCCCGCGTGACGGCCGCATGCGACGTGGTGATGACCAACTGCTACCCCTTCTGGGAGGGCTGCCCCCGAGAGCAGGCTCTGCCCTACATGCAAACGATGCTGGCCCGTACCCGCGCCGCCGCCCCCGGAAAGCGCATCCTCATCAGCGAAACCGGCTGGCCCGACCAGGGCAGCGCTTTCCATGGCGCCGTGCCCGGCACCGAGGCCGCGATGGAGTACTTCGTGCAGACCGCTGCCTGGGCCGAGGCCGAAGGAATCGAGTGGTTCCACTTCGCGGCCTTCGACGAGGCCTGGAAGGTGGGCGCCGAAGGTGACGTCGGGGCCTACTGGGGCCTGTGGGACAGCGACGCGCGCCTGAAGTTTGCCTGAGCCTCCATGACCACCCCTGACCAGCCACCTCCTGTGCACGCACCCATTTCCCTGCCCCACGGCCCCGCGATCTGCTATTCCGGCTACCGCCGCGGGCAAAGCCCCGACAGCCGCATCTACCCCAGCGTGGACGAGATCCGCGAAGACCTGCACCTGCTGGCGCGCCACTGGCGGCTGCTGCGGCTGTACGACTGCAGTGCTCATGCGCAGCGGGTGCTGCAGGTCATCGAGGAAGACCAGCTGCCCTTTCAGGTGATGCTGGGCGCTTACCTGGCCGCTGAAGTCAGCAACCCGGGCTGCCCCTGGGGCGGCCTGCACAGCGACGACCAGCTGGCGGCCAACCGCCTGGAAAACCAGGCCGAACTGGAACGCCTGGTGCAGTTGGCCACGCAGCACTCGGGCGTTGTCTTCAGCGTGGCCGTGGGCAACGAGGCCACCGTCGACTGGACAGACCACCTGGTGCCGGTTGAACGCATGATCGAGCACGTGCGCTGGGTCAAGGCCCGCTTGACGCAGCCGGTGACCTTCTGCGAGAACTACGTCCCCTGGCAGACCAAGCTGCAAGACCTGGTGGCCGAGCTCGACTTCATCTCCGTCCACACCTACCCGCTGTGGGAATACAAGCCCATCCACGAGGCCCTGGCCTACACCCAGGACAACGTGGTCAGCGTGGCGCGCCTGTACCCGGACAAGCCGGTGGTCATCACCGAGGCCGGCTGGTGCACCCACAGCAACGGCCGCGGCATGCATGCGGGTGACGCCGTGCCAGAACTGCAGGCGCTGTACTACCAGGACCTGATGAACTGGACCAACGCCGACGGCGTGCTGTGCTTCGTCTTCGAAGCCTTCGACGAACCCTGGAAGGGCTCACCCGACCCGCTGGAGCCCGAGAAGCACTGGGGCCTGTTCAACGTGGACAGGCAACCCAAGCCGGTGATTCGTTCCCTGTACCCGGAATTGCCGGTCGCCCATGCGGGCCACGTGGCCAACCACCCCGCCTGACCCCCGGACACCCTGACCCGAGAGCCCCCATGACCGCAGCCACCCCATCGTCCAGAAAAGTCCCCTTCGGTCAGAAAGTCGCCTTCGGTCTGGGCATGCTGGCCAATCAGATGTTCCCGGCGGCCCTCGGCATCTTCATGGTGGTGCTGGTGCAGGACATGGGCTTCCCCGGCTGGATGTGGGGCATCCTGTTCTTCCTGCCCCGGGTCTTCGATTCCGTCACCGACCCCATCATGGGGTTCATCTCCGACAACACCCGCTCCACCTGGGGGCGCCGCAAGCAGTACGTGCTGGTGGGTGCGGTGGTGATGGGCATTTCCTTCGTGGCCATGTGGCAGCTCTACCGTGCCGACGGTGTGGCCTACAACTTTGTCTACTTCCTGTGCTGGTCATTTGTGTTTTACACAGGGCTGACGCTGTTCAGCATCCCGTACGTGGCCATGGGCTACGAGATGAGCGACGACTTCCACGAGCGCACCAGCATCATGGCGGTGGCGCAGTGGATCGGCCAGTGGGCCTGGGTGATCGCGCCCTGGTTCTGGGTGGTCATGTACGACCCCTCCTGGTTCGAAAACGCCGACACCGCCACACGCACGCTGTCGGTCTGGGTGGGGGTGATCTGCATGCTGCTGGCGATGGTTCCCGCGCTGTTTATCCCGAGCCGCTCGAGCAAGGACGACACCCACCTGGTGCCGCTGACCTGGGGCAACGTGGGCGGCGGCATGCGCGAGATCCTCGACGGCTTCAAGGAAGCCCTGAGC
This sequence comes from Rubrivivax sp., assembly GCA_021298085.1. GTDB lineage: Bacteria > Pseudomonadota > Gammaproteobacteria > Burkholderiales > Burkholderiaceae_C > Rubrivivax. The sequence continues at coordinate 12,096 of JAJTDE010000045.1, forward strand.
TCGGCGCCGTTTCGCAAGCTGTGTTTCTCGACGTTCCTGATCTTCAACGCCTTCAACACGGTTGCGGCCTTCTCCTTCTTCATCGTTGTCTACCACTTGTTCGCCGGCAGTGCGCCAGCGGCCGGCATCTGGCCCACCCTGTTTGGCAGCGTCGGCGCGTTGATCACGACCTTCGCCGTCATCCCCACCGTGGCGTGGATGTCCAAGAAGATGGGCAAGAAGAATGCCTTCATGCTGTCGCAGGGTATTTCCATCATCGGCTACGTGCTGCTGTGGTTACTGATGATTCCCGGCAAGCCCTACATGTTCATGTTTGCGCTGCCGTTCTTCTCGTTTGGCATCGGCGGACTGTTCACGCTGATGATGTCGATGACCGCCGATGTCTGCGACCTGGACGAACTCGCCACGGGCAAGCGGCGTGAAGGCATCTTTGGCGCCATCTACTGGTGGATGGTGAAATTCGGGTTTGCCATTGCCGGCCTGCTCAGCGGTGCCATCATGTCGTTTGTCAGCTTCACGCCGGGTGCTGCTGTGCAGCCCGAGGGTGCGGTCGACGGCCTGCGGCTGTTCTATTCCGGGATACCCATCCTCGGCACGCTGCTGGCGATGTGGATCATGCGCGACTACGACCTGGATGAAAAGCGGGCGACGCAGGTGCATGACGAGCTCGAACGCCGCAAGAATCCGGCCGCCGCAGGGTCATCACAAGGCGCGGTGCGCCTGGCCGCCGAGACCGATGCCGACGCGTTGGCCAACCCACCCAGTCCGTCGCCGCTGGACAGGCTGAGCCAGCCGCAGATGGCCAACCTGTTTGCGCAGACCATGAAGACCCGGCTGCACGGCCTGTGTTTCAGCCCCTACGCCGAGGGGCAGGCCACCGGCGACCGGCTCTCCGACACGCAGATCAGCCGCCGGCTGGACATCGTGGCACCGCACACCCGCTGGGTGCGCTCCTTCTCGTGCACCGAAGGGCACGACATGATCCCCAAGCTGGCGCGCGAGCGCGGCCTGAAGACGCTGGTGGGCGCCTGGATCAGCCACGACAAGGAACGCAATGAACGCGAGATCGAGGCGCTGCTGAAACTGGCGCAGCAGGGCTGGGTGGACATCGCCGCCGTGGGCAACGAGGTGATGCTGCGGGCTGACCTGAGCGAGCAGGAACTGCTGACGTACATCCAGCGGGTCAAGGCGGCCTTGCCCAGCCATGTGCCGGTGGGCTGCGTGGACGCGTACAGCCAGTTTGTCGACAGGCCCGCGCTGACCCACACCTGCGACGTGCTTCTGGCCAACTGCTACCCCTTCTGGGAAGGTGTGGGCATCGGGCGGGCCCAGCAGGTGCTGCAGCGCATGCACGGCATGGTCAGTGGGGTAGCCGGTGGCAAGCGCATCATCATTGCCGAGACCGGCTGGCCCAGCGCCGGCCAGATGGTGTCTGCGGCTGTGCCCTCGTCGCTGCACGCCATGCGCTACTTCATCGAGACCCAAGCTTGGGCCCAGCGCGACGCGGTCGAGCTGTTCTACTTCTCGTCCTTCGACGAGCCCTGGAAACGACAGCAGGAAGGTGAAGTGGGCGCGCAGTGGGGCCTGTGGGACAAGGCCGAACGCCCGAAGTTCACGGGCTGACGTCCGGCCGCCCCCCCCGGCGCCTGGCGCCGGGAAACACAAACAAGTGATGCTCAGCGCGACGGCCCGGCCTGGCGCAGCCGCCGCGCGGCGTCCTCCGCCCGTGCGTCGTCAATCTCGCGCACCACGGCCTTCAGGTCGACAGGGCCGGCCTGCGCCACAAAGCGCCCGGTGAGCACGCTGCCGGTGTGCAGCTGGCCATGTTCATACAGCGCCCAGATCTCCGGGCCGTACTGGGTGGCCAGCAGCGCCGGCGCGAAGCGGCCGAAGAAATCGCGCAGGTTGTCCACGTCGCGCAGCAGCATCCGCTTGGCGTGGTTGTTGCCGGCCGCATCCACCGCCTGCGGCAGGTCGATGATCACCGGGCCATCGGCAGCCAGCAGGATGTTGAATTCCGACAGGTCGCCGTGCACCACACCGGCACAGAGCATGCGTACCACCTCCGCCAGCAACGTGGCATGGTGGGCCAGCGCCTGTTCCGGGGTGAAGTGGCTGTCGTTGAGGCGCGGTGCCGCGTCGCCATGCGCGTCGGCCACCAGCTCCATCAGCAGCACACCTTCCAGGAAGTTGTAGGGCCTGGGCACGCGGACACCCGCTGCCGCCAGGCGGTACAGGGCATCCACCTCGGCGCTTTGCCAGGCCGCTTCCTGGGCCTGGCGGCCAAAGCGGGTGCCCTTGGCCATCGCCCGGGCCTGGCGCGTGTTCTTGACCTTGCGGTTCTCGGTGTAGTCCACCGCCTGGCGAAAGCTGCGGTGGATGGCCTCCTTGTAGACCTTGGCAACGCGGGTGTCGTCGCCGCAGCGCACCACATACACCTCGGCTTCCTTGCCGCTCATCAACTGGCGCACCACGGTGTCGATGAGACCCTCGTCCACCAAGGTCTGCAGGCGCGGCGGCGCCCTCACTGGCCGTACCCACGGTGGGGCAGCAAGGCCTTGGCGGCGTCGACTCGCAGCGCCAGCGGCGCAGCCTCGTCCTGCACCACCTGCAGCAGGAACTGCACCGCAGCCTGCTCCGCAGCGGTGTCTGCGGCGGTGCGGGTTGGGGCGGTGGGCACAGCAGGTTGTGCGCTGGTGCCAGGCTCCAGGGCTTCAGCTGGCGGCGGGGCGAGCTGCCCCAGCGCCTCGGCCAGGGCCGCGGGCGACACGCTGGCCACACGCGAGAGCAGGTCAGCCTGCCCTTCCTGTGAGGGCGGCATGTCCAGCCAGGGCGTGTCCTCGAACAACGGGGCCAGATCGGGCGCGACGAAGGCCGCCCACTGCGGCGCATGGCCGAGCGCACGCGGGACGGCCAAGGGTTCCGGCTCGGCAAACACGTCCACGCGGTGCGGGGGCACGTCGGCCAGGTAGCGTTGGCACAGGCCGTCCAGCAGTGCACGCCCGTGATCAGGCTCAACACCCTCAGCCAGCGAGAACCACAGCTGCAGTCCGTCTTTGCCATTGACAGCGATGGCCGGTGCGGGCAGACCCAATTCTGACTGCACACCCCGCCAGACAGCGCTGAGTGGCTGCCACTGCGCCGGCCTGGCGAGTTCCAGCACCAGCGCCCTCACGGTCGGCGTACCGTCAGCCCCTGGCGTGGCGGACGGCAGGAACAGCCTGCGGAATTCACGGTCCAGCCGGGTCATGGAAGCTCCTCGGTTCAACAGCCAGGCCCCCTGCTCATGGGACGGCCAGCCACACCTCGTTGCGGCGCATGAACCACGGCGTCATGGGCCCGTTGTAACGCGCCCACACGGGCTCACCCTGGGGCTGCAGGCCGGCCTGGGCCAGTGCTGCCCTCAGGGCTGTCACCTGCTCGGCCAGGGCCGTCTGTGACCACCCACCGCTGTAGCGGATCACCGCCCAGGTCGCGGCGGGTTCCTCGCGCAGGCGCACACGGGGGTCCAGCGGCAGCGGCGCCGTGGCCAGCGTGACATCAGCGGGCAGCACAAACTGCACCCGTGTGCCCCCTGCACCCGCCTGCTGGGTCACCGGGGCGGTCATCGGCAGGGTTACCGGCGCAGATGTCTGCGTGACAGGCGCCGTCATGGCCATCTTTCGTTGCCCCTGGTTCTTGCCAAAGATGTAGCCGGCCAATATGGGGAAGGCTTGGTTGCCGGCTTCTTCAGCGCGGCTGTCCAGGATCACCTCGGCGACCACGTAGGGCGAGTAGCGTCGCAACTCGACCTCATCATTGATCGCGCGCAAGCGCTCATAGCGGGGCTCTTCGACAGCGGGCGCCAGGGTGGGTACCAGGGCGAGCAAGGCAATGATCAGGGGTTTGGCCATGCGCCGCAGCTTAGCGCTGCAGCGGCACAGGAGGTGCTCAGGCCGGACAAGACCCTCAGCAGGGCTTGCGGATCACCGGGGCAGGCGTCAGCCGCGTCGCCTGACGCGACCCGCAAAGCCCACTTGCGAATCGAGTGCATTGGCCACCCCCAAGAAGGCCGGGGAGGAACGCGCGTCAATCACGTAGACCGGGATGTCGGCCACAAACGCCGACAGGCGGCCCTTGGCCTCGAAGCGCTGGCGAAAGGGCGAGCGTTCAAAACGCGCACCCAAGCGCGGAACGATGCCGCCTCCGACGTAGACACCACCCTTGGCGCCCAGCGTCAGCGCCAGGTTGCCCGCGGCGATGCCCAGGAAGGCACAGAACAAGTCCAGCGATTCGTCGGCCCGTGCACTGCGGCCGTCCAGCGCGGCGGCGGTGATCTCAGCCGCGGTCGGGGCCGGGCCGATCATCGCGTCAGCACCCTCGTCCATCACGGTCAGGGCCTTGTGGATGTCCACCAGCCCTTGACCACACACCGCGCGCTCTGCCGACACGTGGCCGTGGCGGATGGCCAGGAACTCCAGCACCGCGCGCTCGCGGGCCGTGGTGGCCCCCATCGTCGCATGCCCACCCTCACCCTGCACGGGCAGCCATCCGCCACGGCCATCGGGCAGCAGTCCTGAGACGCCCAGTCCGGTGCCCGGGCCGATCAGCCCGATGGCCCATCCCGGCAAGGGCGCACGACCGCCGACCTGGCGCAGGTCGGCAGGGTCCATCGAGGGCAGTGCCAACGCCAGCGCGGTGAAGTCGTTGACAACCAGCAACTCGTCCAGCCCCAGCTGCGCATGGAGCTCGGTGAGTGAAAAGGACCAGTGGTGATTGGTCATCGATACCCGGTCACCCACCACGGGATTGGCAATGGCCAGGGCACAGGCCGGGGGCATGCTTCGACCCGCCAACTGCAGGTAGCTGAGCAACGCGTCGGACAGCGAACCATGCTCGGCGCACGCCAGAGTCAGCTCGGACTCCAGCGGCAGCCCTGGGCCTGCCTGCCAGGCAAAACGGGCGTTGGTGCCGCCGATGTCAGCGAGCAGCCGAGGCGCGGGCGGCGTGAAGGGAGAAAGGGAAGGCGTCATGGTCAGGCGGTGTCGGCAGGCAGGGGTCCCCTCGCAGCCCCGCAAAGCAGGGTGGCCATCGAACGGGGTGGCAGTTGCAGGCACCAGCGCTGGCCATCGATGGTCAGGAAAAAGGGGAGCGCGTCTTCGCCGCGGTTCATCGCGATGACAGCGCACTGCCCATCGGGGTTGACAAAGGCCGTGGCCTCCAGGGCATCGCGGGTGGCCGCACACAGCACCCGGCGCGCGCCGGGCTTCACAAAGCGCGCGAAGTGGCCAAGGTACCAGTAGGAACTCTGGTGGTGCAGGGCATCGGCGGCTGTGTCGGCCAGCACGGGCGCGCTGCAGTAGTTGCCCACATGATTGGGGCCACCGTGCTCATCGAGCAAGAGGTTCCAGTCGATCCAGCCCACCGTCCAGCGGTTGAGGTCGTTGATCATCGAGCGGGCGTAGCGCTCGCCCAGGGCCCAGCTGCCATGGTGGGGCCCGCCTTCCTGGCAGCCTTCGGTGAAGAGCAGCTGCTTGTCGGGCCAGGCGTCGTGCACCAGCTGCACATGGTCGAAGTGGTCTTCGACGTACCAGTGGAAGCCCAGGCCCCAGACATAACGGGCTGCCTGCGGGTCACCATAGATCACGCTCGCACGTTCCACCATCGCGTCGCGGTTGTGGTCCCAGACGACGATGCGCACGTCCGCCAAGCCGGCTGCGTGCAGTGCCGGGCCCAGATGGTCACGCACAAAGTCGCGTTCTTCCTCGGCGCTGTAGAGGCAGGAGTCCCAGCGCTGTGCCGCCTCGGGCTCGTTTTGGACCGACACCCCCCAGATCGGAACGCCTTCGGCCTCGTAGGCCTGGATGAAGCGCACAAACCACTGCGCCCATGCCGCGCGGTACTGCGGCAGCAGGTTGCCGCCGTGGGCCATGTGGCCATTGCTCTTCATCCAGGCGGGTGGGCTCCAGGGCGAGGCCAGGATCTTCAGCGGCCTGCCGGCCACGGCCTGCGCCGCCTTGATCATCGGCAGCAGTGCCTGGCGGTCCCGCTCGATGCTGAAACTCGCCAACGCCTCGTCACCGGCGCGCTCCACGTGGGCATAGTGGCCCAGGGAAAAATCGCAGCTGTTGATGTGCACACGGCACAGGGTGTAGCCGTGGCCGTCAACCGGGTCGAAACAGTCGCGCAGGAAGGCCTGCTGACGCTCAGACGACAGGCGTTGCCAGGTGACGGCGGCCGCCTCGGTAAAGGCACCACCAAAGCCTTCGATGGCCTGGAAGCGGCGTGTGGTGTCCACGTGCAGACGCGCCGCACCTGGTTGCACGTCAGCGGCCAGAGGCCACTGGGGCGCCAGGCGCGCGTCCGTGTCGCGCGCAGTCAACCAGCCGCGCAGCGGCGGCTGTGGGGCTGAAGAGCTCACGGTCAGGGGGTGTCGCGCGCTCAGCGAGACCAGTGCACGTTGTCGATGCTCAGGCGGGGCAGTCCCGTCAGGCCGTTGGGTTTGCCTGTCATGCTGAAGCGGTCGGCGATGATGAAGCGGAAGTTGACGTAGCGCAGGTCCAGCTTGGGGTTGGCGGCCACAAAGTCAGCCACCGGGATCGACACGTTGCACCACTGGTTGGTGTTGCAGTAGCCATGCTCACCCGGTGCAACACGGACAAAGGCCTCCTGAACGTCACGGTCTTCGGTGTCGGTGCTGATGCCGACCTCAATGCGACCGGGGTAACCATCGCTGCGGACGCTGAAGTTGATGCGGCCGTTGGCGAAGTTCGAGAGGTTTTCCAGCGTGCCGGCCGACGACCACAGGAAAAGGCCCCAGCCAAAGTCCACCGGGTTGGGCGTGATCTCCAGCGCAGGGGCGGCGTCCGCCGGTGCGCCATTGGCGCTGTCGTCACGCCACGCGGTACTGGCAAACGGGTCAAAACGCAGCCCAGTGGCGCGCACTTCACCGGTGACGGGCGTGGTGCTGTACAGCGCATAGCGCGTGGCGGACACCGGGTTGGCCAGCGTCGGCGCCACCCACTTGGCCGCATTGGCCACGGTGTAGCTGCCGGCCTCACAGGCCCAGGTCACGCCGCAGGTGCCCAGGCCCTGCACCACGTAACGCGCCTGGCGGTTCTGGTTGAACAGGCCCCAGCCATCGTCGCCTTGTTTCCAGGGTTCGTCAAAGGCCTGGAAGAAGAAGACCGACAGCGGACCGCGGCCACTGCGACGGCCCTCGGTCGCCCAGTCCTGCATGGCGTCAAAGTAGAGCTTCTGGTTGACGGGGTGCGCCCGGTAGGCCAGGTTGGGCCCGCCAGCGGTGTCCACCGCCACCCAGCCGGTCTCGCCGATGACCATCGGGAAATCGGGCAGGTTCAGCTTGTCGAAGGCGGCACGCGCCAGGCCGAACTGGCGTTTGGCCTCGTCGGCAGCGGCCTTCACCATGGCCTGGCCGCGCTGGGCCTCGGCCACGCCCTTCAGGCGCCAATCAAACAGGGTCGGGGCATAGAAGGTGTCCAGCAGCGGGTAGGTGTGAACCGCCGCAAAGTCCACCACGTCGGCAATCGCCTTGGGCACGCCGGCCCAGAAGGCGTAGTTGTCGTTGGTGGTCACCGGCTGCTGGATGGCGCTGCGGGCTCGCACGATGTAGCGGGCCATGTCGGCCGGGTCGACCTTGTGGGAGGACCAGGACACCATGGTCTCGTTGCCCACGCTGACGGTGTCGACGATGGCGCGGTAGGCGTTGGCCAGCGCGATGCCGCGGTCGATCTCGGCCAGGTTGTCGGTCTCGATGGCGGGGCTGGACGGTGTGGAGATCCAGATGCCCAGCTGCACCTTCAGGTCGAGGTTGTTGTCGCGAATGACCTTCAGCACCGTTTCGGCAAACGCACGGCTGCTGAACAGGCGGATGGTGCCGATACCGGTGGCCTTGACCAGGCGCAGGTCTTCGAGGACGTTGGCCGGCGTGATGACTTCGCGGCCCAGGTCGGCCGCGCTGCGGGACGTGCGGTAAGGCGAATAGTTGACGGCCGCACGGGTGGTGAAGGTGGTGGGCAACGGGCGACGGTCGGTCGTGGAGACCGGTGAATCGGTGTAGCCACCGCTGCCGCCACCGCCACAGGCGCTGAGCAGGCTCACGCCGGGGACAGCCAAGCCGGCCACCAGAGCCAGCAACACGAGCGGGCGACGGCCCACCGGGGAGTTACGGGTGTTCATCAACGGCCTCAGAAGTTGAAGTTGGCGCCAACGCCGATGGAGTTGCCGCGGTCGGCGACGCGTGAATCGATGTTCGTGAAGGCGCTGTGGCTGGGCATGGACAGCGGAGCCTGACCCTTGCGGCCGTACTGGAAGACGCTGGCCGAGCCGTAGACCTGCACGTACTTGTTGACCGTGTAGCCCACGCTGGCGCTGCCCACGGTCAAGGTGTTGCTCTGGCCCCGCTCGCTCGGGTTGGCGGTGCTGGCCTTGCCCAGGTGAACCAGGCCGACGCCGGCAGTGATCTTGTCGTTGTAGCGGTAGCGGGCACCCAGCATCACGTCGGTGGATTTCGCCGAGTAGCCCGGGTTGGGGACGCCATTGGCGTCCACACCACCCCAATTGACGTTGAACATGTTGTTCCAGCGGCCTTGTGCGCCGGCGGTGGTCTGCACCGCGTAGGCACCGCTCCAGCGGTTGAAGCGGATACCACCGGAGAGTTCAAGCTTCTCACTGATCATGCGGCGCACCATCAGCAGCGCCATGCCCTGGCTGGAACTGCCCAACAGCTTGTCGTCCTCGGAGAAGGGTGTCAGGCCACCAAAGGGCGCCTTGCCCCAGGCCACCGGCTCACCGTTCTTGGCCGACTGAACGACGACGTCCACGAGCATGTCCCGGCCGATGTACTTGGCATACAGCTCGATGAACTCCGGCTTGTTTTGCGTCCAGCCGCTCTTGCCCATGTCGTAGGTGGCTTCGAGCAGCCAGTCGCCGCCCAGAAACTCCACCGGACGCGACATGTAGCGAACAGCCCGGCTCAGCAGACCGTAGCCCGCACCGGCGTCGCTCCAAGCGGTGCTGGAGCCGATGCCACCGCCCCAGAAGTCAGAGCCCATGGCTTTGAAGGAGTAGGGGAAATCCGGCACGCTCCAGCCACGGGTGGTCATCGCACCCACTGTCAGCCGACCCCAGTCTTCATGGGCCACACCCAGGTTGCGCTCGTAGAGCCAGCCGTCCAGGTCTACCTTGCCATCGCGCAGGCGCTGGCTCAGCAAGCCGAAGGCCTGCCAGCCGCGGCCGACATCCTGCTTGAAGCCGAGGTAAGGCTGGAACAGCGAGACATGGGTCTCACGGGTGCCAAAGGGCTTGCCGTAGGCGATGTCGTCGGCCCAAACCCGGTGGCGGACCTCACCCGCTTCACGCTGGCAGTCTTCACAGACGTTGGTGGTGCGATTGAACTCGACCTTGGCAAAACCCGTGAGGCTGAAAGGACCGAAATCCACGGCCAGTGCCGGCGGTGCGGCCAACAGGGTGACACCGGCGGCCCATAGGGCAACGGCCAGCCGGGAGGGCCGGAGGGACCGGGGCTGCGGCGAGGGCGAGGTCTGGAATGTCGAGTACGGCATGGTTGCCTTCCTGGGCGGCTGGGCAGGTCGTGACAGGCGCTGTTGAAAGCGCTTTCACACGATAGGTCCGCTGCCCTCGGGCGTCAACAAATCAGGCGTTCGTGTTTTCCCTGTCCCGCATCTGACGGACCCGCGCTTTGCCCAGGTGAAGCCCCTGGTGATGCTCTCGTCTACGGGAAAACGACAGCATGTCTTGAAAGCGCTTTCAAAACACAATCTTTGCACCGTTTTCTCACCGCCCGTTGTGGGCCTATCGGACATCTCCATGAGCCTGACCCGCCGACTGTTCAGCCGCTGCGTCTTCGGCCTGCTGCCACTGCTGCCACTGCTGCCCTTGCTGGGCGCGCTCAGCGCCAGCGTGCCATTGCCCGCCATCGCCCAGACCGGCGACCGGCTGGCGGTGGGTGCCGGCTCCGTCAGCCTGCAGCCCCGGGGGAACGACAGCGCGGTGCCGCGCGCGCCCTACCGCACCGAGGCGATGCTCAAGCGGGCCGCGCCCACCAACCAGTGGTATTCGTCGCTGATCTTCAACGACAAGCCCGAGAACATCTTTGCGCAGCCGCTGAGCGTGCGGCCCATGCCAGCCGGGCTGGAAGTGGCGCTGCCGCGCAAGGTGGTGGTGCCCACCGAGCGCAAGGACGTCGAGATCCACTACCCGCACCAGGACGCGCTGACGGTGTCGCCCGTGGCCTTCGAGGCCGGGCGTGCGCTGCTGGCCGGCGCCAGCGACTGGGCCATCGACATCACGATGGGCCGCGGCACCGACCGCTTCGAGGCCACCGTGGCCCACGGCAGCCCCTACGTGTGGTTCCGCGTGGGACGCGGCGACCTCCGCGTGCGCCTGCCGGCCGCCGGCGAGCGCCTGCCGGCGTCAGACCCGCGCATGCTGGTGGTGAAGGTCAAGGGCACATCCTACGCCCTGTTCGGCCCGACGGGCGTGCAATGGGAAGCCGCATCACCCACCGAATGGCTGGCGCGCCTGCCCGCGGGCAAGGGCTACCTGAGCGTGGCGGGACTGCCCGATGACAGCGCGGCCACCCAGGCACTGCTGCTGAAGCACGCCTACGCCGCCCTGACCGATACCCGCGTTGACTGGAAGGTCGACCGCGCCACCGGCGAGGTGCACACCACCTTCACCGCCACCACCCAGGCGCTGGAAGGCACCGACAACACGCCGCTGCTGGGCCTGTACCCGCACCACTGGTATGGCAACCGGAGCGTCGAAGGCCGCCTGGGTCCGGCGTACGACACCGTGCGCGGCCCAGTGCGCCTGCTGGCCGCCAGCAGCTTCCGCACGCTGGCCCGCTACACCGGCTTTGTGCCCTATTGGCCCGGCCTGGCCGACAGCACGCCGCGCATCGGCGAGCTGCGCGACGTGATGAAGAGCGACATCCGCAATGCACGCCGGATGCTGCTGGTGGAGGGTGAAGGCCCGTACTGGCAGGGCAAGGGCCTGCTGCGCCTGCTGAAGATGCTGGACGTGTACGAGCAGCAGGGCGACAAGGACGCCAGCGCCAGGCTGCTGGAACTGCTGAAGACCCGCATCGAGGAATGGTTCTCCGGCAACGACCGCCGCCGCTATTTCCACCTCGACAAGGCCATGGGCACGGTGGTGTCCTACCCCGAGGAGTACTTCGCGGTCAAGCAGATGAACGACCACCACTTCCACTACGGCTACTGGGTTCGCGCCGTCGCCGAGATTGCGCTGCGCGACCCGGCCTGGGCGGCCCGTGGCCGCTGGGGCGACATGGTGGACCTGCTCATCAAGGACATCGCCTTCACCGAGCGTGGCAAGGCCGACTTCCCCTTCCTGCGCAACTTCGACCCGTACGAAGGCCACAGCTGGGCTTCTGGCATCGGCCTGGGCGAAAGCGGCAACAACCAGGAGTCGTCCAGCGAGGCGCTCAACGCCTGGACGGGCCTGATCCTGTGGGGCGAGGTGCAGGGTGACGCCGCACTGCGCGACCTGGGCATCTGGCTGCTCGTCACCGAGACCGAGGCCGTCAAGCACTACTGGTTCGACCTGTACAAGCTGGTGCTTGCGAAGGAATACCAGAACGTGGACGTCAGCATGGTGTTTGGCGGCAAGTACGCGCACAACACCTGGTGGATCGACGACCCTCGCCAGATCAGCGGCATCAACCTGCTGCCGATGACCACCGTCTCCACCTACTTTGCGAGCCACCCCGAGTACATCCGCCGCAACCTGGACGCGCTGAAGGAAGAGCAGAAAATCTGGGCTTCGCGCGGCAAGAAGGTCGAACCCGCCGACATCTGGCAGGACATCTTTGCCAAGTACCTGGCGCTGGCCGACCCTGCCGCGGCACTGGCCTCCTGGGACCGCTGGGGCGCCGTGGAACTGGGCGACAGCCGCACCCACACGCTGCACTTCCTGCTCAGCCTGGCCGAGATGGGCGCACCCGACACGACCATCAGCGCCGACACTACGCTCTACCAGGTCTTCAAGCGCCCCGATGGCCAGCGAACCTACCTGGCGTTCAACGCCGGCAAGGCCCCGCTGAAAGTGCGCTTCAGCGATGGCCAGACGCTGGATGTGGCACCGGGCACGCTGGCTCGTGCGCAACGCCGTTGAACCCGCGCCGCCGGGCACCCGCCCCGGCGGCTCCTAGGGTAAGCCTGATCCCAGACACCTTGCCAATCTCGACCCAGCCTCCGCATACTGTGAAAGCGCTTTCAGCATCGCTCCCAGGACCTGCTCCGAGGCCGCTCCTCAACCGACCTTTCCGGTCAAGCCACCCGCGCTGCGGGCAACCAGACGTCAGCCCACCATGAGACACCCCCTGCCCCACCGCCTGCTCTGCGTGTCGGCCGCCGTGGCCGCTTCGCTCATCGTCGCCGCCTGCGGTGGCGGCAACGGCAACCCGCCGCCGCAAGGCAGCACGACCACCAACCCGACCGGCGCGCCGGAGGTGACGGTCACCCGCAGCGCCGCTGACACCGTGGCCACCGGGCCGGTGACCTTCACCTTCAGCTTCAACCGCGATGTCGGCACCAGCTTCACGGCCGACGACATCACCGTCACGGGCGGCACCAAGGGCACCTTCACCCGCGTGAGCGGCACCAGCGCCACACTGGAAGTGGTGCCCACGCCCGACACCGCCGGCACCATCACCGTCAGCATCGCGGCCAATGCCGTGTCTGACGCCACCGGCAATGCCAATGCTGCCGTCAGCGCCACGCAGGCCTACAACACCGTCGTGCAGACGGTGCTGATGAACTTCAGCGAATCGCCGGCGCCCACGCTGACCGGTTTTGGCGGCGCCGAAGACGCCACCATCGTCAACGACCCGGCCGGCGGCACCAACAAGGTCGCGCGCATCGTCAAGAGCGCCACCGCTGAACTCTGGGCCGGCACCACCGTGTCGCTCTGCCCGAATCAATCCATCGCCACGCTGCCGTTTGCCACCGGCCGCACCACGCTGACGGCCAAAGTCTGGTCGCCCGCCGCGGGTGTGCCCGTGCGCATGAAGGTGGAAAACGCCGCCAATGGCGCGCAGAGCGTCGAGACCGAGGCCACCACCACGGTGGCCAATGCCTGGGAGACGCTGAGCTTCAACTTTGCCAACCCGGCCACCGGCACAGCCGCGCTGAACCTGGCCAACACCTACAACAAGGCGTCGGTCTTCTTCAACTTCGGCACCACCGGCGCCGCCACCGGTGCCCGCACCTACTTCCTGGACGACCTGGCCTTCCGCGGCAGCAACTTCTCCGCCGGCTGCCCCCCGACCACCCCAGCGGCGCCGACCACCGCCATCACGATGGACGAAGCCACGGCCCCGGTGCTGACAGGCTTCGGTGGCGCTGAAGACGCCACCATCGTCAACGACCCGGCCGGCGGCACCAACAAGGTGGCCCGCGTGGTCAAGAGCGCCACGGCAGAACTCTGGGCCGGCACCACCGTGTCCAACCTGCCCAGCCAGGCCGTCGCACGCATCGGCTTCACCGCCACCAGCCAGACGATCACGGTGCGCGTCTATTCGCCGACGGCCAACACCCCCGTGCGCCTGAAGGTGGAAAACGCGGGCGACCCCGGCCAGAGCGTGGAGACCGAAGCCCGCACCACGGTGGCCAACGCCTGGGAGACGTTGACTTTCAACTTCGCGACGCCTGCCGCAGGCACGGCCGCCCTCAACCTGGCCAACACCTACAACAAGGTCTCGATCTTCTTCAACTTCGGCACCACCGGGGCAGCCGCCGGCGGCGCGCGCACCTACTTCTTCGAAGACATCCGCTACCCGAGCGTCAGCACGGGCGGCGGTGGCGCCACCACCAGCACCATCAACTTCGAATCGGCCACCGCACCCACGCTGACCGGCTTTGGCGGCGCGGAAGACGCGGCCGTGGTGGTGGACCCCACCAACGCCGCCAACAAGGTGATGCGCGTCATCAAGAGCGGTACGGCTGAACTGTGGGGCGGCACCACCGTGTCCACCGGTGCCAATAACACCATCCCGCGCATCGGCTTCAGCGCCACCGCCACCACGATCACCGCTCGGGTGTGGTCGCCGGCGGCCGGCATTGCCGTGCGCATGAAGGTCGAAGACGCTACCGACCCGGCCAAGTCCGTGGAAACCGACGCGTCGGTGACCACCGCCTCCGGCTGGCAGACCCTGAGCTTCAACTTTGCCAACCAGGCCGCCGGCACGGCCGCGCTGAACCTGGCCCACACCTACAACCGGCTGTCGGTCTTCTTCGACTTCGGCCGCACGGGGGCCCAGGCCGGCGGGGCACGCACCTACTACCTGGACGACATCGTGATCCCGTCGGCCACCACCACCGGCGGTGGCACACCGGCCACCCCGGTGACCTTTGCCAGTGGCTACCGCCAGGGTGGCACCACGGGTCAAGGGGGCACCTGGGGCTACTTCAGCGGGGATTTCGCCAACTACGGCAACACCTTCACCGGCGGCGGGTTTGCCGATTCCAGCCCGGCTGTGGCCGATGACGCGCAGTACTTCTTCATCGCGGTCACCACCACCGCCCCGACCGCTCGGGCCGGCACACCGGCGAACAGCGGCGGCTTCCTGGGCATGTATGTCACCCACCCGGGCCTGACGCTGGCCGGACACACCACGCTGAAGGTCAACCTCGGCATGGACGCCAACTTCTTCCGCCAGGCCACCAACAAGGCCATTGACGTCTTTGTGGTGGGTGCGCAGACCTTCAGCAACGGCGCCGGCGGCAACTGCAACGTCACGCTCAAGGGCACCGTTACCCCAACCACCGACGCGATGATCACCTACTCGCTGACGCTGGCCAACATGACCTTGGTGCAGGCGTGCACGGGTGGCGGCTTCAACTCCGGTGTGTCCACCGTGGCCCAGGCCCTCGCCCAGCCGATCGGTGCGGTGAACACGCAGTTCACCTTCCCCAACGTCAACACGACCATCAATTCCGGCACCGCGGGCGCACCCGTCTACGCCACGGGACTGACCCGCGGCAAGACGACCTTTGAATGACGCGTTGATGCACCGGCACACAGCTGGTGTCCAGCGCCGCCGCGCTGGCCTGGGGCACCGACCGGGTCGCCCTGCCCGCCGGCCGGCCGATCGAGCTGGGTCTGCTGTGGCTGTATGTGAGCTTGTCCCTGGTGCGCTTCGGCCTGATTGCCGAGCATGTGGGGGCCTTGCGCGGCAAGCTCAGGGACAAGAACCGCGAGCTGGAGGTCTCCCTGGCCCACATCACCCACCTGGCCGAGCATGACGCCTTGACCGACCTGCTCTCGCGCCGTTCGGTGTCGGAACGTCTGGAGCTGCTGCTGGCGCAGCCGGCGACGCGCGCCGGAACGGCCGACGATGCTCCCTGTGTGGCCCTGCTCGACCTGGACCACTTCAAGCAGGTGAACGACCAGCACGGCCACCAGGCCGGTGACGAGGTCTTGCGGCGGTTTGCGCAACTCGCCACCAGTGCCCTGCGCAAGCACGACCTCCTGGGCCGCTGGGGTGGTGAAGAGTTTGTGCTGGTGCTACCGACCTGCAGCCCTCAGGAAGCCGAACGCCTGCTGGAGCGCATCCACGCAGCACTGGCCGAGCACCCTTGGGACGAAGTGGCACCTGGCCTGCGTGTCACCCTGTCAGCCGGCGTAGCCCAGCATGAGCCCGGGGAAACGGTCGAGGCCCTGCTGCGACGCGCCGACGCCGCCGCCTATGAGGCCAAGGCCACCGGCAGAAACCGTACCGTCAGGGCGGCCCGCAACGGGGCGTGACGCGCTGACTCAGTGACGGCACCCGCACGCGCCCTGCGGTGTCCAGCATCAGCTGAAGCACGTCCGAGTAGACACGCCGCTCGTTGCGCAGCCAACGGTAATCGTCGCCCAGCACCGGAAAGCTGTAGACGGGCCGCAGGACCACACGCGCCTTCGCGCCCGGGTTGTCGGTGACACGCTCGACATCGACCTCCAGGTGCCCATAGTGCTTGCCACCGTCCACCAGCTGTGGGCCGTCCACCTGTGGGCTCCAACGCTCCGCTTCATGCTCATCGGCTGACCAGCAGCTGTGGCGGTTGTACTGCAGCCGGTTGTGCGGGGGGCCTTCGACAAACCCGGGTGAGGTCCGACGCTCGCCGCGCAGTCCGTCACCGGCCACGCCCACGTCGAAGTAGTGCACGCCCACGCCGTCGCCATCGCTGTCGACAAAGCTGCGCTCGGCCATCTCGCTGTGGCCAGAGAACACGGCCACCACCCCCCAGCGCTCAAACAGCGGGTGGTAGACACGCATCGGCGTGCCACCCTGGCCGGTGCTCTGCGCATGGTCCATCGGCAGGCCGTGTTCGCCATCGGAGAACGGCGCGTGGTGAAACTGCACGAAGACAATCTGGCCCTTGGCTCGGGCGTCGGCCAACTGCGCCTGCGTCCAGCGCCACTGCAAGCCACCCTCGTTGAAGGGCGAGAGGTCGTCAGGCAGCCCCAGGCGGCGCGCGGCCTGGGCGTAGGCCTCGGCGGTGAAGCTGGCCTGGGTGTCGGTGCCGGGCTGGTCAAAGGCGCGGCCGGTCAGGCGCGGGGCCGGCCCGCGCCGGGCGAGGTCGTCATCGGGCAGGCCCTTGGTGCTGTCCAGGGTGAGGATGGTCAGCGGGCCGAAGTCGGTGCGGTGGTAGTTGCCGCGGTGCGCGGGAGTGCCGTTGTCGGCGCCGGTGATGAAGGTCTTGAAACGCTGGCGCGACAGCACCGCGGGGCTGCGGTCACCGGGCCGGCCATACCCGCCATTGAGCGCGGCAAAGGTTTCCCAGTTGCCCATCGCAGCCACCAGGGGCACACGGGTGAAGAGGTCTCCCCAGGGGCCGGCGGTGTGCCGGAAAAATTCATCCCAGGCCGGCTGGTAGCCCGAGCCCTGCACCAGGTCGCCGGGCATCAGCACCAGGTCGGGCTGGCGGCTGTCGATGATCTTGAGGTTTTCGGTGAAGCCTTCGGTCTCGGTCAGGGCGTAGCGCAGCACGGGCGTGCCGTCCAGCAGCGTGGTGCCAAAGCGGCGCGCCCAGGCGGAATCGCCCGGTGGCAGCGCCGAAGGCCGGCCTTCGGCGCCGCTGCCCGGCGCCCATTCGCGGCGCGTGACGCGGCCGCGGGGTTCGGTTTCGCTGTCGGACAGTGCCACCAGCCGCAGGCGTGTCCACTGCTGCGGCGTAGGGGCAGTGCGCAAGCGCCGCACATGGGCCTCACTGCCCTGGGTGACGGTGAGGGTGTAGACCGTATCCGCCTGCAGGCCGTCCAGGGCCACCCGGTGTCGGTAAGCCTGGCCGGGCCACAACCAGCTGCCCGGCTCCAGCCCGGGTATGCGTTCAGCCTGCTCCCGCTCGGTGTAGGCCATCTCCGGGCGCGGCTCGCCCTGGCTGAGCCAGGTGCGCGGCGCGTCCAGGCCGGGGCCGGTGAGCGACACCCTGCCAGGCTCTGGCTGCCCGCTGAACCAGGTCAGCAGCATGCCGGAGCTGGACGGCTGCTGGAGGTAGGGCAGGATGCGGAAGGCGGGCGCTTGGGCGGCCTGCGCGGGTGCTGGTGCTGGTGCTGGCGCAGCATCGGCTGCCGTGGCCTTTGGCAGCGACGACATGGCCAGCAGCGTCAACAGCAGCGGCAGCCTGGCCCGCCGCAGCATCAGAGCAGCCTTCCGGCGTGAACAGGGGCCCATGGTGGCGAGCGGCACAGGCCCTTTCGGCCCTCACTCCGCCTTGATGCCAGCCCGCGCGATCAAGGCCTTCCAGCCCTCGTGTTCCTCACGGTACAGCTTGGCAAACTGTTCAGGTGAGCCGCCGCCCGGCTCGGCACCGAAGTTGCCCATGCGCTCGACGACATCGGGTTGACGAACCAGCGCATTGAGCTCCCGGTTCAGCCGCTGCACGATGTCCTGGG
>JAJTDE010000192.1 GCA_021298085.1 Rubrivivax sp.
ATGAGCCCTGACGGCCGCTTCATCGTCGACCGCCACCCCACGCTGGCGCGCGTGACCGTGGTGTCGGCCTGCTCAGGGCATGGCTTCAAGCACTCGGCCGGCCTGGGCGAGGCGCTGGCGCAGCAGCTGACGGGTGAAGCGCCGTTCTGCGACCTGTCAGCGTTTCGGGTGGCGGCATTGACGCCCCCATGAAAGGCCACTCGGCGCAGCGCTGACGGGCCGGCTGTTACCCCCGCGTCGCTCAAGATGCACCAAAATGGGTCGAAGACAGGCAGGTGGGTGCTGCCGTCTCGGCCACCCCAGTCCCAGGGCACCGCTTGCCCTGTCTTGTTGTGGGAGTAGTGCGTGTGATGGCTCAATTTCTGGGGTCTGTGAGAGGCCGTGTCCTGGCCTTGGCGGTGGCCGCTTGTGCGGCGCTGGTACTGGTCTTGGGTGCCCAATGGGTGCTGAACCAGCAGTCGCGGGTGCGGCAATTGGCACTGGTGGATGGCGCGATGGCCGGCGCCGAGGCGCTGCTGCATGCGCAAGCTGCCGTGGGCAACGCCCGCCGTTATGAGAAGGACCTGTTTCTCAACATCGCCAAGCCCGCGGCGGTGGCCAAGTACCGACAGCAATGGTCAGAGACCCTGGTGGTGGTGCACCGGCGCATCGAGGAAGCGTCGCGGCTGCTGTCGCCGGCCGAGCAACCGGCCGTGGCGCAACTCAAGCAGGGCATCGCCCAGTACGAGAGCGGCATGCGCAGCGTGATCTCAGCCATCGAAGCCGGGCAGCTGACCGACCCGGTGGCCGGCAACCGCGCGGTGGACCCCTACAAGGACGCCATCCGCACGGCCGACAAGGCCTTCGAGGCGCTGACGGTGGCCATCGACCGCCGGGTGGTGGCCTCGCGGGCCGACCTGGACGCCAGCCAGCGCCAGGCGCAGAGCGTGATGATGGGCCTGGGCCTGCTGGTATGCGGTGTGCTGGTCTGGGGTGCCTGGGCGGTGGCCCGCTCGGTCAGCGTCGGCCTGGAGCGCACCGCACGGGCCACGCGCTCGATGGCCCAGGGGCACCTGGCCGAGCCGGTGGAGACCGCCGGGCTGCAGGAGCTGTCCGCCATTGCCCGTGCCGTCGAAGACGTGCGAGTGGGTGTCCTGCGCCTGGTGGACGATTCGCGGGTGATGAGCCGCGCCGTGTCGAATGGCGAACTCGCTCACCGCGCCGACGCCGGCCGGCATCAAGGTGACTTTGCCGAGGTGGTGCACGGCATGAATGGCATGGCGTCGGCGGTGGCAGCCCCCGTGGACGACATCCAGGTGGCCTTGTCGCAGCTGCGCGAGGGGCACCTCCACACCCGCATGGCCGGCCAGCACGCCGGCGCCTTCCTGGCCATCCAGCAGGCCTTCAACGCGGCCACCGAGCGCCTGGCCCAGACACTCACCGAGGTGCAGGCCAGTGCCCAGGAATTGATCGCCGCCAGCGCCCAGGTGGGGCAGACCAGCCATAGCCTGTCCACCGCCGCCTCGCAGCAGGCGGCCAGCGTGGAGGAGACCCACGTGTCGCTGGACAGCATCAGCCGCTCGGTCAAGGGCAACGCCGACAACGCCGCGCGCACCGACGAGATGGCACGCCGCGCCGCCGTGGAAGCCAAGGAAGGCGGTGACGCGGTGGTGTGCACGGTGGACGCCATGAAATCGATCGCCACCAAGATCTCCATCATTGACGACATTGCCTACCAGACCAACCTGCTGGCCCTGAATGCCGCGATCGAGGCCGCGCGCGCCGGCGTGCACGGCAGTGGCTTTGCCGTGGTGGCGGCCGAGGTGCGCAAGCTGGCCGAGCGCAGCCAGGTCGCTGCCCAGGAGATCGGAACCCTGGCCAGCACTTCGGTGGGGCAGGCCGAACGGGCTGGCAGCTTGCTTCGCGGGCTGGTGCCCACCATCGGCCAGACCAGTGAACTGGTGCAGCAGATGGCCCACACGGGCGGCGAGCAAAGCCAGGGCGTCTCGCGCATCAGTGACGCCATGTCGCAGCTGAGTGGCTCGTCGCAGCAGACGGCCAGTGCCAGTGAAGAGCTCTCGGCCACCGCCGAGGAGCTGTCGGCGCAGGCGGTGCAGCTGCAGTCGCTGGTGGCATTTTTCAAGCTGGGCGCCGATGACGGCCAGCGGGTGGCATCGGCCTCCGTGGCCACAGCCGCGGCGCCCCGTCGCCAGGCAGCGCGGGATGTGGCCGCGCGGCGGCAGGCCCAGCCGGCCTGAACGTGGCACCGCAGGCCGACAGGCCATGGCATAGGGGGCCAGGCCCTCGCCGTGATCATGGACACTCAGGGGCATGAACGCCCATGAACTGGCCCAGCTGAACATCGCGGTGATGAAGCAGCCGCTGGATTCGCCCGAGATGGCGGACTTCGTGGCCAACCTGGACCGCATCAATGCCCTGGCCGAAGCCAGCCCGGGGTTTGTCTGGCGGCTGCAGACCGACGAGGGCGACGCCACGGCCGTCCGCCCGCTGGGGGATCTCACGCTGGTCAACGTGTCGGTCTGGACAGACGTCGCCGCGTTGCGCGACTATGTCTACCAGTCGGCGCACGTCGAGATCCTGCGGCGCCGCAAGGAGTGGTTTGACCGCGTGCAGGAGGCCACCACCGTGCTGTGGTGGGTGCCGGCCGGCCATCGTCCTGACGTGCATGAAGCCGTCGAACGCCTGGAGCGGCTGCGCCGTGACGGCCCCTCCCCCGCGGCCTTCAACTTTGCCAACCCTTTCCCGCCACCGTGACCATCCTGCACACCGCCCGGCTGCGCCTGGAGCCCTTCGACAGCCACCACTTCGATGGGCTGCAGGCCATGAACCGCCTGCCCGAGGTGGCGCGCTACCTGAGTGGGCAGCCGGAAACACCCGAGCAGACCCAGGCCGCGATCGCACGCGTCCAGCGCTGCTGGGCTGCCTGGGGCACCAGCTGGTGGGCCTTCATCGAATACGACAGCGAGCGGCTGGTCGGCGCCGGCTGCATCCAGTACCTGCGCCGCGACGCCGTGCCACCACCGGACCCAATGGACCAGTGCAGCCAGCCGATGGAGATTGGCTGGCGGCTGCACCCCGATGTCTGGCACCGCGGCCTGGCCACCGAAGCCGCCCGCCGCATGGGCCGGTTTGCCTTTGAGTCCTTTCCCATCACCGAGCTGCTGGCGGTGCGTCACGTGGACAACGTGGCCTCGGGCCAGGTGATGGACCGGCTGGGCATGCAGGAACGCGGCCTGGAAACCTGGTACGGCGCCACCTTGGCCACCCACGTGCTGAGCCGTGAGCGCTGGCAACAGCTGCAGCCATGACGCCCGCACCGGCCCATCACCCGCCCGCCCCCATGGAGCACACCATGCCCACCCACGCCGATGTCGAACGGTTTGTTGCCCTGGTCGAAGCCGGGCGCACCGTGGACGCCATGGTCGAGTTCTACGCCGACCACGCCACGATGCGCGAGAACCAGGCCGAGCCGCGCGTCGGCAAGGCCGCGCTGATCCGCCACGAAGAGGCGGCGCTGGCCACGATCGCGTCACTGCAGGCGCGCTGCGTCCGCCCGTGGCTCATCGCGGGCGACCATGTCGTCATCCGCTGGGTCTTCGACATCCAGGACCGGCAGGGACGCGATCACCGGCTGGAAGAATTGGCCTGGCAGCGCTGGGACCAGGGCTTGATCGTCGAGGAAGAGTTCTTTTATGACCCGGCCCAGATGCGCTGATGGCCATGTCGGCATGGTCTTCGACCCCGAGGGACTGCCACGTGCCAAGGCGGTCTTCACGGTGCGCCACAGCACCGGCACCCAAGAAGTCTGGCTGGAGCCCCGATGAACACCACGACCGCTGACCTTGTTCTGTGCAGGCCTGTGGGCCGGCGAGGAGCATGGCGATGATGCTGCAGGCTGTCCGCGACGCTGCCCTGGCCCTGCCCGAGACCACCGAGGAGCCGCACCACCACTTCGGCTCCTTCCGGGTGCGCGGCACGATCTTCGTGACCGTGCCGCCCGACCAGGAGCACGTGAACCTGTTCCTGAGTGATGACCACCGCGAACAGGCGCTCGCCCTGTACCCGTCGTTCACCGAGAAACTGATGTGGGGCGGCAAGGTGGTCGGGTTGAAGGTGGCGCTGCCCGATGCCGAACCGTCGGCCGTGCTGGCGATGATCAGCCAGTCCTACCAGCACCGGGCGGCCAAGCGGCCAGCCGGGCCCAGACGCCCGGCGAGCGCGAGCGAGCCAACCCCTTGACGCGCCGGGGCTTGGCGTTGGCTGCGGCGCTGCGCTAGGCTTGCGTCATCGCCATGCCCTTCGCTGCCCTTGCTGACGCCGTGCTCGTCGTTCACGTCGGGGTGGTGGTGTTTGTGGTGGGTGGCTTGCTGGCCATTCTGGTGGGCAACGTGCGGGGCTGGTGGTGGGTCAACACCTGGCCATTTCGGGTGGCCCATGCCGGGGCGATCGCCGTCATTGCGGTGCAGGCCTGGCTGGGGCGGTATTGCCCGCTGACGCTGCTGGAAGTGGCGTTGCGGCGCCGGGCCGGCCAGCAGACGGCTGACGACGCCAGTTTTGTGCAGTTCTGGCTGGAGCGGCTGCTCTACGTGCAGGCGCCGCTGTGGCTGCTGGCGGTGGTCTACACGCTGTTCGGGCTGGTGGTGGCGCTGGCCTGGTGGCGCTACCCGCCGCGCCGGCGGCCGCGGGCGGCAGGAGTAGCATCGAGACGAAGCGCCGCCTGACCGGCGCATCTGCTGCGTCATGCGCGTCATGCGCGCCGGGCGCACCACCCGTCGACCCCACCCATGGACCCTCCCGCCATGTCGATGCTTCACACCCTGCTGGCCCAGAAATCCTGGTCGGACACCGAGCTGTTGGACCGCCTGGCCACCGTCACCGCGCCTGAACACGCCGAGGTGCTGCACATGGCGGTGCGCATGCTGAACCACATTCATGTGGTCGACCGCATCTTCCAGGCGCACCTGCAAGGCGAGCCCCATGCCTACACCGCCACCAACACCGAGGCCACACCCGGGCTGGCCGAGCTGCAGTTTGCGGTGGCCGAGGTCGACGGCTGGTACCTGGAGTACGCGGCGCGTGTCAGCCAGTACGAGCTGCAGCAGCCGGTGGCCTTCCGTTTCACCGACGGCGACCCGGGAACCTTGACACGCGAAGAGATGCTGCTGCATGTGGTCACCCACGGGGCCTACCACCGCGGCAACGTCGGTCAGATGCTGAAATCCATCGGCGTGGCCCCGCCGCGGGACCTGCTGACGCGCTTCCTGCACACCCGCGAGCCGCAGCGGCGGTGGGTCTGAGGCGGCCTGTGGCCTGCGCATGACGACAAACGTCCAGGCCTTCTTCGAGGCCTACCGCGACGCATTCCGCGCACTGGATGGCGCCGCGGTGGCGCGCTGTTATGCCGAGCCATCGGGCATCAGCCAGGACGGCGTCTACACCCACTGGGCCAACCGCGGCGCGGTGCAGGCCAACATGGACGCGCTGTGCCAGCTGTACCGCGAGCGCGGGCTGGCCGACGTGGCCTTCGAGCTGCGCCAGGTGGTGCCGCTGGGCGGCCATGCGCTGTTTGCCGATGTGCACTGGCGCATCGATTGGGCGGGCGATGACACAGGCGCCAAGGCGCCCTGGCACTTCGGCACCGCCTACCACCTGATGCGCACCCCGGAGGGCTGGCAGGTGCTGCTGTGCACCGCCTACGACGAGGCGGCGCTGTTTCAGGCGTGAATCAAGCGCCGGGCCAGCGCGCCATTTCCTCGCGCAGCAGCCTGGCCACCAGCCGATCCAGCGTCTGCACGCTGTAGTTGGACACCTCGTGGTTCGTGTGGCGGCCCGGGCCGCTGGCCGGGTCGTCGGGGTTGTCGTAGGTCAGGAAGACAAAACGCCCGCCGGTGAACTGGCTGACCTGGCGCATCACGAGCTCACCCGCGCGGTCCATGCCACTGGCGGCAATGCCCATCACCTTGATGCCGCGCGCGGCGGCGGCGCGGGCGTTGTGGTCAGCGTGTGGCGCACCATAGTCCTGGTGGGGCGGTGCGTCGGCCAGCAGCACGATCACCCGCGCCGTGGCACTACCCCGCCAGCTCAGCTGGTGGATGGCGGTGTGCAGGGCCTCGTTCTGCGCCTCCGGGTAGTCACCCCCGCCGCCGGCTTGCAGCGCGGTCAGGTCCTTCTGGAAGGCGTTCAGGTCGTCGGTGAAGTCCGACGCGCGGACAAAAAACGCGTCGCTGCGGTCACGGTAGGCCACCAGCGCGTAGCAGACCACCGGCGAGCCCGGCATCGAGGCCACGGACGCCGCCACCGAGCGCATCGAGCGCTTGAGCTTGTCGATCTCATCGGCCATCGAGCCGGTGGCGTCGATCACAAAGGCCACGTCCATCCGGGGCCGCGAGGGTTTGGCGCCCTCCAGGCGGATCTGCAGCGCGTCGCGCTGGCCGGGCCGCCACTGCATCTGCTGGCTCAGCACCTGGCCGCCCACCCGTGTGCGTGCCGTGACGACCCACGGCGCGGCCTCACCCCGCCAGCGGGCATCGGCCTGCGGCATCAGCCAGGCCTGGCCACCGGCATCGGTCCGCGCCCAGACGGGCAGCTCGGCGCCGGCAGCGTTGTGCACGCGCAGCGCCACATCCGGCACCGGCTGGCCCTGGGCGTCCACGATGCTCACCCGTACGCGGTTGTCCACCGTCAGCGGCCGCTGGACGAGGCCCTGGTGGCGCTCGAGGAAGCGGCGGAATTCGCCGAAGTCGCTGTTGTCATCGACCATGCCGGCGGTCACGGCTGGCTGCGCGGCTTGGGTTGACGGGACTGCGGGCTGTTGGGGTGGCGACACCGAGGCCGACAAGGCCATCGACGGCGATGCACTGACCACCGCTGCTGAGTCCGCGCTCGCGCGCTCGGCGCGGCCGGTTGCTGCGGGGCTGGCCGCCATCGCCGGCGAGACCTTCGCCGTCGGGTCTGAAAGCGTCCTCGCCACGCTGCCGAGCATGGGCACGGGCGGCGGGGACGGATCCCTCCAGCCCGATTGCGTGCCCGGAATAGGCAGCCCCGAGGCGACGCTGAACGACCGCGGCGGGCGTGCGCAGTCCGACG
>JAJTDE010000046.1 GCA_021298085.1 Rubrivivax sp.
CGAACGCAGCGAGTTGTGCCGCCCAAGCCCGCCCAGGCACACCGCCCAGCGAACCCCCGCGCAGCGGGGGCGGCGGAACCGGAGCGCAGCCAGCCACCCCGGCGCGGCCGTGGGCCTGCGCGAGATCTCACCCCACCACAAAGACGCCATGCACGCTGAAGCGTTGTCCGAAGCGACAAGGCCGACAGACGCAGAGCACAGGCGGTCTCCGTACCGCAGCCCCAGGTCGAGCGAGATGCATTCATCCCCTCACTCCACCCGATCCGCTCCAGGCCCACGGCCGCGCCGGGGTGGCTGGCGAAGCGACTTGGAGCCGGCTGGGCGGAGTGTCTGGGCGGGCTTGCGCGCGAAGCGCGCCTCAACCACTGACTGGCGGCACTTGTCTGAGCGGAGTGAGCGTCAGCGAACGCAGCGAGTTGTGCCGCCCAAGCCCGCCCAGGCACACCGCCCAGCGAACCCCCGCGCAGCGGGGGCGGCGGAACCGGAGCGCAGCCGTGGGCCTGCGCGAGATCTCACCCCACCACAATGAACGCCACGCACGCTACAGCGTTGTCCGAAGCGCGAAGACCCGCAGATCCCCCGCCAAGCCGTGAAATACGGGCTCAATTCCGCCCCCAGCCGGCCGAAACCGTGAAGACAGTGCCGCACCTCCATGCGCCCTGAGCACCCTCCCCAGCCAGCACCACAGCCGAGCACAAGCCCATCATGGAAATGATTGCCGAAAGCGCGCAAAGCACCCGCGCCGTGTCGCCACAGACACGCAACCCCAGCCCGGCGCCTGCGACCGGCCCTTCACACCGAGGAGCCACCGGCCGCGCAACCGCGGCTGCGCCCAAGGCCGTTCGCCACGGCGAGTTCCTGACCTTCCGCCTGGGCGGCGAGGAATACGGCATCGACATCCTGCGCGTGCAGGAAATCCGCAGCTACGAACCTCCCACCCGCATCGCCAACGCGCCAGCATTCCTGAAAGGCGTGGTCAACCTGCGGGGCGTCATCGTCCCCATCCTCGACCTGCGGCTCAAGCTGGGCTGCGACTCCGCGGAATACAACGGCTTCACGGTCGTCATCGTGCTGAACGTGCACGACCGCGTCGTGGGTGTGGTGGTCGACTCTGTCTCTGACGTGATCGAGCTGCAGGGTGACCAGGTCAAGGAAGCGCCGCGGCTGAACTCCAATGTCGACGCCGGCTTCATCACCGGCATCGGCGCCGTCAAGAATGGTGACGCCGAGCGGATGTTGATCCTGGTGGACATCCAGGCATTGATGGGCAGTGCCGACATGGGGCTGGTGGACTCCGTCTGTTGAGAGACGGGCACGCCTGACCGCTGCCCCTGGCACCGCGGGCGCCGGACACCGTCCGACGCCCGTTTGTCGTTATGGTGTGTCGTTGGCTCAGGACGCCGCCGCGCGAAGCGTCTGCACCACCGGGCGTGTCAGCACGCCGCGCAGGCCCCACCAACCGGCGGCCAGCGCCAGCAGGGCACCGGCGGCGGCGCCGGCGAAGGGCACCCACAGCGCGGGGTTCCACTGGAACTCGAAGGCGTAGCGGGCCAGGGCCCAGCCCACGCCCATCGCCGCCACCGACGCCAGGAAGCCGGCCAGCGCACCCACCCCCAGCAGTTCAGCCCGCTGCACTTGGCGCAGCAGCCGGCCGCCCGCGCCCATGGCGCGCATCAGGGCATATTCGCGCGAGCGCGATTCGCGCGTGGCGGTGACAGCGGCAAACAGTACCACCAGGCCGGCGGCCAGCGTGAAGCCGAACAGGAATTCCACCGCCCGGATGACCTGGTCCAGCACCTGCTGAACCTGCCGCACCGACGCCGTGACGTCGACGTTGGTGATGTTCGGAAACTGGCGGCTCAGTGCATTGTCGAAACCCGGGGTCTCAGGCGCCTTGAAGGCGGCGATGTAGGTCAACGGTACGCTGGCGTCCAGCGCTGCCTGCGGGAACATCACGAAGAAGTTGACCCGCATCGAACCCCAGTCCACCTTGCGCAGGCTGGTGATGCGGCCTTCGACCGTCTGGCCGGCGATGTCGAAGGCCAGGCGGTCACCGAGCTTCAGCCCCAGGGTCTGCGCCAAGCCTTCCTCGACACTCAGCGCGTCGGCCTCGTCGGGCTGCCAGCGGCCGCCCACCACCTGGTTGTGGCGCGGCAGTTCAGCCGCATGGCTCAGGTTGAACTCACGCTCCAGCAGGCGCTGTGCGCGGTCGGCGCGGTCTTCCCCGCGCACGGCCTGGCCGTTCACGGCCACGAGGCGGCCGCGGATCATCGGGAACCAGTCATAGCGCTGAACCTGGGCCGTTTTGAGCACGCCCTGGAACGCGTCGGTCTGGTCGGGCTGGATGTTGATGACAAAGCGGTTGGGCGCGTCGGAGGGCGTGGATTGGCGCCAGCTGGCGATGAGGTCGGTGCGCAGCAGCACCAGCAGCACCAGCGCGAGCAAGCCGACGGCGAGCGACGAGACCTGCAGCACGGCAAAGGCCGGGCGGGCCGCCAGCTGGCGCGTGGCCAGCACCAGCCAGCGCGGTGCACGCGCTTCCGGCACGGCACGTTTGAGCAGGCTCACCGCACCCCAGGCCAGCAGCGCAAACAGGCCCACTGCCGCGGCAAAGCCACCCACGGCAATGGCGCCGAGCTTGACGTCCGAGGCGACGGCCATCAACAAGGCGGCAAAGCCACCGGCGGCCGCCACCAGCACCAGCAGCGACGAGGCCTTGGGCGCACCGACATCCCGTCGCATCACCCGCAGCGGTGGCACGCTGGCCAGCTGCAGCACCGGCGGAAGGCCAAAACCCAACAGCAGCGTCATACCCACACCCAGGCCGAAGGCGGCCGGCTGCCAGCCCGGCGCCGGCAGCGTGGCCGACACCAAGCCCGACAGCAGCCACACAAACACATGGTGCACAAACCAGCCCAGCAGCAGGCCCACCACACTGGCCACCAGGCCGACCAGCATGAACTCCAGCGCGTAGCCCCAGGCGATGCGGCGCTGAGGCAGGCCCAACACGCGCAGCATGGCGCAGTCGTCCAGGTGGCGATCGGCAAAGTCGCGTGACGCAATGGCCACGGCCACGGCCGCCAGCAGGGCCGCCAGCAGGGCCACGAGGTTGAGGAACATCTCGGCACGCTGCAGCGTCTGGCGCATCTCGGGGCGGCCAGACTCCAGCGATTCCACCCGCACGCCGCGCAACGATTCGGACTTGATCTGCGCCTCGGTCTGCTCCACAAACAAGGACACCGCCCGTTCACGCCCTTCGGGCGCGGCCACCGCCAGGCGCCAGGTCACGCGGCTGGCCGGCTGGATGAGGGCCGTGGCCGGCAGGTCGTCGGCGTGCAGCATCACCCGCGGCGCAAAGCCCATGAAGCCGGCCCCGCGGTCGGGCTCGATCACGATGATGCGCGCGATGGTCAAGGTGGCATCACCCAGCAGCAAGGGGTCGCCCACCTTGAGCTGCAGCGAATCGAGCACCGGTGCGTCCACCCAGACCGTGCCACGTTCCGGCCGGGCCGCCCGCAGCTCGACAGCCGCGTCGGGCGCGCTGCGCAGCTGCATCTGGCCGCGCAACGGGTAGCCATCGCTGACGGCCTTGACCGACACCAGGCGGGCGGCGCCGCCCTGAGCCTCGGCGGCCCGGGCCATGCTCGGGAACGACGCGGAAGTGGACGTGGCCAGGCCCAGCGAGCGGGCCTTGTCCACCAGCGCAGCCGGGGGCGACTTGTCGCTGGCGACGATGGCGTCGCCGCCCAGCAACTGGCGAGCATCGCGTGACAAGCCGGTATTGAGCCGGTCGGCAAAGAAACCGACGGCGCTCAGCGCGGCCACGGCCAGCATCACGGCCACCAGCAGCAGCCGCAGCTCACCGGCCGCCAGGTCACGCCGCAGCTGGTTGGCCGCGAGCCGCCAGGCCGACATGGCGGGCGCACGGGGGAGGCTTGCAGGGGTAGGCTGTGACGACAAGGAGGGCTCCAGGGAAGACGCAGGCATCGGCTGACACCTCACACCGCGCCCGAGTCCGGGCGTGCGCATGGGGGGAAACGATAAGCCACACGGGGGCTCAGTGCTGTGAAGGGGGTGAATGCTGCGTGCAAGTGGGTTCAACCTGCGTGGCGCCTGCCTGCGCTCCAATCACGGCATGGACACCCACACCGCTCAAGCACCGGCCACGCACTGGGCCCCGCTGTTCCTGTCGCATGGCTCGCCGATGACGGCACTGGAGCCGCGTGAAGCCGGGGACTTCATGCACCGGCTGGGGCAGCGCTGCCTCACAGGGCCGCGACGCCCCCGGGCGGTGCTGGCCATCAGCGCCCACTCCTTGACCCGGGAGCCGGTGCTGCTGGCGGCTGCGCAGCATGAGGCCGTCTACGACTTCGGCGGCTTTGACGACGCGCTCTACACCCTGCGCTACGACGCGCCCGGCGCGCCCTCGCTGGCCCGTGAGGTGCAGACCATGCTGGGCGCGGCAGGTATCGCCGCCCACCTCCTGCCCGAGGGCGGCCTGGACCACGGCATCTGGGTGCCGCTGCGCTACCTGCTGCCTCAGGCTGACATCCCGGTGCTGCCGCTGGCCTGGAACCCGCGTGCCACACCCGCTGACCTGATGCAGCTGGGTGCGGCGCTGTCACCGCTGGCCGATGACGGTGTGCTGATCATCGGCAGTGGCAGCATCACGCACAACCTGCAGCGGGTGTTTGCCCGGGGGCGTGTCTCGGCCGACCAACCCACCACCGCGGAGAGCGTGGCCTTTCGGGAATGGTTTGCGGCACGCGGCGCGGCACGCGACTGGCCCGCGCTGGCAGCCTACCGAAGCCAGGCACCCTACGCCGCGCTGATGCACCCCACCGACGAGCACCTGCTGCCCTGGTTTATCGCCGCCGGGGCGGGCGGTCGCACCGCTGCCGCCTGGCGCATCCACGCCAGCCAGACCCATGGCGACCTCGGCATGGACGCCTATGCCTTCGGTCCCTGGGCGTCGATGTGGGACATCGACGGTCTTGGGGCTGGCGGCTAAGCCTGCAAACCCGCAGCGGCGTCGCGCGCCGCCGCGTCGAACAACGCGTCCAGCTCGGCGCGCCAGGCGGCCTTCTGCTCAGGCGCCACAAAACTGGCCTCGAAGCTGTTGGCCAGCAGCTGCCAGGCCTGCTGCGGGCCCAGCTGCGGCAAGGCGTCGACGAGCTGCAGCAGGTTGTCGTTCAGGTAGCCGCCAAAGTAGGCTGGGTCGTCGCTGTTGACGGTGACACACAGCCCGGCTTCCAGCAGCTGCGGCAGGTTGTGCTCGGCCAGGGTCTTGAACACACAGAGCTTGACGTTGGAC
Organism: Rubrivivax sp.; assembly: GCA_021298085.1. GTDB lineage: Bacteria > Pseudomonadota > Gammaproteobacteria > Burkholderiales > Burkholderiaceae_C > Rubrivivax. The sequence goes on from JAJTDE010000046.1 coordinate 5,315, forward strand.
AGGGGGCAAACTGTCAAAGGCATGCGTTCCTGCGCCAGGCGTTGCACCAGAGCCGGGTCGTCCGTGCAGCGAACGCCGTGGTCGATGCGCTGCACCTTGAGGACGTCCAGGGCGGATGTGATGTAGGCCGGCGGACCTTCTTCGCCGGCATGCGCCACGCAGCGCAGGCCCTGCTCGGCGCAGCGCGCAAAGACCCGCGCAAACTTCTCGGGCGGGTGTCCACGCTCGCTGGAATCCAGGCCCACGCCGATGAAGAGGTGGCGCCAAGGCAGTGCCTGTTCCAGCACCTCGAAGGCCGCGTCTTCGCTGAGGTGGCGCAGAAAGCACAGGATCAGCGAGGCGTCGATGCCCAGCTGTGCCTGAGCCTGCACGCAGGCCCGGTGCAGGCCCTGGATGACATGGGCGATGGGCACGCCACGCTCGGTGTGCGTTTGCGGGTCAAAAAAGAGTTCGGCATGGACGACATGGTCGGCAGCAGCGCGCAGGAAGTAGTCCCAGGCCATGTCGAAGAAGTCCTGCTCGGTGAGCAGCACGCTGGCACCGGCGTAGTAGATGTCCAGGAAGCTTTGCAGGTCGGTGAAGGCATAGGCCGCGCGCAAGGCGTCGACACTGGCATAGGGCAGCGTGAGGCCATTGCGGTGGGCCAGCGCAAAGATGCGCTCAGGCTCCAGCGAGCCTTCGATATGGATGTGCAGCTCGGCCTTGGGCGCGCGGCGCAGCAGTTCTGGCAAGGCACTGCGGGGGATGTGGCTGAAGGCGTGGGCCATGCAATGACTCCTGAGCTGGCGCGGTACCGGTGCACGTAGCGCAGTACCGTTGAGAAATGAGCTGATTCTTTCAGGCTGTGCCGCAGCGCTGGCCCAGGATGTGGCCGTCGCTACCGGCGCGGTCGCGTGGGCGCAACAAAAAGCCGCCGGGCCTGCTGGCCGGGCGGCTGGTCTTTCCCCGAACGTGACCGGGTAGGTTCACCCGGCGCAGCGGCCCTGCCGGGCCACCGGCCGTTGGCTCACTTGCCCTTGGGAATGGTGCCTTCCACGCCCTTGATGTAGAAGTTGACGCCGGAGAGGAACTTGTCGTCAGCAACGACGTCCTTGGCCAGCACTTCCTTGCCGTCCTGGCCGGTGATCGGGCCCTTCCAGACGGCGAAGCTGCCGTCCTTCAGACCGCTGCGGATGGTGTCGACCTTGGCCTTGATGTCGGCCGGCACCTTGTCGCTGATCGACACGACATCGATGGCACCTTCCTTGACGCCCCACCAGGTGTTGCCGCCGCCCGTCCACTTGCCTTCGAGCGCCTCACGCGTGGCCTTGATGTAGTACGGGGCCCAGTTGATGATGGCGCTGGCCAGGTGGGCCTCGGGTGAGTAGGCGGTCATGTCGCTGTCCCAGCCGAAGGCCAGCTTCTTGTTCTTGCCAGCCGTCTGCAGCACCGCGGAAGAGTCGGTGTTCTGGAACAGCACGTCAGCACCCTGGTTGATCAGGCTCTGCGCGGCTTCGGTTTCCTTGCCGGGGTTGAACCACTCGAAGACCCAGACCACCTTGGTCTTGATCTTGGGGTTCACGCTCTGCGCGCCCATCGTGAAACTGTTGATGTTGCGGATGACCTCGGGGATGGGAATGGAACCCACCACCCCCAGCGTGTTGCTCTTGGTCATCGCACCGGCGATCACGCCAGCCATGTAGGCACCTTCGTAGGTGCGGCTGTCATAGGTGCGCATGTTGGCCGCCTGCTTGTAGCCGGTGGCCTGCTCGAACTTGACGTTGGGGTTGTCGGCGGCGACCTTCAGCATCGGCTCCATATAGCCGAAGGTGGTGCCGAAGATCAGCTTGTTGCCCTGGCCGACCATGTCGCGGAACACCCGCTCGGCGTCGGCGGCTTCAGGCACCTTCTCGACGAAGCTGGTGACCACCTTGTCGCCGAATTCTTTCTCGACAGCCTTGCGGCCGTTGTCGTGGGCGAAGGTCCAGCCGCCATCACCCACCGGGCCGACATAGGCAAAGGCGATCTTCAGCGGCTCGGGCTTGGGCGCCGGGGCTGACGCCGGGGCGGCCGCGGCGGCGGGCTTGGCTTCTTCCTTCTTGCCGCAGCCCACGAGCAGGGCCGTGGCGGCCACGGCACCGAGGCCGGCCAATTGGAGGAAGTTTCTCTTGCGGACATCCGACATGCTTGTTTTCTCCTGACGGTGTGAAACGGGAACCTGAAACATTATCGTGAGGCAGAAGGCCTCGGTGGTGGGCAACAGTCAGTGCCCAGGGTCAAACGGCTTGCCCAACGACGCGGGCATGTTGCTGCGAATCCACGCCGCGTTGCTGGAAATCAGCACCAGCACCACGATGGTGGCCAGGTACGGCAGCATGCTCAACAACTGGCTGGCAATCTGTACGCCTTCGCCCTGAAGGTGAAACTGCAGCATCGTCACGCCACCGAACAGGTACGCTCCCAGCAAGACACGTGCCGGGCGCCAGGTGGCGAAGGTGGTCAGCGCCAGGGCGATCCAGCCCTTGCCGGCCACCATGCCCTCGACCCACAACGGTGCATAGATGACCGACAGGTAGGCACCGGCCAGGCCACACAAGGCACCACCGGCCATCACGGCGGCCAGGCGGATGCGCCGCACCGGGTAACCCAGCGCGTGGGAACTCTCGGGTGATTCGCCAATGGAACGCAGGACCAGGCCACCGCGAGAGCGGTAAAGAAACCAGGCCACCCCGGCCGTGAGCACCATGGTGAGGTAGACCATGGGGTGCTGGCGGAACAGGGCCGGACCCAGGAAGGGGATGTCACCCAGCAGCGGCACCGCAAACGATGGCCGCTCGCCCAGCGTTTCCTGGGTGAAGCCGATGCCCACAAAGGCCGAGAAGCCGGCACCGAACAGGCTCAGCGCCAGGCCGGTGGCGTACTGGTTGGTGTTGAGCCAGATGACCAGCACACCGAAGGCCCAGGCCATGGCGGCGCCGGCCGCCATGCCGGCGAGAAAGCCCACCATGTCGCTGTCCCAGATGGCCGCGCCGGCAAACCCGGCGATGGCGGCCACCAGCATCATGCCTTCGGCACCCAGGTTGACCACCCCGGCGCGTTCATTGATCAACAAGCCGATGCCGGCCAACGCCAGCACGGTGCCGGCATTGAGCGTCGCGGCGATCAACAGGGCGATGGCATCCATGGGCAGGCTTCCTCGCTCAGGCTTTCTGGGCGCCGGCCCGCGGCGCCGCAGCACGCCAGACCACGCGGTAGTGGATCAGCGTGTCGCAGGCCAGCAGCGCAAACAGCAGCAGCCCCTGGAACACACCCGTCAGCGACTTGGGCAGGCCCAGGCGCGACTGCGCCAGTTCACCACCGATGTAGAACATGCTCATCAGCACCGCCGACAGCACGATGCCCACCGGGTGCAGGCGCCCGACGTAGGCCACGATGATGGCGGCAAAGCCGTAGCCCACCGGCACATGCGGCGTCAGCTGGCCCAGTGGCCCGGCGGCCTCGAGCGCACCGGCCAACCCAGCCATGCCGCCGGACACCAGCAGCGCTGTCCAGAGGGCCCGCCGCGACGAAAACCCGGCATACCGCGCCGCCGCAGGGGCCAGCCCCCCCACCTGCAAGGCAAAGCCCTGGTAGGTGCGGAACAGGAACACCCAAAACGCCGCCACGGCGGCCAGCGCCAGCAGCAGGCCCGCATGCATGCGCAGGCCTTCCACCAGCCGCGGAATCTTGGTGGGCGCGGCGAAGGTGATGGTCTGAGGGAAGTTGTAGCCCTGCGGGTCTTTCCAGGGACCATAGACCAGGTAGCTCAGCAGGAAGATGGCCACGTAGACCAGCATCAGGCTGACGAGGATCTCGTTGGCGTTGAAGCGGTCCCTCAGCAGGGCCACGATGCCGGCCCACAGCATGCCGCCCAGCGTGCCGGCCAGCAGGATGGCCACGACGATGGCGCCGCTGGTCTGCGGCCCGGCCTGCATGGCCACCCAGCCGCCCCCCAGCGCCCCGAGGATGAACTGCCCTTCGGCCCCGATGTTCCAGACGTTGGAGCGAAAGCACAGCGCCAGCCCCAGCGCGATGAGGATCAGCGGCGTGGCCTTGACGGCCAGTTCCGACAGCGCGTAGGCACTCTTGAGCGGCTCGACGAAGAACATCTGCAGGCCGCGCACGGGGTCCTTGCCGAGCAGCACAAACAGCAGCACACCCACCAGCACTGTCAGCGCCAGGGCAATCACCGGCGAGGCCACCGACAAGACCTTGGACGGCTCCGCCCGGGCTTCAAGCCGCAGCATGGCTGGCTCCCTCCGCCGGGGCTGCGGCCGGCCACAGGCCCGACATCCATTCACCCACCTGCTCGATGCTGGCCTGCGCCACCGGCAGCGAGGGCGAGACACGCCCCTGGGCGATGACCAGCAGCCTGTCGCTGATCTCGAAGAGTTCGTCCAGCTCTTCGCTGACCACCAGCACCGCACAGCCGGCGTCGCGCAGCTTCAGCAATTCGCCGCGGATCAGGGCCGCGGCGCCGACATCCACACCCCAGGTGGGCTGGCTGACGATCAGCAGCTGCGGCTGCGCGTCGATCTCGCGGCCCACGAGGAACTTCTGCAGGTTGCCGCCCGACAGGCTGCGCGCCGCGGCCTGCGGGCCGCCCGCCTTCACCTGAAACCGCTCGATGAGGCGCGCCGCCAGCTGCTGCACCTGGGGCTGGGAGATCCAGCCGCCGCGGCCCACGCTCTCGGTGCGGGTGAGCAGCGTGTTCTGGGCCAGGCTCAGCGAGGGAACGGCGCCGCGGCCCAGCCGTTCTTCGGGCACAAAGTGCTGGCCATGGGCGCGCCGCTGGCGCGGCGTCTGGCGTGTGATGTCCTGGCCCTTCAGGCGGATGCTGCCCGCGGGGGCGCGCAGGTCTTCGCCGGACAGCGCCGCCATCAGTTCCTGCTGGCCGTTGCCGGAGACACCGGCCACCCCGACGATCTCGCCGGCCCGCACCTCAAAGCCGATGTCGGCCAGGCGGGTGCCAAAGTCGCTGGCCTTGGGCAGCGTCAGGCCCTGCACCTGCAGCACCACGGGCCCGGCCTGCCGCGGGCTGGCGCGCAGCTGCGGCGGCTCCGAGCCGATCATCAGCCGAGACAGGCTGGCGTTGGTTTCCTGCGCCGGCTCGACCTCACCCGTGACCTTGCCGCCTCGCAGCACGGTGCAACGCTGGCACAAGGCACGGATCTCATCGAGCTTGTGGCTGATGTAGAGGATGGAACATCCCTGGGCCGACAGCTTGCGCAAGGTGCCAAAGAGCTTGTCGACGGCCTGCGGCGTCAGCACCGAGGTGGGTTCGTCGAGGATCAGGAGCTTGGGTTCCGTCAGGAGCGCGCGGATGATCTCAACGCGTTGGCGTTCGCCGACCGACAAGCTGTGCACCGGGCGCTGCGGGTCCACGTCAAGGCCGTAGCTGCTGGCCACGGCGCTGATGCGCTGCGTCACCTCGGCCAGGCTTTGGCGCTTGTCCAGCCCGAGCCACACGTTTTCGGCGGCCGTCAGCGTGTCAAACAGGCTGAAGTGCTGGTAGACCATGCTGATGCCCAGCTGCCGGGCCTGCGCCGGGCTGCTGACCTGCACCGTTTGACCATTGAAGCGCACTTCACCCGCGTCAGGCTTGACGGCACCGTAGATGATCTTCATCAGGGTGCTCTTGCCAGCGCCGTTCTCGCCGAGCACCGCGTGGATCTCGCCGGGTGCCACGCGCAGGCTCACGCCGTCATTGGCCTTGACCGCAGGGTATTGTTTGCTGATGCCGATCAGCTCGAGTCTGAGCACGCGAAAGGCTCCTCCTGCAGCCATGTTATCCACTGGCCCGGTGCGGCCAGATCGGTGTCAACCTCAATCCAGGCGAACAAACTGGCGCACGCCGGCGACCCAGGTCTCGACCAGGTCGCTCTCGTCGCCCGAAGTCACCCAGGCAAAGAGTTGTTCGTGCAAATCGCGTGCCACGGACTGGCGGCGCTGCGACAGGGGGTGCACGGCGCTGTCCCAGATGGTGATGTCGGCCAGGCAACCTGGCTGCAGTGTCCCGATCTCGTCAGACAGGTGCAGCGCCTGCGCCGCTCCCCGGGTGGCCGCATGCAGCAGCGCCCAGGCGCTGACACGGCCGCCGCGCATGGCCTGCACCTGGTAGGCCGCCAGCATGGTGCGGCGCATCGACAGGTGGGTGCCGCCGCCCACGTCGCTGGCCAGGGTGACGGCCACGCCGGCGTCGCGCGCCTGGGCCCAGTCGAACAGGCCGCTGCCCAGGAAGAGGTTCGAACTGGGGCAGAACGCGATCTGTGCACCGGCCTTGTGCAGCGCGGCGCGGTCGGCGTCGTCCAGCCAGATGCCGTGCGCCAGGATGCTGCGCGGGCCCAGCAGGCCATGGCGGTCATAGACATCCAGGTAGCTGCGCGCCTCGGGGTAGAGCTGGGCCACCCAGTCGATCTCGGCGCGGTTTTCGGCCACGTGCGTCTGCAGGTAGAGGTCAGGCGCCAGGCGCATCAGTTCAGCGGCCTGCTGCAGCTGCTGCGGGCTGGACGTGGCGGCAAAACGCGGCGTGATGGCCACGGCCACACGGCCCTGGCCATGCCAGCGTTCCACCAGGTCGACACAGATCTGTGCCGTCTTCTGCGGGTTGTCGTCGAGCAGGGCCTCGGGCGCGTGGCGGTCCATCAGGACCTTGCCGGCGATCATGCGCATGCCCTTGGCCTTGGCGGTTTCGTACAGGGCCTCGCAGGACGCGGCGTGCACCGTGGGAAACACACAGGCCGTGGTGGTGCCGTGGGACAGCAGCGCATGCACAAAGAGCTGCGAGTTCTGCAGCGCCAGCACCGGGTCGGCCATGCGCTGTTCGGCCGGGTAGGTGTGGGTGCTCAGCCAATCGAGCAACTCGCTGCCCCAGGAGCCAATGACGTCCACCTGCGCGCTGTGCACATGGGTGTCGATAAAACCCGGCAGGATCCAGCGGCCCGGGTGTTCGATGCGCTTCCAGTCTTCGCCGGGCTGCAGCGACGACACCGGCTGGGCGTCAACGATGCGGCCGTTTTCCACCAGCAGCCAGTGGTCGGGGCGCCAGCGCACGGCGGCGCGGGCCGCATCGTCGTGGGGTTGCGACAGGCCAGGGTCGGCCGTGAAATCGAGGAGGTCGCCGCGCAGGGCGATGCGGGTGGGGGTCTTCATCCACGTGATGGTACGGGCCTTGCCTGTACCCAGCCCGTCAACCGCCTATGCTTGCACCCCATGCAGATCCGTCCCATCCACTTTGTCCACCGGGGCCGCACCGTTGAGGTCAGCGGCGTGTCGCCCACACTCAGTGTGCTCGAATGGCTGCGCGCCGAAGGCTGTACCGGCACCAAGGAAGGCTGCGCCGAGGGCGACTGCGGGGCCTGCACGGTGTGGGTGGCCGAGCTGGCCCCGCAAGCCGCGGTGGCGGTGGAGCCCCAGGGGGCCGGCGGCACCACGGCCCGCGCCGGCGCTGCCATCCGCACGGGCCCGCTGCTGATCCGCCCGGTCAATGCCTGCATCCGCTTCCTGCCCACGCTGGACGGCAAGGCCCTGCTGACGGTCGAAGACCTGGCCGGACGCGCGGGCTGCCTGCACCCTGCCCAGCAGGCGATGGTCGAGTGCCATGCCTCGCAATGCGGTTTCTGCACCCCCGGCTTTGTGATGTCGCTGGCGGCGGTCTATGAACAGCACAGCGCGGCGGGGCCGAACGCCGCGCCGCCGCCCAGCCGTGAGGCGCTGGCCGACGCGGTGGCGGGCAACCTGTGCCGCTGCACCGGCTATCGGCCCATCCTGGACGCCGGGCAGCGCATGTTCACGCTCGGCGATGCCACCCGGCAGGCTGACACGGCCCACCCCGGTGACGCTCGCGTCGCCGCCTTCGATGCCGAAGCCGTGGCCGCCACGCTTCGGGCGTTGCCGGCCGTACCGCCCCTGCACTACAGCGGGCCCCACGCCGATGGCTCTGGGCGCACGCAGGCCTTTGTGGCCCCGCGCACTGCCCGCGAGCTGGCGCAGCACAAGGCCGACAACCCGCAGGCCCGCCTGCTGGCCGGCAGCACCGACATCGGCCTGTGGGTCAACAAGCAGTTCCGCGACCTGGGCACCGTGCTGTACCTGGGCGATGTGGCCGAGCTGCGCGAGATCCGCCCCAGTGACGACGGCAGCCTGCACATCGGCGCCGCCGTGCCGCTGGAAGACGCCTACCAAGCCCTGGTGCGCCATCACCCGGGGCTGCGGGAGCTGTGGCGGCGCTTTGCCGGCCCCCCGGTGCGCCACGCCGGCACGCTGGTGGGCAACCTGGCCAATGGCTCTCCCATCGGCGACAGCGCACCGGCCTTGATGGCGCTCAACGCCCAGCTGCACCTGCGCTGGCGCGACGAGCAGCGTGTGCTGCCCCTGGACGGCTTCTACACCGGCTACCAGCGCAACCAGCTGCGCGAGGGCGAGTGGGTCGAAGCCGTCAGCGTGCCGCGACTGGCCGAAGGCTGGCAGCTGCGAGTGTGGAAGATCAGCAAGCGGCACGATTGCGACATCTCGGCCCTGTGCGGCGCCTTTGCGCTGAACCTCACGGCCGCGGGCCAGGTCAACGACGTCCGCCTGGCCTTTGGCGGCATGGCGGCCACGGTGATGCGGGCAGGGCACACCGAAGCCGCGCTGCGCGGGCAGGCCTGGGACAAGGCCACGCTGGCCCGCGCACAGGCGGCGCTGGCGCAGGACTTCACCCCCTTGAGCGACCTGCGCGCCAGCGCCAGCTACCGGCTGGAGGCTGCCGCGGGGCTGCTGGAACGCTTGTGGTGGCAGACACACGCCGGCGCGCCGCTGGACGACAGCGGCACCCGCGTGTGGAGCCTCACCCCGGAGGCCCAGGCATGAACACCGCCCCACCCGTGGCCGGCGAAGTCGGCCAGAGCCGCCCGCACGAATCAGCCCACCTGCATGTGCAGGGCGCCGCACCCTACGCCGATGACCTGCCGGAACTGCAGGGCACGCTGCACGCAGCCCTGGTCTTGTCGCCGGTGGCGCATGGGCGGCTGCTGGGCATCGACGTCGAACGGCTGCGCCGCCTGCCCGGCGTGGTGGCCGTCTACACGGCGGCCGACATCCCCGGCACCAACGACTGCGGGCCCATCCAGCACGACGACCCCATCCTGGCCGACGGCGTGGTTCAGTACCTGGGCCAACCGGTGTGCGCCATCGTGGCCACCCACCGCGAACTGGCCCGCCGCGCCGCGCGGGCTGGGCGCGAGGCGCTGGAGATCGAAGCCCTGCCCGCCGTGCTGACGGCGCGTGAAGCCCATGCACAGCAGCGTTATGTGGTACCGCCCATGCACCTGGTGCGCGAAAGCAGCCCGGGCGCTGTGCGGCGCGCGATCGATGCCGCCCCGCACCGCCACACGATGCACTTTTCGCTGGGCGGCCAGGAGCAGTTCTACCTGGAAGGGCAGATCGCCATCGCCCAGCCGGCCGAAGACGGCGCGCTCAAGGTGATCAGCTCCACCCAGCACCCCACCGAGATGCAGCACGTGGTGGCCCACGCGCTGGGCCTGGCTGCGCACCGCGTGCAGGTGGAGTGCCGCCGCATGGGCGGCGGCTTCGGCGGCAAGGAAAGCCAATCGGCCCTGTTCTGCGCGGTGGCGGCGCTGGCGGCGCTGCGGCTGAAACGCCCGGTCAAGCTGCGGCCTGACCGCGACGACGATTTCATGATCACCGGCCGACGCCACGCTTTCGAATTCGACGTCGAGGCGGGTTTCGACGACGAGGGCCGTGTGCTGGGCGCGGAATTCACGCTGATCACCAACGCAGGCTTTTCCACCGACCTGACCCCGCCGGTGATGACGCGCGCCATCTGCCACATCGACAACGCCTACTGGCTGCCCGAAGTGGCCATCCACGGCTACTGCGCGCGCACCCACACCCAGAGCAACACCGCCTTCCGCGGCTTCGGTGGGCCGCAGGGCGCACTCGTCACCGAAGTGCTGCTGGACGACATCGCACGCCACCTCGGGCGCGACGCCCTGGCCGTGCGGCGCGTCAACTACTACCAGCACCACGCCCGTGGGCACGCGCACACCACACCGTATGGCCAGGTGGTGGACGACAACGTGCTGGAGCCGTTGACGCAGGCGCTGCTGGACAGCAGCAGCTACGCCGAGCGCCGCGCCGAGATCACCCGCTGGAACGCGCGCAACCCGGTGCTGCAGCGCGGCCTGGCCTTCACACCGGTGAAATTCGGCATCTCGTTCAACGTCACCCACTTCAACCAGGCCGGTGCATTGGTGCACGTCTACACCGATGGTTCGGTGCTGGTGAACCACGGTGGCACCGAGATGGGCCAAGGCCTGAACACCAAGGTGGCACAGGTGGTGGCCCATGAACTCGGCCTGCCCCTGGCGCGGGTGCGCTGCACGCCCACCGACACCTTCCGCGTGGCCAACACCTCGGCCACCGCGGCGTCTACCGGGGCAGACCTCAACGGCAAGGCCGCGCAGGACGCTGCCCGGCAGATCCGCCAACGCCTGGCCGCCTTCTGGCTGCAGCAGCTGGGCCGGGCGGGCGAAGACCCTGACACGGTCCGATTCAGCGGCCACCAGTTGCACGCCCCGCCGGCGGCCGACGGCCAGCCAGGCCCACAGACGGCCTTCGACACCCTGGTGCAAGAGGCCTACCAGGCGCGCATTCAGCTGTGGAGCGACGGCTTCTACACCACCCCCGGCCTGCACTGGGACCGTCACACCCTCACCGGCAAGCCCTTCTTCTACTTTGCCTATGGCGCCGCCATCAGCGAAGTGGTGGTCGACACGCTGACGGGCGAGACCCGCGTGCTGCGCGCCGACCTGCTGCACGACGCCGGCCGCTCGCTCAACCCGGCCCTCGACATCGGTCAGGTGGAAGGCGCGTACATCCAGGGCCTGGGCTGGCTGACGAGCGAAGAGCTGGTCTGGCACCCGCAGACCGGCGCACTGCTGACCCACGCGCCCAGCACCTACAAGATCCCCACCGCCACCGACGCGCCCCCGGTCTTCCACACCCAGCTGTTCCAGGCCGACAACCCGGCCGACACCGTGCACCGCAGCAAGGCCGTGGGCGAACCCCCGCTGCTGCTGGCCTTCAGTGCGTTCCTGGCCATCCGGGACGCGGTGTCGGCCGCGGGTGGCCACCGCCAGCACCCACCGCTGCGGGCGCCGGCCACACCTGAGGCGGTATTGCGCGCCATCAAGGCGGTGAGGGCTTGAGCGGAACACACTGGGGGTATGGCTGCCTCCCGAACGCGCTCTGCCGCACCTCCCGCGACCGCTGACCCCCCTGCACCCACCCGCAAGAAGCGAACGCCCAAGCCGGTACCCGCGACACCGCCTCGGCTGGCCGTGGGCATCAGCCTGGGCGCCGCCACACAGGACTTCCTGATCGACACCGTCTTCCTGGGGCAGCCGCTCCAGGTGCGGCGAGTCGGCGCCGGGGCCAGCCTGGCGCAGGCCGCCCGCCTGGTGCAGGCCTGGGATGCGCAGTCCCCGGCGGCGATGGGTCTCGGGATCGGGCGCGACGTGCACGCGCTGGACCCTCGCCGCAGCGGTGGCCGGCAGGTGGCGCGCCTGGCCGACCTGGTGCGCAACACCCCGCTGACCACCGGCCAGCGCCTGGCCGACCTGCTCATGGAGTGGGCCGTTCGCCATGCGCAGGCCAGCCAGGGGCCGATCTTCAACAACGCCCATGTGCTGTTCCTCAGCGGGCTGGCCCACCACAAGCTGGCGCACACGCTCGGCGAAGCCACCCCGAACCTGCACTTTGCCGACCCGCTGCTTCAGCTGGGTGTCCCCAATCTGCTGTCCTCGCTGGACGCGTTGGCGCTGTATGCCAGCGGCGCCCACCACGCGGCCGATTGGGTGCCGCCCCAGGCGCTGGGGCCGGGGCTGCTGTCGCGCTGGTGCCAGCACGCGCTGCGCCATGCCGCCCGGCACGCCAGTGTCATCGTCGCACCGGCCCATGAGCTGGACCACTTCGGGCTGGAAGAGCTGGCGGGCAAGACGGTGATCACCCACACCGTCAATGAGGCGCGGCTGGCGCAGTGGCACGAAAAGGGGGTGCACCTGGTCATCGACGCCTCGCCCAACCTGCAGGGCCATGCGCTGGACCCGGCGCTGCTGGACGCCATGATCATGGCCGCCACCGGGCGCCACAGCAGCAGCCTGCAGGACGACGACTACCTGGAGGTCTTCGAGCGCGCCGGTTTTGAGCCCCGGCTGGTGTACCCCGGTGGCTTCAAGCGGGTCAACCGCTTTGCGTTTGTCATTCACCCGCTGTCCCAGGAGTACTTCAAAGTGCTCAAGCCCGTAGAGCTGCTCTCACGCCTGGGCCCGCCGGTGCTGATGGATTCGCTGGAGACCGTGCTGGCCTATGCGCCGCCCTTTGTCTACTCCCACATCAGCGGCATCCGCTCGCCCACCGGCGTCGAGGCCGAGGGCTGGTTGATCAGCGTGGGCGGCACGCCGCGCGAGATCATGAGCCGCCCGCCGGAGTTCACCTACCGGCGCCTGCTGGCGGCCGCCGAGATGGCCCGCAAGCTGGGCGCGCAGATCATGGGCCTGGGCGCGTTCACCAAGGTGGTGGGCGATGCCGGTGTCACAGTGGCGCGGCAGGCGCCGCTGCCCATCACCACCGGCAACAGCTACAGCGCGAGTGCCGCGCTGTGGGCAGCCCACGACGCGCTCTTGCGCATGAATCTGCTGCCCCGGCCCCGTGGCCGCCAGCGCGTGGCCTTCAAGGCCATGGTGGTGGGTGCCACCGGGGCCATCGGCGCGGCCTGTGCCCACCTGCTGGCCCGCGCGGCCGAGTCCATCTACCTCGTGGCGCCCGACAGCGCCAAGCTGCTGACGCTGCGGGAAGCCATCCTGCAGCACTCACCCGACGCGCAGGTCCACCTGGCCGTGCATCCTGACAAGCTGCTGCCCGAGATGGACATGGTGGTCACGGCCACCTCGGGCGCGGGCAAGAAGGTGCTGGACATCATGAAGGTCAAGCCGGGCTGCGTCATCACCGATGTGGCCCGCCCGCTGGACCTGCCCCCGGAGGAGGTCGCCAAGCGGCCCGATGTGCTGGTCATCGAATCGGGCGAGATCGAGGTGCCCGGGGCTCTGCACATGAAGAACATCGGGCTGCCGCCCAACGTGGTCTACGCCTGCCTGGCCGAAACCATCGTGCTGGCACTGGCCGGTCGTTTCGAGAGTTATACCGTCGGGCGGCAGATCGAGTGGCAGAAGGTGCATGAGATCTACGAGCTGGGGCTGCAGCACGGCATGCGCCTGGCCGCCATCTCAGGCGCGCAGGGCATCTTCAGCAACGCCGACATCGCCCGTGTGCGGCGCCTGGCGCTGGCGGCGCGCCGGCGTCAGCTCAGGCAGCGCCCGGCTGAGGGCCCTTGAACGCATCCTGCGCCTCGTCGGCGATGTGCACCCCCACCACGCGGCCAAAGACCACGTCGGCCGATCCCATCGGCCCGTTGCCGGGGAAACGCAGCGTGTTCAGGCACACAGACTCGAACTGGATGGGTGAGCCGGCCACCCGCATCGGCTTCACGCGCCGCGAGGGCAGTTTCTGCAGGCCCGCGCGGTCAAACTCGTCCACGCCGGGTGGCAGCTCCTCGGCGGAGATGTTCACCGCCTCGCGCTGCGCCCAGGTGGCCATGTTCCAGACAAACTCGCCGGTGTCCTCGGCATTGCGCACCGAGTCCTTGCGGCCGCCGCTGGAATCTTGAAGGGGTCGTGCGGCAGGCCGTGGGGTGTCAGACCGGGTTCGTAGAACATGGTGGCAGCCGGTGGCGGGTTGGGGTGAAGCGATGAGGTACCTGGGGAATCTGCCGCCGCTGCGGGACAATCAGGGCCACACAGGCCTTGCAACCACACCATGTCTGACCTCCTCGTCCACGGCGGCACCCCCTTGCGCGGCCGCCTCGTGCCCTCGGCCAACAAGAATGCGGTGCTGCCCATCCTGTGCGCCACGCTGCTGACACGCCAGCCCATCCGGCTGCGGGGCATTCCCGAGATCACCGATGTGAAGAAGATCCTGGAGATCTTCCGCACGCTGGGCAGCCACGTGGCCGTGGATTTCGAGCAGCGCGTGCTGGACGTGCACCACGAACACACCCACTTCAACGAAGCCATCCACCGGCTGCCGGAGGAGATGCGCAGTTCCATCATGCTGGTGCCCGGGCTGCTGGCGCGTTTTGGCGTGGCCCGCATCGAGGACGATGTGAAGGGCTGCAGCCTGGGCATGCGCGAGATCGACCCGCACGTCGAGGTCATGCAGAGCTTTGGCGCCACGGTCGAGCGCCGGCCTGACGGCATCGTCATGCGGGCCGAACGCCCGCTGCGCGCCGCGCAGCACTGGCTGGATTACGCCAGCGTCACCACCACCGAAAACTATGTGCTCTGCGCCGCACTGGCCGAAGGCCGCAGCGTGCTGATGAACGCCGCCAGCGAGCCGCACGTGCAGGAGTTCTGCCAGTTCATGGTGATGCTGGGTGCACGCATCGACGGGCTGGGCACCTCACGCCTGGTGGTGCAGGGTGTGGGCGAACTGGGTGGCGGCGAATTCACCTTCGCCGAAGACTTCCACGAGATCGTCACCTTCCTGGCGCTGGGCGCCATCACCGGCGGCAGCATCGCCGTGAAGAACTCGACACCGGAGCAGTTTCCGCTGATCGACCGCACCTTTGCCAAGTTTGGCGTGCGCATCGTGCACGAAGGGGGTTGGTCACGCACCGAGGTCGATGGCCGTCTGCGCGTGCGCGAGCCCTTCACCCGCAACATCCTGCCCAAGATCGAGGCTGCCCCCTGGCCCTACCTGCCAGTGGACCTGCTGCCCATCTTCGTGGCGCTGGGCGTGCAGGCCGACGGCTCGATGATGTACTGGAACAAGGTCTACGACGGCGCAATGGGCTGGATCAGCGAACTGTCCAAGTTCGGCGCCCACGCGGTGATGTGTGACCCGCACCGCGTGATCACCTTTGGCGGCAAGCCCTTGTCGCCAGCATCGGTGGACAGCCCCTACATCATCCGCGTGGCCATCGCGCTGCTGATGGTGGCGGCCAGCATCCCGGGGCGTTCGACCATCCGCAACGCCGCGCCCATCCGCCGTGCCCACCCACGCTTTGTCGAGAACCTCACGGCGCTGGGTGCCCAGATCGAATGGCGTGAAGAGGCCTGAGGAGGGCGTGCAGCGTGTGGTCGGCACTGGCGCTGCGTGAGACGGCCCGGCAGTGGCTGGCCAGCGGCCGGCCCGCGGTGGTGGTGGAGGTCGTCCGCAGCCGCGGCTCGGTGCCGCGCGAGGCCGGCACCCGCATGCTGGTGGCCGCCGACACCGCAGCCGGCACCATCGGTGGCGGGCACCTGGAATGGCAGGCCCTGGCCGATGCGCGCCAGCTGCTGCAGCAGGCTGATGCGGCGCCCGCCGTCGTGGAACAGCACATCGCCCTGGGCCCGACGCTCGGCCAGTGCTGCGGCGGCACGGTGGGCCTGCGGCTGCAGCACCTGAACGCCGCCCACCTGGACAACTGGCCCTTCCCCCCCGCCCGCTTTCAGCTGCAGCTGTATGGCGCCGGCCATGTTGGGCGGGCCGTGGTGCGCCTGCTGGCCGACCTGCCCTGCCAGGTCAGCTGGATCGACGAACGCGACCACAGCACCGACGGCAGCCGCTGGCTGGAATCACCGGATCTACCTGCCCACATCGAGCGGCGCTGCGTGGAACCGGTGGACGCCGAGGTCGCCTCGGCGCCACCAGGCTGCTGCTTCCTGGTGATGACCCACAGCCATGCGCTGGACTGGGCGCTCACGCAGGCCATCCTCCAACGCACCGATTTCCGCTGGTTCGGGCTGATCGGCAGCCAGACCAAACGTGCCCGCTTTGTGCACCGCCTGCGCGACCGTGGCCTGCCTGAGTCGCAGATCGACCGCATGGTGTGTCCGGTGGGCCTGCCCGGCATCTTCGGCAAGGAACCGGAAGTGCTGGCGCTGGCCGTGGTGGCGCAGCTGATGTCATTGCCGCCTGGCGCCCCTGAACCTGCCTTGCACTGAGCGGCACGCTGGCGCAACATGCCCCACCCTCCTGCAGAAACCCCGTCCATGACAAACGCCTCCTCTGCCCGGCGCCGCCGCAGCCTGCGCCCGGTCTGTGACTGCCCTGGCACGCCGGGCTTGCCGCGCCTGCACCGGTACGAAGACGGGCCGAGCGTCTGCGTAGCGCACCCGAGTGTGCTGGCCGACATCCGCAAGGGCATGCGCAGTGCGCACGTGCTGTCCAGCGCCGATGCGCGTCTGGCCCGCACCATGGGACTGCTGGACTTTCCCACCGTCGGGCGCACCGGCTGGAACGACGGCGTGATCTACCCGCCCGAAGACATGGGCGAACCCACCGACAGGCCCTTGCTGCGCAGCCGCAGCCGCGCGGCACCCAGCCAACGCGTGGCGCTGCCCAAGGCCGAGGGTGTGCTGAACTGCCTGGTGCTGCTGGTGGACTTTGCCGACAACCCCGGCACCACAGCACCTGCGCATTTCGAGCGTTTGCTGTTTGACCCGCAGAACGCCGATTCGATGCACCGCTTCTACCAGGAAATGTCCTATGGCAAGCTGAAGGTCACCGGCCGGGTGTCACCCTGGCTGCGCATGCCCAAGCCCTACAGCTGGTATGTGGACAACCAGAGCGGCACCGGCAGCGCCTTCCCGCGCAACACCGCGGGCCTGCTGCAGGACGCGTTGACGCAGTGGACACAGGCCAACAGCCTCAAGCCCTTCGACGCCAACGGGGACGGTTTTGTCGACGGCCTGTTCCTGGTGCACGCCGGCCAAGGTGCCGAGGCCCAGCCCCAGGCGGCGCGGCGCAAGGCCATGATCTGGTCCCACAAGTGGACGCTGCCCAGGCCCTTCGAGAACAACGGGGTCAAGGCCTACGCTTACTTCACCGCGCCCGAAGACGGCCGGCTCGGGGTATTCAGCCACGAGTTCGGGCACTTCATCGGCCTGCCCGACCTGTACGACACCAGCTACCGCAGCCAAGGCGTGGGCGACTGGTGCCTGATGGCCGGCGGTTCCTGGCTGGGCGATGGCGACAAACCCGCCCGCTTGTCGGCCTGGTGCCTGGAGCGGCTGGGCTGGATCAGCCCTCAACGCGTGGCGGCAGGGGCCGCGGCGGTGCCCGGCTCAGGCGGCCGCAGCAAGGCCAGCACCCGCCTGAGCCTGGCGCCCCTGGAAACCGACAAGACCGCCTGTGTGCGCCTGAGCAAGGGCGGCGCGGCCAGCAGCGAATACTTTCTGCTGGAAAACCGCCAGCAGACGGGCCGCGACGCGCAACTGCCCGGCCACGGCCTGGCGCTGTGGCACATCGACGAACGCCAGGCCGACAACACCAACCCCATCGCCTACCGTGTGGGCCTGGTGCAGGCCGATGGCCGGCGTGACCTGGAACTCAACGCCAACGCCGGTGACGCGGGCGACCTGTTTCCGGGCAGCCGCCAGGTTACCGGTGTCTCCGACAAGAACGGCCTGGCCCCCACCACCCGGGCCCATGATGGCACCGCCACCGGCATCACGCTGTCGCGCATCCGTGAAGCCGACGGCGTGGTGGCCGTGACGGTCAAGCAGTAAGGGCGCCAGCCGCCGCAGGCCGACCACCCAGGCGCTGCGAGATATCGCGCGCCGCGGCCCGCACCGCGTGGGCGACGGGGCTGTCCCAGTCCACCGGAAAGTGGTCCTGGTGGCCCAGCGCCGTGATGACCAGCACGGCGCGGCCCTGGTGGTCAAAGGCCGGTGCGCTGAAGGCGTTGACCCCCGGGATCGGCCGGCCCTCGGCGCGCACCAGCCCGTGGCGACGGACGTCGTCCTGCGCCGCGCGCAGCACCTCGGCTTCGGCCGGGCTGAGCTGCCGCGTCAACCGGGGCCCTGCGGCCGAGGCCAGGTCTTCGCCCAATGCCCCCGGCGCGGCGCGCAGCACCTGCTCCAGCGGGCTCACCGCGGAAAACGCGCGTCCGGTGGCGGTACTCAAGGGCGCCATCACCGTGCCGGCCCGCATGGCCACCAGCAGCGGCTGACGCGCCTCGATCATCCGCACCACGGTGGGCCCGAGGTTGCCCCAGACGGCCAGGGCCACGGCAAACCCGGTGGAGGCGGCCAGGTCCTCGGCCACCGGGCTGGCCACCCGCAACGGGTCCAGCTGGCTGAGCGCGGTCAGCCCCAGCTGCAGCGCCGCGGGCCCCACCGCATAGCGGCCAGTCAGGCGGTCCTGCTCGATCAGCCCCAGCTTGCCAAAGCTCACCAGGTACGGGTGGGCCCGCGCGGCCGACAAGCCGGCACGGGCGGCCAGGTCCTTCAGGTGCAGTGGCCCGGACACCGCCGTCAGCGCCAGCAGCAAGCGACCACCCACTTCCACGGATTGCACGGCACGCTGGTGCGTCTCTGGCACGTCCGGGGCGTCACCGGCCTCGGTGCGGGTGGCTGAAGGGCCTGCAGCGTCGTGGGTCGGCATGCCCGAAGTTTGCCCTATGCAAACGCATTTGCCAAACAGAAGGTGCCGTCCTATGATGCCGACCCATTGGTCAACACAGAGCCGGACACCCGATGAGCACCCCCAAAGCCTTTGCCTCACAGGCTGACCTGGACGAAAAACGCGTCACCTTCGAACAGCTGTCGGAACATGCCTGGGCCTACACGGCCGAAGGTGACCCCAACACCGGCATCGTCATCGGCGACGACGCCGTGCTGGTGGCCGACACCCAGGCCACGCCGGCCATGGCCGCCGACGTCATTCGCCGCATCCGCGAGGTCACCGACAAACCCATCCGCTACGTGGTGCTCACGCACTACCACGCGGTGCGGGTGCTGGGCGCCTCGGCCTACCAGCCGCAGCAGATCCTGGCCAGCCAGGACACCTACGACCTGATCGTGGAGCGCGGCGAACAAGACAAGGCCAGCGAGATCGGGCGCTTCCCGCGCTTGTTCCGCAACCTGGACACCGTGCCCCCCGGCCTGACCTGGCCGACCATGACCTTCACCGGCAAGATGACGCTGTGGCTGGGCACGCTGGAGGTGCAGCTGCTGCAGCTGGGCCGCGGCCACACCAAGGGCGACACCGTGGTCTGGCTGCCGCAGGAACGCACGCTGCTGTCGGGTGACCTGGTCGAGTTTGACGCCACACCCTATGCCGGCGACGCCTACTTCCAGGATTGGCCCGCCACGCTGGACGCCATCGCCGCGCTGCGCCCACAGGCCCTGGTGCCCGGCCGCGGGCCGGCGCTGCGCGGCGAGGCGCGGGTGCAGGAAGGCCTGGCCGTGACACGCGCCTTCATCCAGGACGTGTGGTCCCACGTGAAAGCCGGTGCCGACGCCGGCAAGGACCTGGGCACCGTCTACCGCGAGACCGTCGCCGCGCTGAGGCCGCGGTACGGCCACTGGGTCATCTTCGACCACTGCATGCCCTTTGACGTCACACGCTGCTACGACGAAGCCACCCAGCACCGCGACCCGCGCATCTGGACGGCCGAGCGTGACCGCGACATGTGGGCCTCGCTGGAAGGTTGATCGGCCGCCGCCATGCACCAGAGCTTCAGCTACCCCCGCTTCGAGTACCGGCAGCCGCCTGAGCTGCAGGCGCCGGGTGCCGCGCCACGCCGCTACCCGCTGGTCATCGTGGGCGCCGGCCCGGTGGGCATGACGGCCGCGCTGGACGCGCGGCGCCAGGGCATCGACGTGCTGGTGCTGGACGACGACAACACCGTGTCGGTGGGCTCACGCGGGCTCTGTTATGCCAAGCGCACGCTGGAAATCCTGGACCGCTGCGGCGTGGGCCAGGCGGTGGTCGACAAGGGGGTGACGTGGAACGTGGGGCGCACCTTCTTCGGCGAGGACGAGGTCTTCAGCTTCAACCTGCTGCCGCAGCCCGAGCACCAGCGGCCCGGCATGGTCAACCTTCAGCAGTACTACCTGGAGGCCTTCCAGGTAGAGGCCTGCGCGCGCGACGGCGTGGAGATCCGCTGGAAGAACAAGGTGGTCTCCGTCACCCCCGGCGCCCACGGCGTCGAGCTGCAGGTGGACACGCCTGACGGCCGCTACACGCTGCAGGCCGATTGGCTCATCGCCTGCGACGGCGCACGCAGCCCGGTGCGCCACATGCTTGGCCTGGACATGGACGGCCGCGTCTTCCAAGACCGCTTCCTGATCGCCGACGTGGTCATGAAGGCGCCCTTCCCGGCCGAACGCTGGTTCTGGTTCGACCCGCCTTTTCACCCCAACCAATCGGTGCTGCTGCACCGCGAGGCCGACGACGTCTGGCGCATCGATTTCCAGCTGGGCTGGGACGCCGACCCGGAAGCCGCCCGCCAGCCCGAACACGTGGTGCCGCTGATCCGCGCCATGCTGGGTGAGCAGCACCCCTTCGAGCTGGAGTGGGTCAGCGTCTACACCTTCCAGTGCCGGCGCATGGAGCGCTTCAACCATGGCCGGGTGCTGTTTGCCGGCGATGCCGCGCACCAGGTGTCACCCTTCGGGGCCCGCGGCGCCAACTCCGGCATCCAGGACAGCGACAACCTGCTGTGGAAACTCAAGCTGGTGATGGACGGCCGTGCCCCTGCGCGGCTGCTGGACAGCTACAGCGATGAGCGCTGCCTGGCGGCCGACGAGAACATCCTGAACTCCACCCGCTCAACCGACTTCATCACCCCCAAGAGCGCGATGAGCCGGACCTTCCGCAACGCGGTGTTGTCACTGGCCCGACAGCACCCCTTTGCACGCAAGCTGGTGAATTCAGGGCGGCTGTCGGTGCCCACCCACTACAGCCACTCCGGGCTGAACACCCCGGCCAGCGACGCCTTTGAGGGCACCATGGCACCTGGCGCGCCGATGGACGACGCCCCGGTGGAGGCCCAGGGGCAGCCCGGCTGGCTGCTGCATCACCTGGGCAACCGCTTCCAGGTGCTGGTGTATGCCGAAGGCCCCGAGGCGCTGAACGGGCCCCTGCTCGACTCGCTGCAGGTGCTGAGCCAGGGGCTTGTCCCGGTGCAGGCGGTGGTGGTCAGCCCCGTGGCCTTGACGCCCCCGACAGACGGCCCGGCCATGAGCTGCCTGGTGGACAGCAAGGGCCTGGTGGCCCAGCGCTGCGACCTGCGCCCGGGCAGCGCCCTGCTGATTCGCCCCGACCAGCACGTGGCGGCGCGCTGGCGCAGCCTTGACGCCGCGGCTGTCCAGTCGGCGCTGGCCCGCGCCACCGCCAACACCTGAAAGCGCGCGATGAGCCTTCAACTCCAGCCCAACTTCCACGAGCCGGGCCACCCGTACCTGCGGGACTTTTCGCCCGGTGACGACTTCTACCAACTGCTGATCGACGCCCACCGGGACTTGACCGAGCCCCAGAGCGCGATGCTCAATGCGCGGCTGATCCTGCTGCTGTCCAACCACATCGGCGACATCGCCGTGCTGCGCGAGGCCCTGGCACGGGCCCGCGACACTGTCTGACCGTCCACCCCAGGAGCCGCCATGCTTGTCCAACGAGTGCACCACGTCGCCTACCGTTGCCGCAACGCCAAGGAAACCGTGCTGTGGTACCAGCAGCACCTGGACATGCGCTTTGTGCTGGCGATCGCCGAGGACCAGGTGCCGTCGACCAAGGCGCCCGACCCCTACATGCACGTCTTCCTGGACGCCGGGAACGGCAACATCCTGGCGTTCTTTGAACTGCCCAACTCACCCGAAATGGGCCGCGACCCGCACACCCCGGCCTGGGTGCAGCACCTGGCGCTGAAGGTGGATTCGCTGGACACACTGCTGAAGGCCAAGGCGCGCCTGGAAGCCGCCGGCATCGAGGTGATCGGGCCGACGGAACACACCATCTTCAAGAGCATCTACTTCTTCGACCCCAATGGCCACCGGCTGGAGCTCGCCGTGGACACCGGCACACCCGCCATGCACCAGCAGCTGGACGAGGTGAAGTGGGCAATGCTCGATGAGTGGGACCGCACCAAGCGCGCGCCGGGCCACGCGCGCTGGATGCACGACGGCTCAGGCGTGCCGAGCTGAGGCCGGGCCGGGCCCGAAGACGAGCCGGCTGAGCGTGTCCACCACACACGCCGGCTTGTCGGAACCCTGGATCTGCACCGTCAGCCGGATGCCCACCTGCACCACGCTGTCGGCCACCATCTGCGCGGTGCTGAGCACCGCATGGCCGCGGATGAGCGAACCCACCTTCACCGGCGCCGGAAAACGTACCTTGTCGCAGCCGTAGTTGATGCCCATCGTCACGCCCTGCCAGCGCACCAGCTCCGGCATGAAACGGGCGGCCAGGCTGAGACTCAGGTAGCCATGGGCGATGCAGGCGCCAAACGGGCCTTGCGCCGCGCGGGCTTCGTCGACATGGATCCACTGCTGGTCGTCGGTGGCATCGGCAAAGCGCTGGACGCGCTCCTGCGTCATCGTCATCCAGTCGGTGTGGCCGAGGTCTTGCCCGACGGCGTCAAGAATGGCTTGGGGGGAATCGAAGGTGATGGGCATGGATGGGTCGGTGAGGGGTGGTCATGGCGACCGAAGGGCTCGCGCTAAGCCTGAGTGGCCAGCGTCTCGACAACGATGGCCCGCCGGGCGCGTGTGGCGGCCTGCACAACCTGTTCAACAGCCTGTTCACGGATCTGCTGGGCCTTGGCCAGCGCTGCGGCCTCGCGCTCGTCGTTGCGGGTTCTCTCCGTACCGATGTACACCGAGCGGGTGGTGTTGCCGCCACCAGGCAGCGGCACACTGACCTGGAAACAGTAGTAGGGCGTCTTGCCCGTGCCACCCCCGTTGCGCAGCGCTGGGCCGGAGATACCCGGCGGAAGCGCAGACTTCTTCGTGGAATGGGCCCGCCTGCGCAGGCCAGTGGGCGCCGGGAACTGGGTGATGCGGCGATGGAGTTCAGCGACCGCCTTGGCCAGCGAGGCCGCCGCGCCGCTGCCGTCTGGGGTGTGGTCTGAGAAGATTTTTGTCCGGTCTTCGGCCTTGCAGTAGCGCACTTGCCAACCGTGGGTGGACCGACTGTCGATGCGCTGAATGCTGGCGGGAACCTCAAAGGTTTCGCCGCTGAAAATCCTCACGGCCCGTGTGCGCATGTGTTCTCCCTGAATGCGAATAGGACCGTGCCATTCTGACGTCGAACCGCGCACGGCTGCGTTGCCGAAAGCCCTGGGGTAGAGTCCCGCCGACACCACTTCCGCCCAACATCGCCCGGCGCCATGGCCACGAACCCTGAGGTGCTCATCAGTGAAGTCGGCCCTCGAGACGGGCTGCAAAGCATCCGCACCGTGATGCCCACGGAGCGCAAGATCGCCTGGCTTGACGCACTGGCGGCCTGCGGTCTGCGCGAGATCGAGGTGGGCTCCTTCGTGCCAGCTCGCCTCTTGCCGCAGATGGCCGACACCGAGGTGCTGGTGCGGCATGGCCTGCGATGGCCAGACATCACGGTGGTGGCCTTGGTGCCCAATGTGCACGGCGCACGCGCCGCACTGGCGGCCGGCGCCCACAAGCTGACCGTCCCCGTCTCTGCCAGTGAGGCGCACTCGATGGCCAATGTGCGCAAGACCTGCGCGCAGATGGTGGTGGAGGTGAAGCAGATCATCGCCCTGCGCGACACGCTGGCGCCCGGTGCGCGCGTGGAAGTCGGCCTGTCCACGGCCTTCGGCTGCACCTTGCAAGGCGAGGTGCCCGAAGACCAGGTGCTGCGCCTGGCGGAAGCGCTGGCCGCCGCCGGTGTCGGCGAGATCGGCTTGTCCGACACCACGGGCATGGCCAACCCGGCGCAGGTGCGGCGGCTGTTTACGCGCCTGAAAGCCGCCATCGGCCCGCTGGCCGGCGCGGCGCACCTGCACAACACCCGCGGCCTGGGCCTGGCCAATTGCCTGGCCGCCTACGACGTGGGCGTGCGCACCTTCGACAGTTCCCTCGGTGGCCTGGGCGGCTGCCCATACGCCCCCGGTGCCTCGGGCAACGTGGTCACCGAGGACCTGGTCTTCATGTTCGAAGCCATGGGCATCCCTACTGGGGTCGACATCCCCGGGCTGCTGCGGGCGCGTGAGGTACTGGCCGAGGGCCTGCCCGGGGAGCCGCTCTACGGCATGACGCCAGAAGCCGGTGTGCCAAAGCACTTTGTGCCTGCGCGCCAGGCCAGTACCGCCGGTACACCGCACCAGGCCATGCCGGCCACCGCCGCGTCCTCAACCGTCGCCGCCGTTCCCGTCCGGCCGCTGGCCGGCGTGCGGGTGGTGGAACTCACGCACATGGTGATGGGGCCCACCTGTGGGCTCATCCTGGCCGACCTGGGCGCCGAGGTGATCAAGGTCGAACCCCTGGCCGGCGACAGCAC
>JAJTDE010000193.1 GCA_021298085.1 Rubrivivax sp.
TATGGCGCCCTTCCCAGCCTGGGCATCGACACCAACATCGGCGCCTTGCCCACCGTGCCCATGGCGCTGGGTGAGGCTGATTCGTTCGCCCATGGCCCGGCTGACGCTGACGACGGCGGGCGCCCTGTGTCGCCCGCTGACTGGGCCGCTGCCCTGCAGGTGGGTGCGTGGTGCAAGCTGTCGCTGCAGGGTCAGTGGGTCACCGCGCAGCTGCTGTGGATCAGCAACCACCGCGAGTTTCTGGTCTTCAAGCGCAGCCATGCGCTGCAGCTGCAGTCCATCAGCCGCAAGGCACTGGAGCGCCTTCGCGCCGAAGGCCTGGCCACCCAGCTGGACGAGCGCAAGCTGGTGCAGCGCGCCGTCGACAGCCTGCTGCTGCAGGTCGTCTGAGGCTTCAGACACCGTCGCGCGGCCAATCACCGCATGCGGGTGTCACGGCGCACCGCGCGAGTGAACTGGCGGATTTAGCACTTCCTTTCCGGCGTTCCGCAATGGTGGTGCACGTCCACACTCTGCATCACCGACTCGCCTGGTGCCTTGCCCATGGAAACTTGCCTGCCACGCATCGACTTCAATGCCGTCACCGGCTGGATCACGCGCGCCGCCATCGTGCATGGCGACAACTTGCCCGCGGAGCTCGCCCGGCGCCTGGACATCGGCCCTGGGCAGCTGTCTGCCCTGCTGGAGCAGCTGACGCAACAGGGCTGGCTGGTGGCCCACAGCCAGGGCCAACAGACCGTCTACCGCCCCGGCGCGTTGCGCCAGGTGGCCTTGACCTATGCACTGGCAGGCCTGGAAGAAGACCTGCCCTGGCGTCGCGACTTTGCACCCTCCTTCGAGCTGTCGCGCACCCAGGCGCAGACGCTGGGGCAGGCCGTCTCGGAGCTGCTGAACAACGCCATCGACCACAGCGGCGGAACCCAGGTCAGCCTGTCGCTGCGCCAGACGCCGCACAGCCTGCAGCTGCTGGTGGCCGACGACGGCATCGGCCTGTTCCAGCACCTGAGCGAGACGGTGGCCATCAGCGACCCGGCGCTGGCCTTGCTGGAGCTCAGCAAGGGCCGGCTGACGAGCCAGCCGCTGCACCACTGCGGCCACGGCCTGCTGCTGAGCGCCCGGCTGGCCGACGTGTGTGTGGTGCAGGCCAACGGCCAGAGCTGGATGACCCGTCAGGGCGACGGCGGCGCCTGGCAGTCTCAACTGTTCAAGACCACCCGCAACGGCACGTCGGTGTTTCTGTCCATCGCCCGTGACGCGACCCGCACGCCGGAGTCGGTGCTGTCGGCCTGGCGGGCCGACGACACCGATTTCAGCCGGACCTGCGTACCCCTGCGCCTGCTGGTGCAGGACCAGGCATCCACGATGCTGCACTCACGCGCCGATGCCCGCCGCGTCACGCACCGTCTGACCACCTTTGCCTTGGCCGAGCTCGACTTTGAAGGCATCGAGGCCCTGGGCCCGGCCTTCACCGACGAGCTGCTGAGGGTCTGGGCGCGTTCGCACCCGCAGGTGCAGCTGAAGTACCTGCACGCGGCGCCCCAGGTGCTGCAGGCTCTGCATCGCGTGACCTGAGCCCGTGCACAGGGGCCACACCCCGGTGGGCGACGCCGCACCGCAGAATGCGGTGCTGATGGTGCAGGATGGGCTGCGTGAGTGGCTGCCTGCGCTCGCCCGTGAAGGCGCTTCGTGGGCTCGGCTCGCTGATACCCACCCATGACCAGACGGCTTCCGGTGGCGCGCGCCGACACGCCCTGTCGCTCCCTGGAGTTGCCGCGACATTGGTGTCAGTGGTGGCCGAACTCGGCTTGAAGACCGACGGGCGACCCGCGTGCATGGACGAACAGCCTCCCCGTGGGCGACTGGTGCGAGCTCTCGCTGGCCGGTGAGAGGGTCAGCGCGCAGCTGCTGTGCGTCAGCCGCCACCAGCCGCGCTTTGTCTTCAAGCGCAGCCAGGTGCTGCAGCTGCAATCGAACTCGCGCAGTGCGCCCAAGCCCGGGCCACCCAGCTGAAAGAGCGCCCGGATGGTTGAGCGTGCGGTGGAAAGCCTGCTGGTGCCCCTGCGATGAGGCCGTACTTCGCGCAGCTTTTCACGCCTTTGCCTTTCGCAGCGCTCAAGAGAATGGCTTGAACACCCCCGAGGCCGTCTGGCATGGTGCCAGGCGCACCCGCGGGTCTTCAAGCCTTCATGCGTCAAGCCCTTCTGCTGTTCATGCGCGCCAACCGCCGGCACCTGGCGGAGCCGACGCTGGCCATCGGCACGGCGCTGGTCCTGGAGCTGGAGCTGGAGCTGAGTCTGCGCGGCAGCCGCATGCTGATGGTGGAACACGCTGCGTCGCGCTGGGATGCCTTCCTGGACCAGCCGCTGATGCGCGGGGTCATCCATGCGCCCCATGACAAGCCGCTGTTCACCGGGCAGGTAGTGGCCAGGGCGCGCGAGGTGCCCGCCACACGCGACGCACTGGGCGCCCACAGCCTGTTCACGCTGGCTGGCCTTCCCGTTGTAGCCCTGCTGGGCACGGCGCTGTATGCGGCGGCCGACCCGCTGGTGGCCATCCCGCTGGCCCAGTCCGTTGCGTCGGCCGCGGCGTCCAACGAGTCATCCCATGCGGCATGCGACGGATCAGCGGACGAGTCATCGAAGGACTCACCGGACAAGTCGTCTGGTGACCCGTCCACCGAGCGCGCTGAAGCCGCTGATGGACAGGCGACAGCGCCCCCGCCAGCACGCTGCGTGATGGTGGCCACCCATGTGGCCGGGGTGATCCAGCGGGCCCAGCGGGTCCTGGTGCTGGGCCGTGGCCGTCGGGTGGCCGACGGCCGTCCAGACCGTCTCCTTTCGGCGGCTGCCCATGCGCCACCGCGCAAGGCCGCCCATGCGATCGAACCACAAGGTGTCAAGGCATGAGCGCACCCACCCCACCCCAGGGACGCAGGTTTCCCGCTACGCCGCGCCCGGATGCGCCGGCTGAACAACCCTTCCTGTGGCCTGACGAGAACCCGCCCGAGCCCGGCTGGCGCGAGCGCCTGCATGCCTGGGTGCGCAACCCGGCCCATCCGCCCTTGCAGGCGCCTACGGACCGCCCGTCATCCCGCCTTCCACGGGCCACGGCGCCCAAGGCAGCGGGTGTGCGCTGGCGCTTGCGCGACGCCATCCGGACACGCCCGCTACCCACCGCCGTGGCGCTGGCCATCGGCATCGGCCCGCTGGCCTTTGCGGCCTACCACGCCTTCCCCGACACCTCCGATCTGCTGGCACTGGAGCCCACATCCGGGGTGCCGGCAGGCAGTGCCGCCGACAACACGACGACGGCGACCCTTCGGTCGAGCCCGGCCGCTGGCGACACCGTCTGGCCAGGCGCCGACGCCACACCGCCTGAGGTGCCGGTGGAGAGACTGGCCCCACCCGTGGCCGACGCGCCGACAGCGCGCCGTGAAGCGCAGTGGGGTGACCCTCTGCCCTCTGCCGAGCCAGGACGCGCTGACGCCTCTTCGGCGACCGGTGCGCGCCCGGTGTGGCAGGAGCCCGCGCCCGTGCAGCCGCCCGACACCCCCCGTCGCACGTCTGGTCGGGTGGTGCTGGCGTCCAGCTACTGGGCGTCGCGAGGCTGGGCCGCTGTGGCCGAAACCGATGCCCAGCTGGCGCAGGCGGCCGCGGGCACGGCCACTGCCCAGCGGGCCGAAGCGCCTCCACCGGCGCGCGCGTCCGGCTACCAGCGGGTAGCCTTTGCCCGTGCGGGCACGGAATCGGTCACGGGGCTGGCGCCAGGGCTGCCGCCCTCAGAGACGCTGTCGCTGCCGCTGGAGTTGCCCGCCGCAGCCACCGCCGCCACGGCCGATGCTGCGCCAGCAGACGCTGAGCCGGTGGCGGTCCGCCGCAGCCCGAGCAGTGACGCGGCGACGGATGCCCCGCGTGGCCTGGGACGACTGGTGGCCTGGGCCAAGTCCCTGTTTGGCGGGCGTGCCACCGCACCGGCCACGCCGGTGGCCAGCGCCACGGCCGCTGCCGTGAAAACGGTGCCTGCCGCTGCACCGGTGCAGATGCAGCCCGAAGAGCCTCCGCGCGCGCCGGGTGTTCTGGTCGCGTCTAGCCGCCTGCAGGACGGCGTGCTGGCCGTCCGCGAGCAACTCAGCAGCGCCGAGGAAGCGGCCGGGAAGTTGGCCAAGAACTCGGCCAGGGAGCTGCGTGAAACCAGCCGCGTGCTCAACCCCTTTGCCGCTGGGCCGCGGTTGCCCGCGGTACCCGCGGCAGACCCTGGTGCCATCGTCGACCCGTTGGCCAGCCGGGCCTTGCGCATTGCCGAACTGCCGGTACTGCTGAGCCTGCACGATACGCTGCCGGTGGATGAGCGCTCCAACGCACCGCTGCCCACACCGGCGCTGTCGCTGGAAGCGGCCGTGGACAAGGGCCTGCGACGCCACCCCGAGGTTGAGGCCGCCCGCGCACGCTACGAAAGCTTCCGCCACACCACCCGTGCGGCGCTCGGGGCCTTGCTGCCGCAGGCCGAAGGCCGTGCCGCGGTGGGTACAGGCACACTCACCAGCGTCAGCCCCAGCGAAACGCGGCACCGCAAGGAAGGCACCTTCACCGTGCGCCAGACGCTTCTGGATGTGGCGGCTACGCGGGAGCACTCGCGCCAGTCGGCGCTGCAGCAAGCCGCTGAACTGCAGTGGCAGGCATCGGTATCGAACGTATCGCAGGAGATTGCGTCGAACTACCTACAGGCGCTCCAGGCGCGCATCACGCTGACGCTGGCGGCGCGCCACGTGCGTGAGTTGGCCCGGGTGCTGGAAATCGTCACCGAACGGGCCAATGGTGGCGGCACCAGCCAGGCTGAGCGCAGCCGGGTTCAGGCCCGTGTGGCCAGCGCCCGTGCCCAGATGGCCGATGCCCGCGCGACTCTGCGGGGTGCGCTGCGCCGCTTGTCGGTCCTCACCGGTGACAGCCCCTCGCAGCTGGCCATGGACCTGCCGGCCAGCCTGGACATCCCGCCCACGGTGGAAGCCGCCATGCAGGATGTCGACGTGCTGAACCGGGATCTTCTGGCCTCTCACACGGAAGCCAAGGCCTCGGCCTTTGAGGCCCTGAGCTACCGGGCGCGCGTGCTGCCCAAGCTGGAGCTGGAGATGACCCACACCCGGGCTACCAACCCGGGCGGTGCCGAGGCCTACACGCGGGACACGCGGGCCATGATGGTGCTGAACTGGCAGCTCTACAACGGCGGCTCTGACATGGCGCAGCAGCGCGCCGCGCTGGAGCGCGAACGCGAGCGCGAGTACCGAGGCCAGGAACTTCGCCTGCGCCTGGCGCAGGACCTGGAGGCCGCCTACGCCTCGCTGGAATCGGTGACGCCCCGCTTCGCCGCGTTGCGCGAGGAGCTGGCGGCCAATGTCAGCGTAGCGGCAGCCTTCAACACCCAGCTGGTCAACGGCAACCGCCCCTTGCTCGACGTCCTCGATACCTACCAGCGACTGCACGCCAACCGCCTGGGCCTGGCCTCGCTGGTGCTGGGCGAGGTTCAGAACCATGTGCGCGTGGCACACATGACCGGGCGCCTGGGTGTCACCGCACTGGCGTCCATGCATGTGCGTTCACCCAGCCCCTGAAGGAGCCCTGAGACCACAGCCGGCAGCAAAAAGCGCGCGGGCGATTCCTGATGGCCAGGGTTTGTGGATGCCCTGACCAACGTGGTCATTGCGATGATCTTGGTGGTGGTGCTGGCGACATCGCTGACTTCCGCCGCAGGCCGCTGCGCAGGCGGGTTCGCCCACGGTGCCGCAGTCCGAGGCGTTGCCTGCCTTGGCGGCCTACCGCTTGCCTGGCGTGACACGCATTCCCTTGCTGCCGCCACGCCAGCCATTGCGGCTCAGGTGAAGATATAGCCTCAGCCGCAGGTAGACTGCCTGCAGCCTGACTATGGCGACACCACCGAGGCTCACCTTGTTGAAGGCGCTGGTGCCGGTGGCTGCCGGTGCGGCGAAGCGGCAGATCACGCGGGCGGCCACCGGGCCTGACCCCTCGCTCAGCGATAGCCAGAGCGCAGCCTACGTGCGCCTGCTGTCGGTGCGCAACATGCTGCTGAAGAAGGGCTGCGACCCGTCCCGCGTCGCGCTGCGCATTGACACCGCCACCACCACACCCGCGCCGCGGGTGTTCGTCACCGTTGACTTGGAAACCAGCGTGTTCCGGCCCGGACCTTCCGCGGCCGAGGCCGTGCCGGCATCTGGCGTTGCCGGCATGGCGCTGCTCAGTCAGCACCTGCAGCACCATGCGGGGCCGCCCCGTCGACTGCGGCGCTGGGCTGTCTGAGCCTGAGTGCCTTGCTGGCCTGGGCAGCCTGGGCCCCGATCGACCAGGTGGTGCACACCCAGGGCCGGGTGATGGCCTCAGCCCTCCAGTCGCTGGCACAGCACCTGGAAAGCCGCCGTGTCGCGCAGGTGCTGGCGCGTGAAGGCCAAGC
The DNA here is from genome assembly GCA_021298085.1 of Rubrivivax sp. Taxonomy (GTDB): domain Bacteria; phylum Pseudomonadota; class Gammaproteobacteria; order Burkholderiales; family Burkholderiaceae_C; genus Rubrivivax. The sequence continues at coordinate 6,460 of JAJTDE010000193.1, forward strand.
CGTTGAACGCGGTCAGGTGCTGCTTCAAGGTCGACAGCGAGCAGATCAGCGCGTCGCTCGGTGAATCGCAGGCCCACGCTGCACGGCTGCAGGCTGAAGCCGAAGGCGCTGAGCGGCCGCCCCGCCGATTCGCCCGGAAGGTCTGGTGCCGACCGCGCGGAGTGGGACAACTGGCGCGTGCTTTCGCAGGAACGGTACACCGCGCGCCGCCGAGCAGCGGGCGCAGTTCCGCAGCGAAGCGCGCACCGCGCTGGCCGACACGCTGGTGGAAATGCAGCGCCTGGAACACGACCTGGGCGCCGAGGCCGCGACCGGCCAACGCACCGTGGCCCAGGCGCTCTTGTCGCCCGTGCGTGGCCTGCTGCGAAGACCGCGCCTTCCACGCTGGCATGGACTGGCTGCGCAAGGGCGCCTGGAGCACGCAGCCCAACCTGCGGCTGGGCCGGCCGGCCTTTGGGCAAGGCATGCTCAAGCGGCTGGAGGAGATGGGCCTGGGTTACATCCGCGAGACCGGCGAGCCGCTGGCGCTGTTGCTGGCGCTGGAACTGCAGGAG
>JAJTDE010000047.1 GCA_021298085.1 Rubrivivax sp.
ACTTCCACTGAAGGCAGACCCGGATCTGGCATCCGGCTTCACCCGCAGCCCGCTCAGGAACCGCCGGTCATGAACGGCGAATCTTGGCCGTTATGCAAAGCTTTCCATAACGGCCATTATGAGAAGTTCGCACTTATGACAAGTGCGGGATCAACGGCTGTCTCTTTTCCTATGGCAGCAGGCTCGTCTTGGCTGATTTGCTTCTCATAACTTCTGCACTGCGAGGCGTGGTGACATGCGCGGCCATCGTGGTGGCTTCGAGGGTGAGCAGCGTTGGAGGTGCCGGTCTTACTAGGCAAGACGATTCATCGCCGAACTGCCTCCTGGCTTGACCTGCGCCGTTGGCGCCGCGGGTACTGACCAAGGGAACGGTGAAATTATGAATAGGTCCAACAAGCCGATTGGCCATCCGTACGAGGGTGAGCTCGCCGACTTGGTGGGCGAACTTCTCATAACTAAGGTCTTCTCATAATGGCCGGCAGCGTGAGTACCCCGCAGTGCCACAAAGCTGACGCCGGAGCCTCGCAACTGTCGCAAGGCTTGGTTGACCCACGACAAGGACCGCGACGACGCTCCGGCGCATCTTGGTCGGCCCTCAACTCGATGGGAGACCATCATGGGATCCGTAGCCAACGCAGTTCATCGCGAGCCGTGGAACAAGGGCAAGATCGTCGGGCAGAAGGCCCCTTTCAAGGTCAAGGAAATCTGGGCCCTTCGTGTCCGCCTGCAGATGGAAAGCCGGGTGCGAGAGCTCGCCCTCTTCAATCTGGGAATCGATAGCAAGCTTCGTGGTTGCGACCTCGTCAGCCTGAAAGTCCGGGACATCTGCCACGGGGATCAGGTCGCATCCCGGGCCATGGTGATGCAGCACAAGACTCAGCGCCCAGTGCAGTTTGAAATCACGCCGGCTACCCGTGACTCGGTGCAGAAGTGGATCAAGCTGGCCGCGCTGAAGTCCGACGACTATCTTTTCCCGAGCCGCATACACGACTCACCACACCTGGGTACGAGGCAGTACGCGCGGATTCTCGAAGGCTGGGTTGAGGAGCTTGGCCTTGATCCCGCCGACTACGGTACACACTCGATGCGACGGACCAAGGCAACATTGATCTACCGGCGCACAAAGAACTTGCGCGCCGTGCAGTTGCTGCTGGGGCACTCCAAGCTGGAGTCGACCGTGCGCTACCTCGGCATCGAAGTCGACGACGCTCTGGAGATCTCTGAACAGACCGAGATCTGAAACCAGACCTGATCCAGGCCCGGCCGGGGCCGCCTCGCCGTCGAAGCTGGCTGGGCGGCCCTCCTTCCGCAGGCGTCCTGAAAGTCAGCTTCCTGGCGCAGCTTTGTACTCACACTCCCGGCCACTTGCAGTCGGTGGTGAACGGCAGCATCAGGGTGCCCCAAGCCACCAAGTCGAGCCAGCAAGGAATCACTAGGGCGGCCCGGTCTCGGCGGGCCGAGACGACTCGGCCCAGCCATCCGGAACTGCCGAACGTAAGGTGGCGGTGAAGTTGCTGTTCCTCAGCAAGGTCTGCGTCAGATCCCCTCAAGCCCATTCATCAACAGCTTGGTCGTTAGTTCGGCCACGTCCTCCAGTGAAAACGGTCCCTTTGCGTCGAACCAGGTGTAGGTCCAATTGATCGAGCCGAAGGCGATCATGGTCAGCGCCGTCGTTTGGTGTTTGCGCAGGTTGATGGCCGGATTCACCGCCACTATCAGCTCACGCAGCACCTGCGCATAGGCCCGTTCCAAGGTGCGGATCTCGGCTCGCTGCTCGTCGGGCAGCAAGTTCATCTCGGAGAACAGCACGGCATGGTTGATGCGGTACTCGGCATAGATGCGCAGGCACTCCAGCACGAAGGCGTGCAGGCGGCCGCGGGCATCGGAGTGCAGGTCGACCGCGGCTCGCACGCGAGACGCAGCCATGTCCAGGAACTCGTGCAGCAACGTGAACAGCACGGTTTCCTTGTTCGGAAAGTAGTGATAGATCCACGCCTTGGACGACGCATGGCAGGCCTTCGCAATCTCGGCGATCGATGTCCGGTGGAAGCCCTGCCGGGCAAAAAGCTCGGCTGAGCGGTCCAGTATCAGCTGGCGCTTGTCGTCATGGTCCTTCGCTCGCACCCCCACCATGGGTCGCCTCCTTGGTCGCGCCCGATTATCTGCCATGACTGAAACGGTCGTTCAAGAGAATAGAAGGACGGGCTGACGGGTTGGGGCGGGCCGGTGCGTTCAGACGCCTGTGAGTGCTGTCCGGTCAAACTGTCAAGAACCCTTGCGCCGTGAGCAGCGGGGCTCCACCTTGTGGCTGATCGGCTGCAACGGTCCCGTGAACGCCCTCTCGCAGCCCGTCCGTCTGGCTCTTGCCGAAGGGGTGCGCGAAGGCGACGCCGATTCCTCGGTACAAGCCATCGTCGTCAGTTGCGAGGGCCGGACCTTCTTCGCCGGGGCCGATCTGGTCGAACTGGAGCAGGGCCTGCGGCAACCCGGCCTGCTGGAATTCGTGACGGCCTGCGAGGACGCCAGCAAGCCCGTCATCGCGGCACTGCACGGCGCCGTGTTCGGCGGCGGTGTCGTCGTGGCCTATGCCTGCGACCACCGCATCGCCGCCCGGGGCACGCGCTTCGCGATGCCCGAGGTCGGGCTCGGCCTTCTGCCCACGTTCGGCGGCACGCAGTACCTGCCGCGGCTTCTGGGCATCGAAGCGGCGCTGGAGTTGGTGATTGACGGTGCCGACTGGGACACCGACCGCGCGATGGAAGCCGGCCTGGTCGATGGCGTGGTGCCCAGCGATGAACTGCTGGATGCCGTCGACGCAGCGGCGCAGCAAGGCCTGCCCAAACGACGCGTCCGTGACGCGCAGGCGCATCGGCGCGAGCCTGGCGCGCGAGCCGAAGCGTTTGCAGCTCGGCGCCGCTTCCTGGACGCGATGGCACCTGACTTCGAGGCCCCCCGCGCATGCCTCGAGGTCATCGAGAGAGGGCTGCAGCAGCCGCTGGCCGCCGCCCTGCTGCACGAGCACGAGGTCTTCCTGAAGCTGCTCGCCTCAGCGCAGTCACGTCGCCTGCGTCAGCTCTTTTTCGCCGAGCGCGCGCTTCGGCGTGGTGGCTTCGACCGCACGGCTGTCGAGGCCCGACTGCGCGCCGCAGGCGCGCACCCTGCGGCCTTGCTGCCGGCGAGCCGCGCGTTGTTGCAGGAAGCGGCCGTACCCGATGCCAAGACGCTGGACGCCCTGCTGGTGGCGGTCTTCGGCCTGCCCAGGCACCACCCCAGCCTCATCGACGCGTTGCTGGAGGCCCCCGCTTGAACTTCGAGTTCCCCGAAGACTGCACCGCCATCGCCGCCGAATTGCGGCGCGTGCTGACCAAGGTTTGTCCGATGGACGAGGTCAGGCGCTGCCTGGACCAGCGTTGCGCCAGCGGCACGACGTGGCGTGCGCTGGCGGATCTGGGCGTGCTTGGCGCCACCGTACCCGAGCGCTGGGGCGGCAGCGGCCTGACGCCGCTGCAACTGGCTGCCTGCGCAGAAGAGATCGGCCGCGCCTGCGCGCCGGTGCCTACGCTGGCGAGCGCCTATCTCGCCACAGAGGCCCTGCTGATGGGTGGCAGCGATGCGCTGCGCGAGCAGTGGTTGCCGGGGCTGGCTCAAGGCAAGGTCATCGGCAGCGTGGCTTTGACCGCCGACACGCTGCGCTGGAGTGCCGGCCAGGTGACGGGCCGCCTGCAGCGTGTGCCTGCAGGCGCGACAGCGGCCTTCGTGATCACGGCCTGCGACGGTGTCTTGCTGTGCATCGACCTGGCCGGCCCCGGCGTTGCTCGGCGCGAGTTGCGTGTGCTCGACCCGGGCGCGCCACTGGCCGACATCGATCTCGACGGTGTACCGTCCGCGGTGCTCGGCGACGCGCATGCCCTCGACACCCTGATCGACCGCGCCGCTGCCTTCCTGGCGTTCGAGCAACTGGGTGGCGCGGACCGGGCGCTCGAGATGGCACGCGCCTACGCGCTGCAGCGTCGCACCTTCGGCCGCGTGGTGGCCTCGTATCAGGCCATCAAGCACAAGCTGGCCGACATGTGGGTCATGAACGAGCTGGCCCGCGGGCATGCCTACCACGCGGCCTGGGCGCTGGCCCACAGCCCGCAGTCTCTGCCGCTGGCCGCAGCCGGCGCACGGGTGGCGGCCAGCGCGGCCTTCGAGCTGGCGTCACACGAAAACCTGCAGGTGCACGGCGGTGTCGGCTACACCTGGGAAGCGGACTGCCATCCGCTCTACAAGCGGTCGCTGTCCACCTCACTGGCGCTGGGTGCGCCGCAGGTGTGGAAGCGCCGCATCGTCACGCATCTGGCCGCAGCACGCGGAGGCCACCATGGACTTTGACGACACCCCTGCCGAGGCCGCCTTTCGCGCTGGAGTGCGCGCCTGGCTCGAAGCACACGCCGAACCCAAGCGCCATGCACGTGACTTCGTTGGCGACGGCCTGCCACCGGACGAACGTCTGGCTGCAGCCCGCGCCTGGCAGGCCAGGAAGGCCGCTGCTGGATATGCGGCCGTCACCTGGCCTCGAGAGTTGGGCGGCTTGGGCGGCACAGCGGTGCAGCAACTGATCGTGCGCCAGGAAGAGAGCCGCTTTCGCAGCAGCTTCGGCATCTTCGAGATCGGCCTGGGCATGTGCCTGCCCACCTTGATGGCCTATGGCAGCGAAGCGCACAAGGCGCGCCGCATCCGGCCGGGTCTGTATGGCGAGGAAATCTGGTGCCAGATGTTCAGCGAACCGGCGGCCGGCTCGGACGTGGCCGGCGTTCTCACTCGGGCCCGGCCTAATGGCCACCACTGGGTAATCAACGGCCAGAAGGTCTGGACCACGGGCGCGCAGTTCTCCGACTTCGGCCTGCTCCTTGCGCGCACCGACCCCACCGTGCCCAAGCACGCTGGACTGACGATGTTCTTCGTTGACATGAAGAGCCCTGGAATCGAGGTGCGCCCCATCCGCCAGATGGACGGTGACAGCGAGTTCAACGAAGTCTTCTTTACCGACGTGCGTGTACCCGATGACCAGCGGCTGGGCGCGGTAGGCGCGGGCTGGAAGGTGGCATTGACGACGCTGATGCACGAACGCCTGTCGGTCGGCGCCGAGATCGGCTTGCTCAACTTCGATGCGCTGTGGGCGGTGGTGAAGGCCGCCGGGCGCCTGGACGAGCCGCTGGCTGGCGAGCACCTGGCCGATGCCTGGGTCGCCGAAGAGGGGCTGCGGCTGCATCACTGCCGCAGTCTGACCGCGTTGTCGCGTGGCGGCACGCCGGGGCCCGAGCAGTCCATCGCCAAACTGGTGAAGGCGACATTGGCACAGCGCATGGCCACGTTCGCGCTGCAACTGCGCGGCGAGGTGGGCCAGGTGGGCGACGCCGACCCCACCTCGGACGCGTACGTCGTCGAACGCACCTGGACCCGGGCAGCCGCCATGCGCATCGCCGGCGGCACCGACGAGATCCTGCGCAACATCATTGCCGAGCGCGTGCTCGGCCTGCCCGAGGAAGCCCGGCTGGACAAGGGCGTCCCTTTTAACGAGGTACCCCGATGAGAGTGTTTCTGACGGCTGACATCGAGGGGGTGGCGGGCATTGCCCACTTGCCCTCCACCGGGCCCGGGCGCTTCGACTACGAGGCCGGCCGCCGCTGGATGACCGCCGAGGTGGTTGCCGCCTGCGAGGCCGCGCAGCGCGCGGGTGCCACCGAGGTGCTGGTGACCGATGGCCACGGCAGCGCACACAACATCCTGTTCGACCAATTGCCGGACTGTGCGCGCCTGGTCCGATCGTGGCCGCGACCGCTGGTGCAGATGCAGGGCATAGACGATGGCCACTTCGACGCTGTCGTGTTCATCGGTCACCACGCCAGCGCGGTGGCCATGGACGGCGTGCTGGCGCACACCTTCGTTCTGGCCTTCCGGGACGTGCGCGTCAACGGTGTTTCGCAGAGCGAGACCACGCTCAACGCCATGCTTGCCGCGCATTACGGCGTGCCGGCGGTGTTCACCTCGGGCGACGATGCCTACATCGCGCACTGCCGCGAACGCCTGCCGGGCATCGAGACGGTGGTCACGAAGAAGACCAGCGGCTTTACCTCCATCGACAGCCTGAAGCCCGCGGTGGCGCAACGCCTGATCGGCGAAGGCGTGGAACGTGCGCTCAGGCGGCTGTCGGACTTCAGGCCGATGGAGTTGCCGCGCAGCTTCGAAGTGGAGATCGACTTCTCCGAGCGCAGCCAGCCAGAGATGTGGGCCTGGCTGCCTTGGTGCGAGCGGCGCGGCCCGCGCACCATCGGCTGGAAGTTCGGGTCCATGCCGGAAGTGATGCGGCTGATTGGTTTCGCTTCGTTTTACCAGAGCCATGGCGTGCCACGCTATGGCGAGGGCACGCCGTAGGCCGGTACGAGCTCAGACCCCGGGCAGGCGACTGGGTGCGAGGTCTGCCGGCGCCAAGGCCAGCGCTTCGGGCCACGCACACCCGGTGATCAAGGACGCCGCGGCCGCTGCCATCGCCGGCGCCGTCTGCAGGCCATAGCCGCCCTGGCCGGCCAGCCAGAAGAAGCCCCGTGCATCGGTTGCGAAGCCGGCCACCGGCACGCGATCGGCCGTGAAGGTGCGCAGGCCCGCCCACTGGTGCAGCACCTGCCGCACCGCCATGGTGGTCACCTCCTCGATGCGCCAGGCCGCCAGCGCGATGTCGTATTCCTCGGGCTGGGCGTCGCAAGGGGGCGATGCCGTCTCGTCGGCCGGCGATGCCAGCAGGTGGCCCGCTTCTGGCAGGAAGTAGAACTCGTTGGCCAACGATCGCACCAAGGGCCAGCCCCGCACATCCACGCCCGGCGGGGGTTGGAAGGAGATGATCGTGCGCCGCAGGGGCGTCAGGCCCAGCTTCACCACGCCGGCCCGGCGTGCCAGTTCGTCGGCCCAGGCGCCGGCGGCGTTCACCAGCACCGGGGCGGCATAGTCGCCCCGCGATGTGCGCAGTTGCCACTGGCCCGCACGGCGCTCGGCCATCAGCACCTCGGCGTCGGTCACCACCTGCCCGCCGGCGGCGCGCAGGCCGCGGGTGTATCCCATCATCAGCGCATGGCCGTCCAACCGCGCGGCGGCGGGGTCGAGCAGTCCGCGTGTGATGCCTTCGCCGCCGAGCTTGAGCACCGGCACCAGGGCATGCATCTGTGACGCGCTGATCTCGTGCGCGGTGCCGGTGATGGCGGCCATCTCGGCCAGGTTGCTCTCAAACACCTCGTCCTGCCCGTCGCGCACCACCATCATCGCCGGGGCTGGCGTCGACAGCGGCACGTCCGTGAACCCGGGCGGCGGGTTCGAAAAGAACGCGCCGCTGGCCTTGGTGAGCAGACGCACGGGCCGGTTGCCGATGCCGAAGTGGTAGTAGGTGGCCGAGCGACCCGACGAGTGATAGCCGGTGGCGTTCTCGCGCTCGAGCACGATCACGCGGCCGTAAGGGGCCAGCTGGCAGGCCACAGACAGGCCGGCGACGCCGCCGCCGACGACCAGGATGTCGGCGCCCGTCACACCGCAGCGCCGCGGTGACGCTGCATCAGGGCCTGCAGCCGGTCCAGCGGCAGTTCATGCACGGTCGTGCCGCGAACACCGGTCATCGTGCCGGCGGTCGTTAGCGAGTTGAGGATGGCTTCCTCGGCCGCCTCGGCGGCTGCAGGCAGCAGCGCGTTCATATCTTCGCCGCCCAGCATGTTCAGACCCCTCACCAGTCCAACCTGGTGGAAGGGCAGCACGTTGGCGGTGGAGAAGGCCAGCGCGAAGTCGCCGCTGCGGTTGTTGCCATAGCCGCCCACCCGCGACAGACCGGCATTGGCGCGCCGCGCCAGGCGGTTGAGCTGCGGCGGCAGCAGCGGCGCATCGGTGGCCACGACGATGACGATGGAGCCCTTGGTTTCGTCCACCAAGCCATCGTCGCGCCGCTGCGGGCTGGGGGTGACGTCGTAGCCCAGTTCGCGACCGACAGGAACGCCATCCACGGTGAGGTGCCGACGGTTGCCGAAGTTCGATTGCACCAGCACGCCCACCGTCCACGGTTGCCCGGCGGCCTGCACGCGACGTGACGCGGTGCCAATGCCCGACTTGAACTCGAAGCTCATCATTCCGGTGCCGCCGCCGACGGCCCCTTCGGCCACCCGCCCTGTGGCGGCTGCGGCGATGGCTTGTTCCACATGCTCTGGGCGCACGGGCGCCGCCAAGCCGTCGTTGAGCACGCCGTCGAAGGTTTCTGCGGCGCAGGGCTGGTGCCAGCGCTCGGGCACGCCGTGCATAAAGGGCAGGGCCAGCAGCGTGTCGCGGGCCACGCCGATGGAGAAGGCCGAGGTCAGCACGATGGGCGACGACAGCAGCCCTGCCTCGGCAATCCAGTGCGTGCCGGTGACTTCGCCGAAGCCGTTGTAGCGGTCGAAGCCGGCAAAACAGCCGGCCTGCCAGAGCTGGCCCAGCAAGGGCACGATGGCCGTGACCCCGCTGCGGATCACCCGGGGTTCGTCTTCGATCAGTGTGACGTGGCCGACGCCAACACCCGCCACATCCGTGATCGCGTTGAGCGGCCCGCAGGGCAAGGTGCCGACGACGATGCCGAGCTCGCGCAGCCGGGCGCGCGGAAGTGGTTTCATGCAGCAGACTCCTGTGACGACGGGCTCAACGCACGCGTGCGCCCAAGACCGACACGGCCTGTCGGGGTTCGCGCCCGATAGCCGTTGAGCCGCTGGGAGCCCTGACCATGACCGATCTCATCCGCCGCCGACCGCTGCTCACCTTCTACGTCCTGGCCGTCGTCCTGGGCGCCATCGTGACGTCGATCCGCCTGCTGGACCCCGGCGCAATGGGCGCCGTGTTCAAGGACATGCGCACCAATCCTTGGCACCCGAACATCATCAGCGTGTTCCCCAAGGTGCTGGACAACCCGATCCTGTGGACCGGCTACCTGTTCCCTTTTGCACCGACGGCCGCGGCGCTCATCATCGTGGCCCTGGGTTGGGGCCGCAAGGGTCTGCGCGACCTGTTTGACCGGTTCCGTTTCTGGCGCGAAGGCGTCACCTGGCGGCAAGGCATGATGGTCTATGCGACGCTGTTTGCCGTTTACCTGGCGGCGGTCGCTTTCCTTCTGATCGTGCTCGTGCTGCGCGAACCCAACTCGGGCTTGACCGGCATGCTGCAGCGCTACGGAAGCACCCCCTTTGCCATTTTCGGGTTCTTGATCGTGGCGCCGTTTCTCGGACCGGGCGGGTTGCTGGAGGAATTGGGCTGGCGGGGTTTCATGTTCCCCCTGCTCGTGGAGAAGCTGGCCAACCCTTTGTTGGCCTGCGTCGTCATCGGCGTGTTGTGGGGGCTGTGGCATTTCCCGCGCGAGATACCGTCCATCGTCTCGGGCAACCCGGCCATGCTCAAGGGCGGCAGCTGGGGTGGATTTGCGCTGAACCAGTTGCAGTTCCTGGCCGGCACCATCGTCGCCAGCATCCTCATCGCCTATGTCTACTTCAAGACCGGTGGCAGCGTCTGGGCGGCCATCCTCACGCACAACATCGGCAATGAATTCGCGGTCGGCCTGACGTTGTTCACAAAGTCCCAGTTGCAGATCGCCGGGGTGGCGATGGACGTCGATACCCCGTTCAAGGTGGCCATCGCCGTGCTCATCGTGGCCACCACGGGTACCCAGCTGGGGCGGCGGCGTGAAGGCACCTGAAGACCTTGTGCAGGCCCAGGTCGAGGCCTACAACGCTCAAGACATCGAGGCCTTCCTCGCCTGCTACCACCCCGAGTGCGAATTCGTGCACTGGAACGGCGCGGTGGACCTGCGCGGGCACGCTGCATTTCGAGAGGCCTACTCGCAGCTGTGGCGCCGCTCGCCCCGGCTGCAAGCGCGCATCCTGCAGCGCATCGTGGTGGGCCGCCACGTGATCGATCTGGAGCTGATGCTGCACCACGTGGCGGGCCCGCGCGACCCGTTGGTGGTGATCTACGAGACCGAAGGCCCGTACATCCGCCGCGTGCACGTGCTGACGCACAAGGACTGAAGCAAGGCGCTGAACAGCGCCCGCCGCGCATCAGCACGGCCGCTGTTCGCGATATGCGCGTGTGGTCACCGGTCGCCGTTGCCGCGGCAGCGGCGGGCCTTCACAGCCGGTAGCGCCGCAGCACCCACGCGCCCGCCGCAATAAAAGCCGCCGGTACGAGCGAAAACGCCAGCCCGGCGCCGACCAGCGCCGAAGGGGGCTGCAGGGCCATGCCATCGGCAGACGGCACGAATCCCGACATACTCAAGACGGCCGCCGTGATCAGGGGCCCCAGTGCAAGGCCAGCCTTTTCGCCGGCGATGAACAGGCCCGTGAAGCTGCCCTCGCGCCGCAGGCCACTGTGCTGCGCATCGCGCTCGATGACATCGGTGAGCATCGAGAAGGGCAGCAACTGCGTGCCGGCAAAGCCGACTCCCGCCACGGCGCACAGCGCATAGAACAGTTGCGGCGGCGAGGCGCGGTCGATGACTGCCATCAGGGCCAGTGCCGCGCCAAACACCAGCGCCGCGGCGATGGCGCAGCCGGGCTTGCCGAAGCGGCGGGCCGCCGCCACCCACAGCGGCATGGCCGCGATCGCCGCCAGCAACAGGCAGCCGAAGACCAGACCCACCGTGTCAGGCTTGCCGCCCAGCACGTGAACGCAGAAGTAAGGTGCGGCGGCGGCCATGGCGCCATTGCCAGCCAGCACAAGCACATACGCCAGCAACAACACGAAGTAGGGCCGGTTGGCCAGCGCCAGGCGCAACTGCTCGCCCGCGGGCATGGTGTGGGCGCTGGCCGGGCGCAGCGGGAAGCTGCGTGCGCTGACTGCGGTGGTCAGCATCGCCAGCGCAATCAGCACCGCGAGCGCGGCGCCCATGGTGCGGTATCCCTCGCGGCCGCCACCGGCGGCCTGCACCACCATCGGTCCGGCCACAGCCCCGGCGACGGTGCCCAGCAGCACGAATCCCATGCGCCAGGACATGATCACGGTGCGCTCGTGCGGGTCGTCGCTCATCTCGGCCGGCATGGCGGCGTAGGGCACGGCGAAGAGTGCATAGGCGCTCATGCCGACGAAGAAGACAACCCCCACCCACAGCGCGCGTGCTTGGGCCGAGCCCAGGTCAGGCACGCTGAACAAGGCAAAAAAGGCAACTGCCGAGAGTGTGCCGCCCACCAGCAGGTAGGGCTGGCGGCGGCCCCAGCGGCTGCGGGTGCGGTCGGAGGCGACTCCGACCAAGGGGTCGAAAACCACGTCCCAGAACTTTGGGATGAACAGCACCACACCGGCCATGGCCGCTGCAATGCCCAGCGTGTCGGTCATGAAAAACAGCAGCAGGACGCCAGTGACCGACGAGAACAGCCCCGTTCCCACCGACCCCGCGGCGTACAGCAGCAGCGTCCCGCGCTTCAGCTTCGCGCCTCTGCGGGCAGCGTGGCCAGCGCGGCGTCCAGCCCGGCCGCCAGCTTGTCGACGATCTCGCCCACCTGCGCGTCGTCGATGATGAAGGGCGGAGCCAGCAGGATGTGGTCGCCGTTCATGCCGTCGGCGGTGCCGCCCATCGGGTAGCAGATGAGTCCGCGGTCCATGGCCTCGCGCTGCACGCTGCCCCACAGCATCAATTGCGGGTCGAAGGTGGCCTTGGTTTCGCGGTTGCGCACGAGTTCCAGGCCCAGCAGCAAGCCACGGCCGCGGATGTCGCCGACATGCGGGTGGTTGGCGAACCGCTCGGCCAGGGCCGCGCGCAGCCGCTGGCCCATCGTTTGCACGCGTTCGAGCAGGTGGCGTTCACGGATGGCCGTGATGACGGCCAGGGCCGCGGCACAGGGCGTGGCGCTGGCGTTGTAGGTGTGCCCGTGTATGAAGTAGCCGCGCTTGTCGGCAATGGTGTCGAAGACACGGCCCGAGACGACGATGGCCGAGATGGGCTGGTAGCCCGCGCCCAGGCCCTTGGCCAGCGTGACGATGTCGGGCGTGACGCCATCCTGCTCGATGGACAGGTAGGTGCCCGTGCGGCCCGCGCCGGTGAGAATTTCGTCGGCGATGAAGAGGATGCCGTAGCGGTCGAGTACGGCCTTCACGGCCTTGAAGTAGCCGGGCAGTGCTGGCACGGCGCCATTCGTGGCACCGACCACGGGTTCGGCAACGAAAGCAGCCACCGTGTGGGGCCCGACACGCTGGATGGTGGCCTCGAGCTCCTGGGCCAGGCGCGCCACATAGGCTGCGTCGGTCTCGCCGGCTTGCTGATCACGGTAGGCGTAGCAGGGCGAGACGAAGTCGGCTGGCATCAGCACGTCTTCAAACAGCATGCGCCGAACCACGTTGCCTGAAACCGCCAGACCGCCCATCGCGCAGCCGTGATAGCTCTGGCGGCGGGCGATGAAGCGGCGGCGCGCGTTCTGGCCGTTGTCCAGGTGGAACTGCAACGCCATCTTCAGTGCGCCGTCCATCGACTCGCTGCCACCCGAGCCGAAGAAGACCCAGTCGAGCCCCTTGGGCGTCATCTCGACCAGCGCGTCAGCCAGGCGTTCCGACGCCTCGGTGGTGAAGTAGGCGTTGTAGACGTAGGCCAGCTCATGCGCCTGCTTCGCGATGGCATCGGCCACGCCGGTGTCGCTGTAGCCCAGGCTGGAAACACCTGCGCCACTGGCGGCGTCGAGGTAGCGTTTGCCGCTGCTGTCGACGATGTAAGGCCCATCGCCGCGCACGGCCACCGGGTAGGGCTTGCGCATGTAGCGCTGGAAGACGTGGCTCATGTTGCGGCCTTCATTTGCAGCCTCAGGGTCTTCTTGTCCAGCTTGCCCAGCGGCGTCATGGGCAGCGATTCCACAAAGCGCACCGACTTGGGCGCCTGCATCGCCCCCTTGCGCTCACGCACCGCTGCGATCAGCGCCTGGGCGTCCAGCGCCACGCCGGCTTTCTGCACGACCAGCGCCGTCACGGCCTCGCCCCACCGTTCGTCCGGCACGCCGACGACGGCGACCTGGGCGACACCCGGCATGGCGGCGATGACGTCTTCCAGTTCACGCGGAAAGACGTTGAGTCCACCGCTGATGATCATGTCCTTCTTGCGGTCGACGATGTAGAGATAGCCGTCGGCATCAAAGCGTCCCATGTCACCGGTGTGCAGCCAGCCGCCTGCCAGTGCCGCGTGGGTTTCCTCGGGCCGCTTCCAATAGCCGGCCATCACATGCGGGCCGCGGACGCAAATTTCGCCCACACCTGAGCTGGGTACGGGCTGCAGGTCTTCGTCCAACAAGGCCACGTCGATGTCGGCAAAGGGCACGCCGCAGGACGCCAGCCGCTCGGGGTGTTGCAGGTCGTGTTGCTGTCTGCCCAGCCACGCAATGCAGGTTGGGGCTTCGCTCTGCCCGTAGAGCTGCATGAAGACCGGCCCGAAGGTATCCAGCCCCTCGGCCAGACGCGAAGGCAGCATCGGCGCCGCACCGTAGAAGATGGTCTTCAGCGACGACAGATCGCGTGGCTGGGCTCGGGCGGCGTCGATCAGGCGGTAGACCATCACCGGCACCAGAAAGGTGGCGCTGATGCGCTCGCGCTCGACATAGCCTAGCAGCGCGTCGGCATCGAAACCCCCCAGCATGTGGAAACTGCCGCCCCGCAGCGCCACGGGCAGCGCCATGACGCCGGCGGCATGCGACACCGGCGTGGCGGCCAGCATGCGCAGATCGTCGGGCCATTCCCACTCCGCGGCCATCATCGTCACCGAGGCCAGCAGCGTGGCATGCGTGTGCACCACACCCTTGGGCCGCCCCGTGGTGCCGCCCGTGTAGCCGATGACGGCGATGTCCTGCGGCCGGGCCCGGACGTCCAGCGGTGCCGGTGCGGCCACGGCGGCGGCCGCCATGACGTCGAAGGCACCCTCCAGCGGCCCCAGCGAGAGCAGGTGCTTCAGTGTGGGCACACGTTCACGCATGGCCCGGCCGCGCTGGGCGAACAGCTTGTCGTCGACCAGCAGCGCGTCGATCTCGGCATCGGCCAGCATGAAGGCCAGGTCGTCTTCCGACGTGAGCGCCGACAGTGGTGTCAGCCGCAGACCGGCGATGTAGGCCGCGTACGAGGCCGACAGCACGTCGATCCTGTTGCGCGACAAAAGCGCCAGGCTGCGGCCCGGCACCAGGCCCAGGGACTGCAGCACCGTGACCATGCGCGCGGTGCGGTCGGCCATCTGGGCGTAGCTCAGGCGTTCGCCATCGCCCACCAACATCTCCGCGTCGCCACGACGCTGGAAGGCCCGCGCCAGCAAGTGGCCGATGGTGCCTCCTCGGCGCAGGGTGTCTTCTGTGCTGTCGCTCATGGTTTGGCGGTTTCTGCTGGTGACTGCTCAACGGCGCTGGCCCTGTGCTCCCGACAGCTGTCGGGTTCAACCCCTGCCGCCCGTTTCAAGCGTTCAGGACAGCCTGAAAGTGAGGAGATGCGATGTTACGTTTTGATGGCAAGGTGGCGCTGATCACGGGCGCGGGGCGGGGCCTGGGCCGTGCCCACGCGCTGCTGCTGGCGTCGCGAGGCGCCCGGGTGGTGGTGAATGACCTGGGCACCAGCGGTGCCGGGACGGGCGCCGATGCATCCCCCGCGCAGAGCGTGGTGGACGAGATCCGTGCTGCCGGTGGCGAAGCAGTGGTCAACGGGGACTCGGTTGTCGACGGCGCGCGCATCGTGGAGGCGGCGCTTGACCACTTCGGCCGCATCGACCTGGTTGTGAACAATGCGGGCTTCCTGCGCGACGTGGCCTTCCACAAGATGACCGCGGCCGACTGGGACGACCTGTACCAGGTGCACCTGCTCGGTGCCTTCCGCATCGTGCACGCGGCTTGGTCGCGCATGCGTGAGCAGGGCTACGGGCGCGTCGTGAACACGTCCTCGGCCGCCGGCATCTATGGCAACTTCGGACAGGTCAACTACGGCAGCTTCAAGCTGGCGCTGCATGGCATGACGCAGCCGCTGGCGGTGGAGGGCAAGGCGAAGAACATTCACGTGAACACCATTGCGCCTGCGGCGGACTCGCGGCTCACGCGCACCGTGATGACGGCCGAACAACTGGCGCCGATGCGTGCCGAACTGGTCAGCCCGTTGGTGGCCTGGCTCTGCCACGAGACCTGCACGGAGACCGGGGGTCTTTTCGAGGTCGGCGGAGGTTTCATCGCCAAGCTCCGCTGGGAGCGCTCGGGCGGCGCTTACCTCGACCTGACCGGTGGCAACGCGGTGGAACAGGTGGCCGAAGCCTGGGGCACGGTCACCGATTTCTCGAAGAGCGATCACCCGGCAGGCTTCGGCGAAGCCATGGCGCCCTTCGTCAAGCTGATGGGGGGTGCATGAGAGCGCAGCACATCGGACACGTCTGGCCTTCGTTCGACGTCGTCATCGAGCGCGGCGCGGCCATCGCCTTCGCGCGCGGCCTCGACGAGACCAACCCGATCTACCTGGACGAGGCGGCGGCGCGCGCGGCGGGCCTGCGCGGCATTGCCGTGTTGCCGACCTTTCCGATCGCGATGAGCACCGAGCGGGTCGACCTGATCTACGACATGCTGCAGCGCCTGTCCGTCGACCCGGCGAAGATCCTGCATGCCAGCCAGCGTTTTGTTCACCACCAGCCCATGGTCGTGGGTGACCGGCTGACAGGCACCAAGCGCATCGCCAACATCGCCGATCGGAAAAACGGCACCTTGACCTTCATCGACACCGTGATCGAATATCGCAACGCCGCCGGCGAGCCGGTCTGCGAAGATCACTGCAGCCTGGTGGCCCGCAATACATGAACGCCCTCGATCTGACCGTCGGCACAACGCTGCCGCCCTTGCACACCGGCCCCATCACGCGCCATCGGGTGGCGATGTACGCCCACGGCTCCGGTGACCTCAATCCGATCCATGTCGATCCCGACTTTGCGCGCGACAAGGCCCATCTGCCCGACGTCATCGTGCATGGCATGTATTCGATGGGCATGCTGTCTCGCCTGCTCACGCAATGGGCCGGGGCGGGCAGCGTGCGCTCGATCGAGACCCGCTTCGCCGCCATGCTGCCCGTGAAGGCCAGCCTGCACTGCGAAGGCGTGATCGAGGCCGTTGAGGCCACTGACGGCGGCTCGCTCGTGACCGTGAAGCTGGCGGCGACGCAGGCCGACGGCTCGGCGGTGGCTTCGGGATCGGCGCAGGTGTTCGTGGCGGCGGGTCGATGATCGAGTCGACGCTTGAAGACGGTATCGCGACCGTCCGCCTGGCGTCGCCAGCCACCGCGAACGCGCTGACACCAGCGGCGTTTGCCGAGCTGACGGCGCAGATTGCCGCTCTCCAGCAGCCGGACAGCGGCGCCCGGGTGCTGGTGCTCACCGGCAGCGGCAAGGTGTTTTCGGCCGGCGCCAACATGGATGTCCTGGGCGACACCGACGCTGCCAGCCTGGAGCGCGCCATCACGGGTGCGCTGCTGCCCTTGCAGCAGGTGCTGCAGGAAGGACGCCTGCCGACCGTGGCTGCCGTCAACGGTACCGCCGTGGGTGGCGCCGTGGGCCTGGCACTCCTGTGCGACATCGTCGTGGCGGCGCGCTCGGCGCGCTTTTCGCTGGCTTTTGCGCGGCTCGGCCTGGTGCCCGATACCGGGCTCACTTTGACGCTGCCGCGGCTGGTGGGCGAAGCCCGCGCCCGCGCGCTGCTGATGACCGGCGCCGACCTCAGCGCCGAAGAAGCTGCTGCGATGGGCATGATCCATCGGTGCGTCGACGACGATGCTTTCGCGGCCGAGACACGAACCCTGGCCGAGCGACTGGCCAGGTTGCCACCCGGCACCCACCGGCTCACGCGCCTTGCGATCGTCGCCGGGCGTTTGAACCCCCTGCAAACGCAGATGGAGCATGAGGCCCGGCTGCAGGCCGGGCGTGTGCTGAGCGATGAATTCCGTGCTGCGATGGCCGCCTTCGCGGCGCGCCGCAAGCCCTGACGCCCGCCATGACGCGCATCATCCTGCGTCGGCTGCTGATGCTCTTGTTCGTGACGGCCGGGGTCACGGTCATCTGCTTCGTCATCTCGCGCCTGATCCCGGGCGACCCGGCGCAGCTGATGCTGGGCCCGCGTGCCACGCCCCAGGCGATTGCCGAGTTGCGCACGCGGCTGGGCCTGGACCAACCGATCGCGAGCCAGTATGGGGCCTACGTGCGTGACCTGTTCCGCGGCGACTTCGGCACCTCGATCACGACCCGACAGCCCGTGCTGCCCGAACTTTTGGGCTACATCCCGGCCACGCTGGAACTGATGCTGGTGGCCATGGTCTTGTCCATCGCCATCGGCGTGCCGCTGGGGGTGGTGACCGCCGTGCGGCGCGACACGTGGGTCGACAACCTGGGACGGGGCCTGGCCATCCTGGGCATCTCCACCCCTACCTTCTGGCTGGGCCTGATGTTGATGCTGCTGTTCTATGCCCAGCTTGGCTGGCTCCCCGGTTCGGGGCGCCTGGACATGGGCGTGAGCCCGCCGCCGCATGTGACCGGCCTGTACCTCATCGACGCGGCACTGGTGGGCGACAGCCTGGCCTGGCGCAGCGCCTTCAACCACCTGTTGCTGCCGGCGAGCACACTGGCGCTGGCCTCCATCGGTACTGTCGTGCGGCTGATCCGCAGCTCGATGATCGAGGTGCTGGGCGAGGACTACATCCGCACCGCCCGCGCCTATGGCATTTCGAGGTGGCGGCTGCTGTTCGTCTACGCGTTGAAGAATGCGCTGATCCCCTTCGTCACAGTGCTCGGGCTGGAACTTGCGGCGTTGCTTTTCGGATCGGTCGTCATCGAGAGCGTGTTCGCCTGGCCCGGTGTCGGCAACCACGTGCTGGGTGCCATCCTGAACCTTGACTTTCCGGTCATCATGGGTTTCACCGTGCTCGCTTCCGTGGTGTACGTGACGGCCAACCTGTTGGTGGATCTCTCTTACCTGGTGCTGGACCCGCGCATCCAGGCGGTGGGCTGACCGTGATGAAGCCTGTCTCCCTGTCGTCCGTCCTGCCGCCGGCCCTGCGGGGGCCGCTGACCCTGCTGGCGGCCTCGGTGGCGGCCGTGGTGTGCCTCGCCGCCGTCTTTGCACCCTGGTTGACGCCCTATGCGCCGAACGCCATGGACCTGAACAGCGTGCTGCAGCCGCCTTCATTGAAACACTGGGCAGGAACCGACGAACTGGGGCGCGACCTGCTCACGCGCATCTTCCACGGCGCACGCCCGTCAGTGAGCGCGGCTCTGGGCATCGTGGGCATCGGCACCGCGTTCGGCTTGCTGATCGGCACCTTGTCGGGGCTGTTGTCGGGTTGGTTCGACACGGCGGTGATGCGGCTGACCGACGTGGTGATGGCCCTGCCTGGCCTGGTGGTGGCGCTGGCTTTGACGGCTGCACTGGGCCCCAGCTTGTTCAACGCGGTGGTCGCGCTGGGGGTGCTGTCCGTGCCTGCCTACATCCGCGTCGCGCGGGGCCAGGCACTGGCACTGAGAGAGCGCGAGTACGTGCTGGCCGCGCGGTCGATGGGCGCGAGCACCTGGCATCTGATGCGTGCCCACGTGCTGCCCAACGTCCTGCCGCCCGTGCTGGTGTTCATGACCTTCCATCTCGGTGCATCCATCCTGGCGTCGTCGGCGCTGAGCTTCATCGGCCTGGGCGCGCAGCCGCCCGACGCCGAGTGGGGTTCGATGATCGGGGCCGGGCGCGAGTACGTGCTCGGGCATTGGTGGTACGTCACCATTCCGGGCGTGGTCATCATCCTGACCGCGTCGTCGTTCAACCTGCTGGGCGATGCGCTGCGCGACTGGCTCGACCCCCGTCTTGCGCGCGACAAGGCCTAAGGACAGTCTGAAGAATTCACATCCAGTACGCGCACCGGCGTGACCACGACGAATCGCCCGCATTTGCACGCACGAGGCGGCGCCCGGAGCCCATTTCGAGGCTCAGAGCCTGTATGGCCGGGTTCTTCAGACCGCATTGGCCGCATACGCACGTAGTTGTCCATCCAGTATCAACAACTTCGCGCGCGCCATCCACAAGTTCGACAACGCGAACAGCGTTCGCAGTTGCGCAGTGTTCTTCTTCAAGCCGCGGTAGCGCACCTTGACGTGCCCGAACTGCCTCTTGATGACGCGGAACGGGTGCTCGACCTTGGCGCGCATGCTGGCCTTCAGCCGCTCGATCTCGTCAATGAGGCGGTCGACCGGTTGGGTCTTGTCCAGCGCCCGGCGCTTGCCCGGCCTCATGGCCACGTGCCAGGTCACATCGTCCTTGGCATCAGGCCGCTTGCCCGCACCCTGGTAGCCCGCGTCGGCGAAGACATCGGTCTCAGCGCCGTGCAGCAGGCTGTTGGCCTCGACGACGTCGTTGACGTTGGCCGCCGTGCCCCTGACCGTGTGCACCAGGCCCGACTCGGCGTCCACGCCAATGTGCGCCTTCATGCCGAAGAACCACTGATTGCCCTTCTTGGTCTGATGCATCTCGGGGTCGCGCTCGCCGCTGGCGTTCTTGGTCGAACTCGGTGCCGAGATCAGCGTGGCATCCACCACCGTGCCGGCCTTGAGCATGAGGCCCTTGTCGCGCAGCAAGTCGTTGACCAGTCCGAGCATCTGCTCGGCCAGCTTGTGCCGCTCCAGCAGATGACGGAACCGCAGGATCGTGCTCTCGTCAGGCAGCCTGCTGTCCCAGCCCAGGCCGGCAAACTCGCGGAACAGCGCGATGTCGTGCAGCGCCTCTTCCATGGCCGGATCGCTCAACGTGAACCACTGCTGCATGAAGTGGATGCGCAGCATCGTCTCCACGGCAAACGGCGGGCGGCCCCGCTTGCCTTCGGGTGCGTGAGGCGCCACCAGCTCCACCAGCGCAGCCCACGGCACCACGCGTTCCATCTGCGCCAGGAACTCGCGCTTGCGGGTTCGCTTGGTCGAAAGGTTCAGGCCCAGATCGGCTTGCTTCATGGCCGCCATCGTGGCTTGTCGGCGGCGGGTTGGGTATCAGGCTTGCCCTGGGTTTATGCAGAGTGTCCCTAAGGGCCAGTGGCCCGTACATCGGTGTGCGTGTCGATTTGA
Source organism: Rubrivivax sp. (assembly GCA_021298085.1). Taxonomy (GTDB): domain Bacteria; phylum Pseudomonadota; class Gammaproteobacteria; order Burkholderiales; family Burkholderiaceae_C; genus Rubrivivax. Next base: position 20,096 of record JAJTDE010000047.1, read on the forward strand.
TCTCTCACCCGTTCGGGTTCAACGGCGCCAGTGCGTCCGAACTGCTCAGGCGCGATCGATGTCAGCAAAGCGTCGGACAGGCGGCACTTGCGTGGCGATTTCCACTGGCTCGTCCCGGCCAGTTCCCGACGGTCGTGACAGGCCGGTTCCTTGCATCCCGACTCATCGATATCGCGGTGGATGCAACCGCAGATCGACCACCTGAACGCTGGACCTAGCCACCCACTCGTCGCAGCAGCGCCCTGAAACCCGCACGGGCTAAAGCAGCTTGCTCACGAGTTCGTCGCTCGATGTCACGCCGTACTTGCGTAGCAACCGCGTCTTGTAGACATCCACGGTGCGCGGGCTGATCCCCAGCGCCTTGCCGATCTCCTTGCCCGAGCGGCGCTCCATCAGCAGTGCGGCAATGTCCCGTTCGCGCGGCGTCATGGCAACGTGCTGGGGCGATTCGACCTTGCCGCCGCGGCTGAGATCGGTGAAGGCCCACAGTGTCTCTTCGAACGGGTCTTCGCGGTTGCGGACGTAACCGCTCACCTGGACCCAGAACAGGTCGCCGTTGGCCCGCCGCATGACACGCTGGTCTGTATAGCGGCCGGCACTTGTCAGCGTCGGCGCGATCCGTTTGCCTGTCTTGGCGAAATCGGCCTCGGTCGGGTAGATGGACTGGAATGACTGTCCGATGATCGTCTTGCGACTGACCATGAACATCTCCTCGAACACGGCATTGCAGTCGACCACCATCCGGTGCCGGCCGATCGCCTGCCCAACCGGGGCGTTGTAGAACGCCCATTCGTAGTCGACGGCGTTCTTGCCGCCAGCGGGCGCGCGAGCTTTCATCAGTGACTCCAGTCAGGTTGCGAACGCTTAAGAGTATTGACTGGCCTGGTTGCTCCTCATATCTTAAGCGCTTAAGTGTTTAGTGACGAAGTCCGACATGACCAGTTTCCTGTTCACCAATGCCGCGCTGCTCGACCCGCTCAAGCCGGACTTGCTTGAGGGCCACAGCGTCCTGATCGAGGACGGCCTGGTGAAGGAGGTGTCGGACCGGCCGCTCAAGTCGGCGGCCGCCCGCACGATCGACCTCAAGGGCAAGACCCTGATGCCCGGCCTGATCGACCTGCACGTCCACACCATTGCGATCCAGTACAACCTGCCGGGGCAAGTGACCCTGCCCAACGTGTTCGTCACGCTCAAGGCGTTGCCGGTCTTGCAGGGCATGCTGCGACGCGGATTCACCACGGTGCGCGACGCCGGCGGCGCTGGCCTGGCGCTCAAGCAATCGATCGAACAGGGGCTGGCTGTCGGTCCACGCCTGTTCATCGCCTGCCGCTCGATCAGCCAGACCGGCGGCCACGGCGATATCCGCGCCCGCTACGACTTTCAGGCCATGGACACGCCCTGTGCCTGCTGCATCCGGGTGGGCGCCCTGAGCCGGATCGCGGACGGCGTCGACGAGGTGCGGCGGGCCGTGCGCCAGGAACTGCAGATGGGGGCGGACCAGATCAAGATCATGGCCTCCGGCGGCGTCTCCTCGCCGACCGACCCGATCGGCGCACTGGGCTATTCCGAGGACGAGATCCGGGCCATCGTGGCCGAGGCCAGAGCTCGCGGCACCTACGTGATGGCCCATGCCTACACGCCGGAATCGATGCAGCGCGCAGTCCGCTTCGGGGTGCGCACCATCGAACACGGCAACCTCGTGGACGCGGAAACCGCCCGGGTCATGGCCGAACACCAGGCCTATGCGGTGCCGACTTTGGTGACCTATGAGGCGCTGACCGCCGAGGGCGCGAAGTACGGCCTGCCGCCCGAAAGCGTGGTGAAGATCGCCAGCGTGCGGGACGCCGGACTGCGCTCACTGGAGATCTTCCAGCGCGCCGGCGTCAAGATGGGTTTCGGCACCGATCTGCTGGGCGAATCGCACCGACTGCAGAGCGACGAATTCACGATCCGGGCCCAGGTGCTGTCGCCGGCCGAGGTGATCGCCAGCGCAACCACCATCGGCGCCGAGGTGCTGAACATGACCGGCAAGCTCGGCCGGCTGACCCCGGGCGCCTTCGCCGATGCGCTGGTGGTCGACGGCAACCCGTTCAAGGACCTGGCCTGCCTGACCGGGCAGGGCGAGCGCATTCCGTTCGTGATGAAGGGCGGCCAGGTTCAGTTCGACGAACTGGCGCACTGACACATCTGGCTGAGTGCGCCTGAGTTCCCGTCTTCGTTGCGTTGACCACCGGTTCCCGAGCCAAACCAACCCATGACGCTGCTTTCAATCCAGAACGTGTCTCTGCACTTCGGTGGAGTGCAGGCGCTGGCGGGCGCGTCGTTCGATATCGCACGCGGTACGCTGACGGGTCTGATCGGGCCCAACGGCGCCGGCAAGACCACGCTGTTCAACTGCATCTCCGGGCTCTATCGGCCCACCGGCGGCGCCATCGTGTTCGACGGCCAGCCGATCACGGGCCTGGCGCCGGACCGCATCACCGCGCGCGGCTTGATCCGCACCTTCCAGCTGGCGCGCGGTTTTGCGCGGATGACGGTGTTCGACCACCTGCTCCTGTATGGCCAGCACCAGCCCGGCGAGTCGCTGCTGGGCGCCCTGGTGGGCGGCCGCGGCGCCACCGAACGCGAGGCACAGTTGCAGGAAAAGGCCTGGGCCGTGGCCCGGCGGCTCAAGCTCGAGCGCGTCGTTGACGCTTTGCCCGGCAACATCTCGGGCGGCCAGAAAAAGCTGCTGGAGATCGGTCGGGCCCTGATGACCGACCCGCAGATGCTGCTGCTGGACGAACCGATGGCCGGCGTGAACCCCACCCTGGTCAACGAGATTGGCGACCACCTGCTCGCGTTGCAGCAAGAGGGGCTGACCATCTTGCTGATTGAGCACGACATGCCGCTGATCCGGCGCTTGTGCGACGAGGTGGTCGTCATGGCCGCAGGCGCCTTCATGGCACGCGGCGACTTCGACCTGGTCGCCGCCGACGCGCAGGTTCAGGAAGCCTATCTCGGGGTGGTGCGCGCATGAGCCTGCTACATGTTCAGGGCCTGAAGGGCGGTTACGGCGGAGAAGACATCGTCAAGGAAGTCGACCTCACGCTCGACGCCGGCGACTTCGCCGTGATCATCGGCCCCAACGGCGCCGGCAAATCGACCTTCCTGAAGATGATCTGCGGCCTGGTGGACTTCCACACCGGCCGGATCGAGCTGGACTCGCAGCCGCTGAAGGGCGGCCAGGCCCTGTCGGCCGCTGGCATTGGCTTCGTGCCGCAGGAGTTCAACGTTTTCCCGTCGATGACCGTGCGCGAAAACCTGGAGATCGGCTGCTACCTGCAGCCTCGCCATGCACGCCGCCGCATCGACGAACAGCTGGCGCGGTTTCCATTGCTGGCAGACCGGCTGCGGGTTCCAGCCCGCACCCTGTCGGGCGGTCAGCGGCAGACGCTGGCGTTGGCCATTGCGCTGATGATGCAGCCGCGCCTGTTGCTGCTGGACGAACCGAGTGCCGGCCTGTCGCCGGTCGCGGCCAACGCCATGTTCGCCACCGTCGGGGGGCTGACCCGCGAAGGCATTGCGGTGCTGATGATCGAGCAGAACGCGCTGGCTGCGCTGGCCGTGGCCGAGCGCGGCATCGTCCTGGTGATGGGCCAGAAGGTGCGCGACGCCGCTGCCGCCGATCTGGTCCGAGACCCCGAAACGCGGCGCCTGTTCCTGGGCGGCCAGCCCGAACCCTCTCAACCCTGAGCTTCCTGCCACTCACCTCGAAGGATTCCCATGCCTCATGCAAACCTGCCCACGCGTCGCCACATCCTCACCGCCGCTTCGACCGCTGCCGCCAGCCTGGCCTTGCCCGGCTGGGCCCGCGCCCAGTCGAACGAGCCGATCAAGATCGCAGCGCTGATCCCGCTGACAGGCAGCGGCGGCGCTTACGGCCCGACCATGCAGCGCGCGGCCGAACTGGTGGTCAATGAAGTGAACGCCGCCGGTGGCGTGCTCGGGCGCAGGGTGCAGTTGCTGGTTGAGGATGACCAGACCAACCCCGAGTCCGCCGTTCGCGCGGCCCGCAAGCTGATCGACGCGGACAAGGTCTGCGCCATCATCGGCACCTGGGCCTCTTCGGTGACCACTGCCGTCGCGCCCCTGTGCTGGGAGAACAAGGTGTTTCTGGCCACTGTGTCCGGCGGTGAGCACATCACCAAAATGCCGCACCAGGGTTACATCGTGCGCACCCAGCCGACCTCCGAACTGCTCGGCACGGTGTTCGCAAACTTCATCGCCGACGAGGGCGGCAAGAAGGCCTACTTCGTCGGCCCGCAGACGCCGCTGTCGCAGTCGTATGGCGAGACGATCGAGAAGCAGATGAAGAAGCGCGGCCACCTGTCGCAGACGATGCTCTATGAAGACAAGAAGAGCAGTTACCGCACGGAAATCGCCGAAGTGCTGCGGGCCAGCCCCGACTTCATCGTGCTGGGCGGCTATGTGTCGGACACAGCGGTGGTGGTCAAGGACATCTATCGCGCCGGCTACAAGGGCAAGATCGTCGGCATGGCGTTCGGCGTCAACCAGAAACTGGTGGATGCGGTGCCACCTGAAACGCTGGAGAACGTCTACACGATCGGCTCGTCACCGGCCGTCGGCGCCGAGTCGTACAAGCGCCTGCTGCGCCTGCTCAAGACCGATTCGCTCGACCCGTACAGCTGCCAGATCTACGACCATGCCAGCCTGGTGCTGATGTCCATCGCCAAGGCCAAGCAGGCCACCGGCACCGGCATCAGGGATGCCATCCGGGCTGCCACGCATGCCGTGGGTGGCAAGGTCGTCGACAACGCAGTGGACGGCATCAAGGCCATCAACGCCGGCCAGCCCATCGACTACAGCGGCGCCAGCGGATCGTGCGAGTTCACCGAGAAGGGCGACGTGGTCAACACCTTCTTCCGCTACGAGCAGATCAAGGGCGGCAAGATCAACCTGATCAAGGTCGCTTGAGCGAAGTTCGCCGGCAATTGCGTCCATGCACGAGTTCCTTCAGCACTTCCTGAACGGCATCATTTCCGGCTCCGTTCTGGCGCTGCCGGCGCTTGGCCTGACTCTGATGTTCTCGGTCCTGGGCTTTGCCAACTTCGCCTTCGCCGCCCATGCAACGCTGGGCGCCGTCGCCGGCTACCTGGTCAACGTGACGCTGGGCTGGCCGGTGCCGGCCTGCCTTCTGGTTGCGGTGCTGGCAGCCGGCGCTGCGGGCATCGTGAGCGATGCTGTCGCGCTGCGCGGTCTGCGCCGGATGCGCCGCACCGACGCGGCGATGACGGTGGCGATCGCCTCGATCGCGCTGAACATGGCGCTGGAGAGCGCGGTGCGCTTCTTTTTCGGCAACGACCATCGCAGTTTCGACCTGCCGCTGATGCGGGACGTGACGATCGCCGGCTTCCAGGTCAGCCAGCAACAGGCGATCAACCTGGGCTACGCGGTCGCCATGCTGTTGCTGCTGTTCGGCTTCTTCGGCTTCACCCGCGCCGGCAAGGCCATGCGGGCGGTGGCCGACAACCCGGACCTGGCGCGCCTGAAGGGCATCTCTGCCGAGAAGGTGGCGCTGGCGGTGACCTTTGTCGGCATGGGGCTGGCCGGAGCCGGTGGCATGTTGCTTGCCCTGGAAACCAGCGTCGATCCGCTGGTGGGCTCGCGCATCCTGCTCATGGTGTTCGCGGCCAGCGTGGTGGGCGGGCTCACCAGCATCCCGGGCGCGGTGGCCGGAGCGCTGTTGATCGGCGTGGCCCAGGAGCTGTCGCTGCTGGTGATCTCGCCAACCTACAGCAGCGCCGTCGGCTTCATCGCGATCGCCTTCACGCTGACGCTGCGGCCGCAGGGCCTGTTCGGACGAAAGGGCTGAAACATGACCAGTTACCTCCTCTTCGTCGCCACCATCGCGGGCGTCTATGCCCTTCTGGGGCTGGGCCTGGTCCTGATCTGGGGCCAGACCGGATTGGTCAATCTGGGCCTGGCCGGCCTCTTCGCGCTTGGCGCCTACGCTTCTGCGCTGCTGACCAAGAACCTGCCGATTTCGATCGCCCTCGGCTGGCTGGCGGCGATTGCTCTCACGGCCCTGATGGGCTTGGTGTTGACCTGGGTCACCCGCTCGATGCGTGGCGACTACCTGGCCATCATGACGCTGTCGTTCGCCGAAGTCATCCGGCTGGTGGCGGTGAACGAAGCCTGGCTCACCAACAGCATCGACGGCATCTCAGCGATTCCGGCGCCGCTTCGTGCGGCGTTGGGCGATCAGTTCAACCTGTTTTATTTCGCGATGACATGGGCCGTGGTGGGCGTGGCCTACCTGCTGGTGCGGCGCCTGATCGATGCGCCCTTTGGTCGGGTGCTGCGTGCGGTGCGCGATGACGACCAGGTGGCCGCCGTAGCCGGCAAGGCCGTGCTCGGGTTCAAGGTGAAGGCCTTCATGGTGGCAAGTGCGCTGGCCGGGCTGGCCGGGGCCCTGTATGCCCACTTCACCGCCTTCATCGCGCCCGACCTGTTCACGCCGCTGATCACGATCTACATCTTCCTCGCGGTGACGGCCGGCGGCTACACCCGGCCGGCTGGCGCGATCGTCGGCGCACTGCTCGTCAACTTCCTGCTGGAAGGCACCCGCTTCGGCGCCGAACACATCTCCGGCCTGAGCGGGCTGCAGATTGCCTCGCTGCGTGAGATCGTGATCGCGGCGGCCCTGATCGCGCTGATGCACCTGCGCCCGCAAGGCCTGCTGCCGGAGCGGGTCCGCCACGCCAGTCCCCACCGAACACGACCGAACCATGAGTCGCCCTGACGATGACGGGCTGGGTCGGCTGGCTGCCACCCTGACCCGGCCGCACGAACCCGCGGAGATGCTGCGCGACGCCGCCGACCTGCTGGGGCAGCGGATCGGCCATCGGTTGTTCACTGTCCTGTTGATCTGCGCCAATCGAGCTGACACGGTGCGGGTCTACTCGGACAACCTGGACGCCTATCCGGTCAACCGCCTCAAGCGGATGGGGGTGACGCCCTGGGGAGACCTGGTGATCCACGGCGGTGAGACCTGGATTGGCCGCAATGACGAGGACATTGCCTGGGCATTCCCCGATCACGCACTGATCCGCTCCCTGGGTCTGGCATCGGCTCTCAGCGTGCCGGTGGTCTTCGACGGAAAGTGCCTTGCGGTGCTGAACCTGCAACATGAAGCGGGCTGGTATCGGCAGGAACACATTCCCCTTGCCCAACAACTCGCGCCGTTGCTGATTCCAGACCTCATGCGGCTGGAGCGCACGGTCAATTCCGGGACTGCCCAGGCTTGATTCAATTCGATGCGGCGGTAGGCCGCTCCCACCTCGCCCGGAATCTTGTGGGCAAGGCCATCTCTGCCAGCTCGATGGGGCTAGCACGTGCGTTCGGCGCGCCAGCACCGTAACGGCGGAGCGTAGACCGTGCGGGACGCACTTCTCTCCTCAAGACCAGGGGTCATCGTCCCATGGCCACAAAGGTCGCTGCAGGCGCTTGAACGGCAGCTGGGTCACATCGGCCACGCACACGCCCGGTGAGTCCAACGTCAGGCTGTGCGGTGTGATGGCCTCGAAGTGCGCCTTGAAGTGCTGCGCCGACTTGACCAGGATGACGCGCTGGCGCCGAAGGTCAATGCCCAGGTCGGCAAAGATGGAAGGCCCGTAGGTCTGCCACCGGTTCTCGGCCAGCAGCAACTCACCCTGCGCAAAGCGCAATGCCACAGCGCGCCCCATCGGCACTACCGTGTCGCCGCCGAGCACGATTTTTGCGGCCGGATCGATCGCGGTCACCGTCACGTCCAGGTCCAGTGGCGGTCCTGAAAGCGGGCAGGCCTTGCCACCGATGCGCATCGTCAGCCGGGCGCCCAGGCCGGCGTCAATGGCACAGCGCACCGCCAGCGGATCGATGAATACGCCCGCGGCAATGCGGTCGATGCCGGAGTCGATCAGGGCCTTCAGGACATAGGTGGCGTCACCGGGCGAGCCGCCGCCGGGGTTGTCGGCCATCTCGGCCAGCACCAACGGACCATTCGCTGCAGCGTCCCAGGCGCTTGCCGAGGCCACCGCCTCGTCCATGGGGTGGACCGCGTCGGCGCACTGCCCGCGCAGTTCGAACAATTCCCGGCCCAGGCGCTCGGCCAGCTCGGCGCCGCGACGGGCGTCGTCGTCGGTGATGACGATCACCCGGGTGCCGAGCAGCGGGATGTCGGCGCGCCGAAAGCCATGCACGATGCTGATCGAGAGAACGCCATCGCGTCCTTCCAGGCCGCGCATGCGTGCCACGAAGCTCTTCATCGGCTCGCGCTGCGTCTGGAACACATCGGCCATACGGCAATTGAAGACCGCGGTCACCGGCCGCACTTCGCGCCGAGCGGTGCGCAGCAGCAGGTCGATCAGCTCGCGGCCGCGCGCCCGGATGTCGGTGTGCGGGTTCTCGCGGTAGCACATCAGGATCGCGTTCTCGTACATCGCTGGCGAGAGGTGCGAATGAGGGTCGAGCTCGGAGCCGATCACCACGCGGGGCCCAACGATGGCGCGAACGCGGGCGATGAGATCACCTTCGCAGTCGTCGTAGCCCTGCGCGACCATGCCCCCGTGCAGGTTGAGCGCCACGATGTCCACAGGCCCGGCGGCGCGCAGGCGATCGAGCAACTCGTCGCGCAGCGTTTCGTAAGCGTCGCGGCGAACTGCTGCGCCAGGGTGGGCTTGACAGTACAGGCCACCCACCACGTCCAGGCCGAGCTCACGGGCGTAGATCGCCATGTCGCTGCCGCGCACCGGGTCGAACACTTCATCGCCACGCAGCATGCCGCCTTCGTTGAAGTTCTCCAGGCCGACCGGGATGGGTGAAAACGTGTTCGTCTCGGTCTCGATGCCGCCAAAGAAGAGTCGCATGGTGCTCCAGGGTCTTGATTTTTTTCAGCCTGCCACGCCCAACCAGTCGCGCATGACGGCGACCCGGTCCACGCCTGGGGCGCGCGGTGCTTGCCCGGTGGCT
>JAJTDE010000194.1 GCA_021298085.1 Rubrivivax sp.
TAGGGGCGATGCCCGGCGTCCGCCAGCCGTGCGGCCAGCGCCTCCATCTCGGCCTGCATGTTGGCGCCGCCGGGGCGGTGTTCGACGGTGGCGCCGTGCAGGCGGTCCAGCAGGACGTTGCCGTTGTCGGTGTAGCTGGTGTCGGTATGGCCGGTGCGGTCTTCCAGCAGGATGTGGCAGCGCATGCCCAGGCGCACCGCGGCTGCAGCCGTCTGGCGCGCGTGGTTGGATTGGGTGGCGCCCTGGGTGATCACGACGTCGGCCTTGCGGGCCACGGCCTCGGCCATCAGGAACTCGAGCTTGCGCGTCTTGTTGCCGCCGGTCGACAAGCCGGTGCAGTCATCACGCTTGATCCACAGGCGCGGCCCGCCCAGCGCCCGTGTGAGGTTCTCCATCGGTTCGAGTGGCGTCGGAAAGTGGCCCAGTCGGATACGGGGAAAGCGGGCAATGTCCAAGGTGTGTTCTCCAGTCAGTGGCTGTGCAGGTGATCGGGCGCTGATGTCAGCGCGCCCTGTGTCATTCCATCTTGGCGCCCGAACGCCGAACCCCCTCTGCCCAGCGGGGTGCTTCCGCCTTGGCCAAGGCCATCAGGGCCTCAGGCGGCGAGACCATGATTTCAAACGCCATGGCTGCACGGCGCTCCTTGACAGAGGGCAGGGCGCGCCGGTTCGCCGCTGCCATCGATGAGTCGGGCCCCGCAGAAGAGCAAGTCGTGCACCCAGTCGTCCGATCAAGTGGCCTGTCAATCCCATGGTAGGGAGCGGTCGGCAGCCAGTCCAATCGAATTTGCGGCCTGCATTTTTCGTTTTTTGCATAGTGAGAAGACGCCTCGCAGGGAACCTGCGGCCAGTGCAGCGCAGCAGTGTCGCCTGTGTGCAGGCCAGCCACCGACTGTGCTGCCATGGACAATGCCGAATCCCGCGGCCACTGTCCCGGAGCCCACCCGCATGACGATCCACGCTTGCCACGTTGCCGAAGGTGTCGCCGGCCGGCGACACGTTGTCCCCTTGCGCGAAGCCTGCCGAGCGCACGCAGGAACGCGCGGTGGCTGAGTACGACGAGACCGGCGCGCTGGGTCTGGCGGCGGCGCTGGGCGCCGGGCTGTTGATCGGTCTGGAGCGCGAGCGGCGAAAGCGCCGTCGTGCGGGTGCCGCGCAGGCGCAGGCGGCAGGCATCCGCAGCTTTGCCCTGGTGGCGCTGGCCGGGGGGCTGGCCGAGCTGCTGGGCCGCGCCCTTGAGCAACCTGCGCTGGTGCTGGTGGGTGCCGTGCTGGTGGCGGTGATGGCCGCGATGGCCTACCGGCGCAGCCTGCAGCTGCCTGGCATCGATGCGGCCGGGGTGGACCCTGGCCTGACCACCGAGCTCGCATTGTTTGTCACCTACCTGGTGGGCGTGCTCGCGGTGCAGACACCGGCCCTGGGCGCCGGCACGGCCGTGGTGGTGGCCGGGCTGCTGGCGGCCCGCGAGCGGCTGCACCGCTTTGCCACGCAGGCGCTGTCAGAGGCCGAGCTGCACGACGCCCTGATCCTGGCTGCGCTGGCCCTGGTGCTGCTGCCGCTGGCGCCGGCCACGGCACCGCCTGCGCTTCAGCCCTGGGTGCCGGTGGCCCCGCGCACGCTGCTGCTGACGGTGGTGCTGATCCTTGCACTGCAGGCCGTCGGCCATGTGGCTGGCCGGGTGCTGGGTGCGCGTGCGGGGCTCGCGCTGGCAGGCCTGTTCTCGGGTTTTGTGTCGAGCACCGCGACGATCGTCGCCATGGGCGCTCGGGTGCGCGCCACCGCTGACCCGGCCATCGCCCAGGCGGCCACGGCGGGTGCGCTGGCCTCCACGGTGGCGACATGGTTGCAGGTGCTGCTGCTGGTGTCCGCGCTGGCGCCGGGCGCCGTGGCGGCGCTGCTGCCGGCGGCCCTGGCCGGTGCTGTCCTGGCCACAGCGGCTGCAGGACTGGCCTGGCGGCGTCTGCCGGACGGCAGCCCCTCGGGGCAGGACGGCATGACCGGTGCCCGTGGGCAGGGCCCACTGCGTGTGCGCGAGGCGCTGCTGGTGGCCGCGCTGCTGGCGGCGGTGGCCGTTGGCGTCGCCGCGGCGCAGCGGCACCTGGGCACGGCGGGGGTGCTTGGCGGCACCGCGCTGGCCGCCTTGGCCGACGCGCACGCGCCGGTGGCGGCGCTGGCCAACCTGTTTGCCGCTGGGACCTTGCCCGCCAGTACCCTGGTGCAGGGCGCGCTGCTGGCCGTGCTGGCCAACGCCATCACCCGCAGCGTGGCGGCCTTCACGGCCGGTGGACGGCGCTATGGCCTCACGGTCAGCGCTGCCCTGGTTGTCTCCACGCTGGGTGCAGCCCTGGTGGCGTGGCTGTGGGCCTGACGCAGCGTCCGCGCGGAAGGCCCTTACTGCCGCGCACCTTCCGTCAGGCGCCGGCCCAGCCCCACGGCGTAGGGCGCCGCGCGTGCGGCCAGCATCGGGTCTGCCGAGGCGACAACACCCTTGGGCAGAACCATCGGATTGAACGTGATCCCGACGCAGTCGCCCTGGTTGTCAGCCGCCACGGAGGTGAGGGTCAGGCGTCCGAGCGTGACCTTGCGGCGGTCGTCGGGCAGCGGTGTCACGGCGCTGTCGAGCCGGTCACCCGGCTGCGCCAGCTGCAGGTTGAAGTCAAAGGCGACGCTGCCTTGCGGCACCCGCTGCCGCAGCTCACTGAACAGAAAGGCGGGGCCCAGGGTCTTGGCTTGTTCGTCGCTGAGCGACTGGGTGCCGCTCACCGGCTCAAAGACCCACTTGCCGAACTGCGTGCTGCCTTGTGCGTTGACAAAGCCGAAGGCGTGTACGCCCCAGTAGTTGACGCCGCCAAAGCTGGCCGGCACGGGCTGGCTGGCAAAGTAGCGGCCCTGCAGCAGCACCTCGGGGTTGGCATCGGCAAAGGCCTTGACGCGGGCCGGGTCGGCGGCCTTGGTGGCCGGGTCAGGCTGCAGTGACTGGAGGCGGCCCAGGAATTGTTCGGGTGTGGCTGCGCCAAACACGGGCGCCGAGATATTGCCCATCTGCCAGACCTCGCCTTGCGGCAGGTTGAACTGCAGCGCCATGTTGCGCTGGCCGCGGGTGTTGTCGGGGGCATTCGGGTTGGCGCCGCCCACCGAGAAGCGCACGATCACCCCCACGGGCTTTCCGCTGAAGGCCGATGACGTCGACAGTGCCCGGCCTTGTGCCGAACCCACAAACTCACCCACCGCACACACGCCCTTGGCACCGGAACGCCGAAAGCCTTCGTGCTTGCCGAAGGTGGATTCGAACTGATCCAGAAAACGATTCGGGTCGACCTGTGCCGACGCCGTGCCCACGGGCATCAGCGTGGCAGCGGCGAGGGCGAGAACCGTCAACAGGGGCGGCGAAGAAGTGAACATGGAGCGTCTCCGTAGGGTTGGGTCATGGAACGGTTGGGAAGGCCCGGCCGTGGTGTGCCTGTGCCCTCTGCCACTATTCGCCAGTACGCACTGCAGGGTTACACGCCAGAAAAGAAACCGGGGTGGTGTAACTTCAGCCGGGTGCACAACGACTTGGCCCACCATGCGGCCCGTGGCCGTGGTGTTCAACCGGCGCTGTGGCGCGAAGGGGTGTTTCGATGTCGATGATGGGCAAGCGTAGATTCAGCCGGACGGTGGCTTTGAAGGCCGCTGCGGGCGCGCTGGTGTTGCTGCTCGGCTGGGCGGGGCTGTCTTCGTCCATCCAGGCCCAGCAGGCCCAACAGGGGATGCAGGCCCGGCAGGGGCAGCAGGCCCCCGTGCAGCAGGCCCAGGCGGGCGGCCCTCCCACCCAGGGCACGGCACGCGCCATCCTGGCCGGGGGCTGCTTCTGGTGCGTCGAGGCCGATTTCGACAAGCTGCCCGGCGTGTTGTCCACCACCTCCGGCTACATCGGCGGCACGGTGGCCAAGCCCACCTATGAACAGGTGGCGAACAAGGTCACGGGCCATGCCGAGGCGGTGGAGATCGTCTTCGACCCTCGCCGCATCAGCTACGAACAACTGTTGGCCCACTACTGGCGCACCATTGACCCGACCACCAAGGACAGGCAGTTCTGCGATGCCGGTTCACCCTACCGCACGGCCATCTTTGCGGTGGATGCCACCCAGCTGGCCGAATCGCGCAAGAGCAGGGCCGACCTGGAAAGGACCAAGCCCTTCAAGGACCCGATCGTGACCGAGGTTGTCCTGGCCGGAACGTTCTACCCCGCCGAGGACTACCACCAGGACTACTACCTGAAGAACCCGGTGCGCTACAAGTACTACCGCAGCTCGTGCGGGCGTGACGCACGGCTGGCGCAGCTGTGGGGCAGGGGCTAGCGGCTTCGACCGTCCAACGCGCTGCTGCAGCACAGGCCGGGTTGACGCGCCTGTCCGAGCCGCGCGCAGTGAGCGAAGATGGCGACAGCCCGCCTGCGTTGCGGGTTGCGGGTTCCGGGCAGGTTCATGCCGGGCCCGCCGACAAGCCCATCGTCCACACGCCCACTGGAGACCACCATGCCCCTGACCTCTCACCCGGCGCGCCGCCACCTGCTGGCCGTTGCCGCCGCCCTGTTGAGCCTCGCCACGGTGCCACTGGCTGGGGCCCAGACGACCGAGATCAAGCCCGCCAAGCGCGCGGAGGGCAGCTGGCCCAGCAAGCCCATCCGCATCATCGTGGCCTTCCCGCCCGGTGGCCTGACCGACGCCTACGCACGCCTGTACGCCGAGCACCTGACGGCGAAGTTTGGTGTGCCTGCCGTGGTGGAAAACCGCCCGGGCGCCGGTGCGGTGATTGCCATCGACGCCGTGGCCAAGGCCCCGCCCGATGGCTACACCTTGCTGATGACCACCTCGGGTACCGTCTGGCAGAACCGTGTCCTGTACACCAAGCTGCCCTACAACCTCGACAAGGACCTGGTCCCCGTGGCCTTCTTCCCGTCGGGCCCGCTGGTGCTGGGTGTGCCAGAGAAACTGGGCATCCGCAGCTACCGTGAACTGGTGGCCCATGCCAAGACCAACCCGAGCAACATGGGCAGCTACGCACCCGGCGCCTACCCGCAGATGGTGGCCGACCAGATGAACCGCAACGACGGCACCCAGCTGCAGACCATCAACTACAAGGGCGAATCGCCGATGTGGGTGGACCTGGCCGGTGGCCAGCTGACGGCCGCCATCGGCAGCTTCCAGTCGTTCAACACGGTGGCCTCACGGGGCGTGAAGGCCATTGGCGTGACGGGCTCCTACCGCAGCCCGAAGCTGCCCGATGTGCCCACGCTGGTGGAGCAGGGCGTGGCGGGGCGCCTGGTGCAGCTGGAAGGTGGCCTGCCGCTGATGGCCCCGGCCGGCACGCCCGAGGCCGTGCTGCAGGCGCTGTCTCAGGTGGTGGTGGAAGGTGCCAACACCGCACGCGCAGCGCAGATCCGTGAATCATTCGCGATTCCGAACAAGCCCAAGAACCTGGCCGACACCCGGGCCGACTGGGCGCGTGACGTGCCGGTGTGGATCAAGCTGGCCGTTGACCTGGGCATCAAGCTGGACTGAGGTGCGGGGAGGGGCTGGTGGCCAACGCGCATGCCAGCCCTCTTCACACGCGGCGCTGGCGCCCGGCCCAGTAGGGCTCGCGCAGCTTGCGCTTGAAGATCTTGCCGCTGTCTTCGCGCGGCAGCTGTTCGTGGAAGGTCACGGTGCGGGGCACCTTGTAGCCGGCCAGGCGTGGCGCCAGAAAGCTGCGCACTGCCTCCGGTGTCAGCATGGCGCCAGGCCGTGCCTGTACCGCGGCGGCCAACGTTTCACCGTATTCGTCGTCAGGGATGCCAAAGACGGCGGCGTCGGCCACGCCTGGCATTGACTGCAAGACTGCTTCTATTTCCGCCGGGTAGATATTCACCCCGCCTGAGATCACCATGTCGGCGCTGCGGTCCACGATGAACAGGTAGCCGTCTTCGTCCAGGTAGCCGATGTCACCCAGCGTCATCTTGCCGTTGCGCTCGATGCGCTGCCGCGCCTCGGCATTGCCGATGTAGCTGAAGTTGGCAAAGGCCGGCTGCCGCACGTAGATCAGGCCGGCTTGGCCTTGGGGCCGTTCGCGGCCCTCGTCGTCCAGGATGGCGATCTCCACGCCCGGCAGCGGCCGGCCCGCGGAGCCGGGCTTCAGCAGCGCGTCGCCGCTGGTCTGCAGCGTCATGTAGCCCAGTTCGCTGGCGCCGTAGGCCTCGTGGATGACAGGCCCCCACCAGGCAATCATCGCGCGCTTGACATCGGGCGGGCAGGGCGAGCCGGTGGAGGCGACAAAGCGCATGGAGCTGACGTCGTAGCGCTGTTGCACCGCGTCAGGCAGTGCCAGCAGCCGCACGTACATGGTGGGCACCAGGTAGGCGTGGGTCAGGCGGTGCTGTTCGATCAGGTGCAGCGTGTGTTCGGCATCAAACCGGGGTTCGATGAAGAGCGTGGCGTCGTCCAGCGCCGCACCCACACAGTAGGAGTTGGGGGCGCTGTGGTACATCGGCGCACTCACCAGCGCACGCATGCCCGGCGTGAGGCCCAGCACCTGCCGCAGCACCGCCTGGCTGCGCGCGGCCTGTTCTGGCGTGGCCGCGTCACGCAGGATGCCCTTGGGCCGCCCGGTGGTGCCTGAGGTGTAGAACATTGCGCCACGGGGTGCACGCGCGGGTTCTTCCAGGGGCGCAGCGGCGTCGCGCAGGTGGGCCCACGGGTTGCTATCGCCCCCGTGCAACAGGGTGGTCAGGCCCTGGGTATTCAGCCCCGGCAGCTGTGCCAGCAACGTGGCATCCGCCACCCAGAGGCGTGCGCCGCTGTTGGCCAGGATGTACTGCACCTCGTCGGTCTTGAAGTGCCAGTTGATGGGGCACCAGCGCGCGCCCAGCCAGCGTGCGGCCAGCATCAGCTCCAGCGCTTCGGGGCCATTGGGCATCAGCAGGGCCAGCACCCCGTCTTCCTGAAGACCGGCCGACCGCAAGGCGCTGGCGGACTTCAGGATGCGTTGCTGAAAGATGCGGGGCGATGGTGTGCAAAAGGGGGCTGGAGCCGGCGGTGTTGTCGTCAGGGGCCGGCCGTGCTGGGCGACGTCGTCGAGGTGGTGGTGCCCATGTGGGCGAAGTCCAGGTGCTGCAGCGCTCGTCGGGCAACGGCCGCCAGCGCAGCGCCGATCAGCACACTCGCCACGATTGTGACCGCGCCCCAGGCCAGCCAGGCCTGCGGTGTCTGCAGCGGGCGCCAGATGGCGGCTCCGTCCCACAGCAGCACCGTGAGCATGGGCAGGCTCACGGCACCCAGCGTGGAGGCCAGAGGGCTGGCCCAAGGCGCCCAGCGCCAGGCCAGCGCACACAGTGGCATGGGCAGGGTCAGGGCCAGTCCGCCCAGGGCAGCCATGCCGATGGCCAGGAGCTCCACCGCGTTGACAGGGGTGGTGGACCACAGCACCAGCCCGCCCAGTGCACCCATGATCATCAGCCTTGGCACCGTGCGCAGGAGGCTGGTGAGCAGCAGTTGGCGCATCAGGCGCTGGCGGTACAGCCCGCCTGGCAGCAGCATCGCGCGGGGCGACAGGCTCCCCGCGTCGAGGGCGGGTGCGGGCAGGGCCATGTAAGCGCACAGGCCAAACGCGAGCAGCGGCGTGACATCGAGCTTGTAGAAGAAGCTCAGGTACAGGCCAAATGCCAGTGCATGGCCCAGCCCCTGGCCCCATTCGCGCCGAGAAGGCCGGTTGCGCCCGGGCATGACAAACAGGTTCAAGTCGGCAGGGCAGGCGGCTGCGTCGTCGAGGGTGGAGGGTGTGTCCTCGGGCAACACGACATGCTTGGCCGTCAGGCGCCGAACCATGGCCACCCGCGTTTCCCAGCCGGCCAGGCCTTGGGTCTGCAGACGCCTGGCATGGAGCAAGAACCCGCTCAGCAGCGCGACCGTCAATGCCCAGCCGGCCCAGGCCATGGGCTGCGCATGTTCCTGGGCCAGGCTCAGCCAGAGGGCCTGGGTGTCCTTGCGCAGGGCCACTGTGGGTGCCAGCAACAGCAGCGCCAGCACGACGCCACTACCGAGGAAGAATCGTTCGCCCCGGGGATGCACCGTGCCGTTTGCCGTCATGCACA
>JAJTDE010000342.1 GCA_021298085.1 Rubrivivax sp.
TCGGCGGCCTCAAACTGGGAGAAATAGTAGCTCCGGAAGGGAAGAATGTCCAATGAAATCAATGGCTTAGTGATTCTTCAGGGGTGACGACTTCGCAACACCATGACCAACGGTCAGGGCTGAGGCCAGGAGTCGACACAGAGTTGCAAAGCCAGCCCCTGCCGCCCTTTCGGGTAGTCGACACAGCGCCGCGAAAATCGACACAGAGTTGCAAAACACCAAGGTCGGAGCAGGCGCGCCGTAGGCCACGGCTCGCCTCTGGATCAAGGCAAGCCGTTTGGTTGGCATCGCGGTTCTTGCGGGGAGCCGCCTTCCAGCCAGTTGAAGTGCCTCTGAAACTGCTGCTGCACACAAACGCAGGGCATGCAGGGCCTACGCGCGGGAATGACCGGCTGGGTTCCTGATGTACGACTTTTTTATCAACAACCCGCCGGCTTTTACGACTTTATTGTCAGGGTTACGACTTTATTCTGAACAAACAACAAGTCAATGCGAGCATGTCCGTCGTTACTCGACGGTCACGCTCTTCGCGAGGTTGCGGGGTTTGTCCACATCCGTCCCCCTGGCGCAGGCGGTGTGGTACGCCAGCAGCTGCAGCGGCACCACGTGCAGGATGGGGCTGAGCGGGCCGTAGTGCTCGGGCATGCGGATCACGTGAACGCCGGTGTCGTTGGCGATGTGGGTGTCGCTGTCGGCAAACACAAACAGTTCACCGCCGCGCGCGCGGACTTCCTGCATGTTGCTCTTGAGCTTTTCCAGCAGGGCATCGTTGGGGGCCACGGTGACCACGGGCATCGCTGCCGTTACCAGGGCCAGCGGGCCGTGCTTGAGTTCGCCGGCGGGGTAGGCCTCGGCGTGGATGTAGCTGATCTCCTTGAGCTTCAGCGCACCTTCCAGCGCCACCGGGTAGTGCAGACCACGGCCCAGGAAGAGGGCATTTTCCTTCTTGGCGAACTCTTCACTCCAGCTGATGACCTGCGGCTCCAGCGCCAGCACGGCCTGCACGGCCACGGGCAGGTGGCGCAGCTCTTTCAGCGCGGCCGCTTCCTGGGCATCGTCCAGCCGGCCACGCACCTGGGCCAGCGCCAGCGTCAGCAGGTACAGGCCCACCAGCTGCGTGGTGAAAGCCTTGGTGCTGGCCACGCCAATCTCGGCACCGGCGCGCGTGATGAAGCTGAAGCGGCACTCGCGCACCATGGCGCTGGTGCCGACGTTGCAGATCGTCAGCGTTTGTTCCATGCCCAGTGAACGGGCATGTTTGAGCGCGGCCAGGGTGTCGGCCGTCTCGCCACTCTGTGTGATGGTGACCACCAGCGTGCGCGGGTCGGGCACGCTGTCGCGGTAGCGGTATTCGCTGGCAATCTCCACCTGGCACGGAATGCGGGCGATGCTCTCCAGCCAGTACTTGGCGGTGGACCCGGCGTAGTAGCTGGTGCCGCAGGCCAGGATCAGCACGCGGTCGACGTCCTTGAACACCCGGTAGGCCCCGTCACCAAACAGCTCGGGGCTGATGCCTTCCACGGCGTCCAGCGTGTCGGCAATCGCCTTGGGCTGCTCGAAGATCTCCTTTTGCATGTAATGGCGGTACGGGCCCAGCTCGGCCGCGCCGGTGTGGGCCTGCACGGTGCGCACGGGGCGCTCCACCCGCTGGAAGCGGCCGTCGGCACCGCGCGAGGTGATCCAGGTCTTGCCAATCTGCAGGTCGACCACGTCTCCTTCTTCCAGGTAGACGATCTGGTCGGTGACGCCGGCCAGGGCCATGGCGTCGCTGGCCAGAAAGTGTTCGCCCGCACGCTCGCCGGTGCCCACGCCCATCACCAGCGGCGAGCCTTCGCGCGCACCCACCACCCGCTGCGGCTCGTCGCGGCAGAACACGGCAATCGCGTAGGCACCCTTCAGGCGCAGCACGGCACGCTGCACGGCCTCGAAGAGGTCACCTTCGTAGTGGTGGTGCACCAGGTGGGCGATCACCTCGGTGTCGGTCTGGCTGGTGAAGACATAGCCCCGTGCCTTCAGCTCGGCCCGCAGCTCGTCGTGGTTCTCGATGATGCCGTTGTGCACCAGCGCAATCACGCCCTGCGCGTCGGCGGTGGCGCCGGGGCCGGCCGAAAAGTGCGGGTGGGCGTTGTGCACGGCAGGCGCGCCGTGGGTGGCCCAGCGGGTGTGGGCAATGCCGGTGCCGGCCTGGATGTCCTGCAACTCGGCCACGCGCGAGGTGCTGCGGGCACGCCGCAGCTGGCCATCCTGGTGCACGGCGACGCCGCAGCTGTCATAACCCCGGTATTCCAGGCGCTTCAGGCCTTCGACGAGGATGGAAACGATGTTGCGCTGGCTGACGGCGCCGACGATGCCACACATGCGGTTGCTCCGGTTCAACGGCCCGAGACCGGGCCTGGCTGATGTTGGGCGGCAGCATAGGAGGACAGACGAACAGTTTTCTTGCAAAATTCGCGCAGAAACGAAATCCTGTTACCCAACGTGAAAGCAGCGGAAGTATTCTTTACCAAACAGCTTCATGATGAAATTTTCTGCCAATGACCCCCGAACTGGATGCCACTGACCTCAAGCTGCTGAGCCTGCTGCAGCAGGACGCCGCCCGCTCCAACCAGCCGGCCTGCCCCTCGGGCTGCAGGCCTTGGTGGAGGTCTCGCTGGACCGCCAGGGCGCCGAGCACCTGGACAGCTTCGAAGCACTGGCGGTGGCTGAACGGGCGGTGCAGCAGTGCTGGCGCGTCAGCCCGGGGCCGGACTTTGTGCTGGTGCTGCATGTGCACGACATGCAGGCCTACCAGCAACTGGCCCAGCGGCTGTTCACGCAGAACGCCAATGTGCGCAATGTGAAGGCCTACTTCGCCACCAAGCGTGCCAAGTTCGACCCCTCCGTCGACCTGCGATGACCTCAGCGGGCAGCGCGCTGTCTCCGTCGGGCCAGCACCAGGCCCAGCAGGCTGAGCGCCATCAGCGCCGGGGCTGCGGGCTCGGGCACGGGCCGCACGGCGTCCCAGCCGATGACATCAAAGGCCAGCATGTCCACGGCCGAGGGGTCCACCTGCGTGCCGACAAAGCCGAAGGGGTTCATCAGGTGCGGCTGGCCCGCCAGAAAGTGGCTGGCCTGCCAGCCGTCGCCGTTGTAGACACCGGTGGAGAACGATTCGATGCGGTTGATGCCGCCGTCGATGGAGAAGCCGGCCGGCTGGCCGACACGCAGGTCTCGCACCCCTTGCGAGGAATAGCGGAACAGGTCGAGCGTGGAATACACGGCAAAGGACTCCGCGC
>JAJTDE010000195.1 GCA_021298085.1 Rubrivivax sp.
CACTGGTGCTGATGCAGCCCGGCAACAAGAAAACCCACCGCCGCGGCAAGCTCGCCACGGCCTACTCCGACAAGCACTGGGATGCCGGCCACTGGGGGCAGGTGGCGCGCGGCGTGGCCCAGCGGCTGGCCGATGCACCCGAGGGCGCGGTGATCGGCGTCTGCGGCTCGACGGCGGAGAGCTCCGTGGCCGAAGACGTGCTGCAGGCCGCGGGGCCGCTGCCGACCGGCGTGCGCATCGTCAACCTGGCGCGCGAGCAGCTGAGCCTGCCGCGCCTGGCCGTGCTGGCCGAGCGGGCACACAGCATGGTGACGGTGGACACCGGCCCCGCCCACCTGGCAGCGGCACTCGATTGCCCGCTGGTGGTGCTGTACGGCAGTGCCGGGTGGGGCAACTGGAAGCCGCGGGCGCCCCAGGCCACGGTGCACTGCCTGGGATCCCGCGAACCCGATGCGCAGGCGCGCGTTGACAGCCTGCGGCCTGAGGCCGTGCTGCAGGCCTGGCTCGCGTTGCCTGGCCGGCCGGCGGCCCATGCGCTGGACAACCCAGCAGCCGGCGTCCGATGATCACGTCCACCACCCCCACCGGCACCCGCCCATGAGCCACCCCTCACCCCAGGCCAAACCGCTGATCGTGCGCCTGCGCAACTGGGTGGGCGACGTGGTGCTGAGCCTGCCGGCCCTGCAGCACCTGCAGACGCAAGGCTACGCGCTGCGCCTGATCGGCAAGCGCTGGGCGCCTGAGCTGCTGCGCGCCACGGGTTGGCCGGTGGAGGTGCTGGCCGACAACGGCCACGCCCGCCAGGAACAGTTGCAGCAGCAGCGCCTGTATGCACGTGGCATCGACCCTGGCTTCGAGCGGCGCGTGAACATGCTGCTGTTTCCCTATTCGTTCTCTGCGGGCCCTGGGCTTTCGCAAGGAGGGCCGCAGCCTGCTGCTCAGGCGCAGCCTGCCCCTGCTGGACAATGAGCATGAACTTGAACGTTACTGGCGGCTGGCGACGGCGCTGAGCGGCGATGTGGATGCCCGCCCGCCGGCCCTGCTGCAGCTGCCGCTGGACGAGCAGGCGCGCGCCGAGGCCCGCCAGCACCTGGCCGCGGCGGGTGTCGACGGTGCCTACACGGTGCTGTGCCCCTTTGGGGGCGGCCCCATCGACGGGCACGACAAGCACTGGCCCGCGTTTGGCGACTTTGCGCGTCAGCTGCAGCGCGCCGGGCATACGTTGGTGCTGTGCCCCGGCCCTGACGAGCTCACCACCGCGCGCAGCGGCTACGACGGCCTGCACGTGATCCCGGGCCTGGGCCTGGCCGCCTATGCGGCCTTGATCGAAGGTGCCCGCCAGATGGTGTCCAACGACACCGGGCCAGGCCATATCGCTGCGGCCGTGGGCACACCCCTGCTGAGTGTGCTGGGCCCCACACCGGTGGCGAAGTGGCGCCCGTGGGGGCCGCAGGTGCGGGTGCTCAGCGGCTGGCCGCAATGGCCCTCGGTGGACGCCGCCCTGAAGGCCTTCGAAACCTTACCCCCCCGGGGGTAGCCCCCCTGCGCTGGCCCCTCTTCCGCAGGCCCCCGCTGGCAGCCCCTGTCGCCTCACCCGGCGGCGGGTTCGCGCAGCAGCGTCTCTTTCGAACAATGCGTTCAGCCCTGCCGCGGATGGCCGGGCATCAACGCAAGAAGGAGCCTGATCATGTTGAACCGTTTTATCGCCGCCGTTGTCGCCGTCTTCAGCGCCTCGCTGCTGGCCCTCGCCGCCCATGCCGCCACCGACGCCAACAAGGCCAGCCGTGCCGAACTGGAAGCTGTGCCCGGCGTCGGCCCCAGCCTGTCGGAGCGCATCCTGGACGCGCGCAAGACCGGTGAGTTCCGCAACTGGGACGACCTGGTCGACCGCGTGGTGGGCATCGGCCCGCGCAGCGCTGACCGCCTCTCGCAGGCAGGGCTGACGGTCAACGGCAGCAGCTACAAGGCCGCCGGTGATGCAGCCAAGAACGCCAAGCCCGCCAAACCGGCTGCAGCGGCTGACGTCAAACCCGCCAAACCCGCCAACGCTGCACCGGCTGCGGCCCAACGCTGAACGCGCCCGCTCAGTCGTACACCACCTGCGCCTGGCCGGCCTGGGCCAGCTGCCGCCAGCGGGCCAGGGCCTCGTCGCAGGGCCAGAAGCGGGCCTCTTCGCCCAGGTCCAGCTCGCCCACGGCGTGTGTTCGCTGGATATTCACGCGGATGCCCAGGCCCTGCACCAGCACGCCGTGGTCGGTGTCCTGGTGGCGTGCCGGCCAGGTGCGCAGGACGTCGGCCACGGGCAGAGGTGCATGGCCTGCCTGCAGCATCAGGTGGCGGCCGAAGCGGGCGCGGGCATGGGGCAAGTCCCAGAGCTGCTGCACCGTGAAGCGAAGGCCGCCGGAGAAGCGGTCCAGCTGCACCTTGCCCTGGGCCATGATGAGTGCGTCGTCGGCCAGCAGCTCACGCTGGGCGTCCAGCAGCTCTTCATTGACCACGGCCTCGATGTGCCCGGTGGTGTCGTCCAGCTTGAAGATCGCCGCCCGGCCGCGCTGGCCATTGACCACGCGCAGGCCACTGATGATGCCGGCCAGCAGCTGCGGCTCGCGCGAATCGGTCAGGTCAGCCAGACGCCGCTTCACAAAGCGCCGTACCTCGTCGCCATGCTCGTCGAACAGATGCCCACTCAGGTAGAAGCCCAGCGCGGTCTTCTCCAGCATCAGACGTTCACGCAGGCCCAGCGGCTCGGCGTGGGCCAGGGCGGGTTCCTGTGTGGATGAACCGTGGCTGTCTGCGTCGCCAAAGTCGAACAGCCCGGCCTGAAGGGCATTGGCTTCCTGGGCGTCGGCCCACTCGAAGGCGAGTGACACACTGGCCAGCGTACTGGCGCGGTCTGGGTGCAGCGCGTCAAAGGCACCGGCCTTGATCAGCGCTTCGACCACGCGCTTGTTGACCCGCTGGCGGTCCACCCGGGCGCAGAAGTCAAACAGGCTCCTGAACGGGCCGCCGCCCTTGCCTTCGTGGCTGGCTGAACCTTCCCGGGCGGCCAGGATGGCCTCGATGGCGCCCTGGCCCGTGCCCTTGACAGCCCCGAGGCCATAACGCACCAACTGATCAGAGATGGGCTCGAAGCGCCAGACACCACGGTTGACATCCGGTGGTTCAAAGGCCACGCCAAAGCCCTTGGCGTCGTCCAGCAACACCTTGAGCTTGTCGGTGTCGTCCACTTCCACCGTCATGTTGGCGGCATAGAACTCCGCCGTGCAGTGGACCTTGATCCAGGCCGTGTGATAGGCCAGCAGCGAATAGGCAGCGGCATGGCTCTTGTTGAAGCCGTAGCCCGCAAACTTCTCCATCAAGTCGAAGACTTCGTCGGCCTTCTCGGCACTGATGGTCTGCTTGGCCGCGCCCTCGCGGAAGATGCCGCGGTGCTGGGCCATCTCCTCGGGCTTCTTCTTGCCCATGGCCCGCCGCAGCATGTCGGCGCCGCCGAGTGAATAGCCGCCCATCAGCTGGGCCGCCTGCATCACCTGTTCCTGGTAGACAAAGATGCCGTAGGTTTCCGACAGCACCTGCTCCAGCAGCGCGTGCGGGTATTCAATCGTCTCCTTGCCATGCTTGCGCAGGCAGAAGCTGGGGATGTTCTCCATCGGGCCCGGGCGGAACATCGCGTTCAGGGCGATCAGGTCTTCCAGGCGGCTGGGCTTGGCTTCGCGCAGCATGCGCTGCATGCCGCCCGATTCAAACTGGAACACCGCTTCGGTGCGGCCTTCGGCAAACAGCTTGTAGACCTTGGCGTCGTCCAGCGGCAGCGTCTCGTAGGCAAAGGCTTCACGGCCCTTGCGGCGCGCGCGGATGAAGTCCTTGGCGAGCTCCAGGATGGTGAGTGTGGCCAGGCCCAGAAAGTCAAACTTCACCAGCCCGATGGCCTCGACATCGTCCTTGTCGTACTGGCTGACGGCGCTGTCGCTGCCGGGTTGCTGGTACAGCGGGCAGAAGTCGGTGATCTTGCCCGGGGCAATCAACACACCGCCGGCGTGCATGCCCACGTTGCGCACCATGCCCTCGACGCGGGTGGCCAGCGCCAGCAGCTCGGCCACCTCTTCCTCGGCGGCTTCGCGCTGTTCCAGCTCGGGCGCTTCCTTGCGGGCGTAGATCAAGCCATCGTCGGGCTTGTCCGGCACCTTCGCCAACGTCACCGTCTTGCCCGGCGGGGCGGGAATGAGCTTGGCGATGCTGTCCACATGCCCGTAGCCCATGCCCAGCACCCGGCCCACGTCACGCAAGGCGGCCTTGGCCGCCATGGTGCCGAAGGTAGCGATCTGGCTGACGGCGTCACGGCCGTACTTTTCCTTGACGTAGTCGATGACGCGGTCCCGGTTGCCCTGGCAGAAATCGATGTCGAAGTCGGGCATCGAGACCCGTTCGGGGTTCAGGAAACGTTCGAACAGCAGGTTGTAGGCCAGCGGGTCCAGGTCGGTGATGCCCATCGCATAGGCCACCAGGGAACCAGCGCCTGAGCCCCGCCCCGGCCCCACGGGGCAGCCGTGGTTCTTGGCCCAGTTGATGAAGTCGCCGACGATCAGGAAGTAGCCCGGGAAGCCCATCTTCAGGATGGTGGTGATCTCGAACTCCAGGCGTTCGAGGTAACCCGGGCGCTTGCTGTCGCGCAACGCAGCGTCGGGGTACAGCTGCACCAGGCGTTGTTCCAGCCCCTGCAGCGACTGTTCCCTGAAGAACTGCTCGATGGGCATGGGCGTGCCGTCGGGCAGCAGCGGGGTTGGAAAGTTGGGCAACTGCGGCTTGCCCAACGTCAGGGTCAGGGCGCAGCGCCGCGCGATCTGCACGGTGTTGGCCACCGCCGACGGCACATCGGCAAACAGGGCCTCCATCTCAGCCTGGGTCTTGAAGTGCTGCTGGGGGGTGAAGCGCTTGACACGGCGGGGGTTGGCCAGCGTCTCGCCTTCGGCCACGCAGACCCGCGCCTCATGGGCGTCGAAGTCGTCGGGCGTGAGGAACTGCATCGGGTGGGTGGCCACCACCGGCAACTGCAGGCGTGCGGCCAGCGGCACCGTGGCATGGACCAGCGCCTCCTGGCCTGGCAAACCAGCCCGCTGCAGCTCCAGGTAGAAGCGCTGCGGAAACTGCGCAGCGGTGCGCTGCGCCAGCGCCTCGGCCCGCGCGGTGTCGCCAGCCAGCAGCGCCTGCCCGACAGCGCCGTGCTCGGCGCCGGACAGGGCAATCAGACCCTCACCCAGCGTATCCAACCATTCCCAGCGCACCCAGGCCTGGGCCTTCTGGACGTTGGTCGTCCAGGCCCGGGCGAGCAGTTCACTGAGGTTCAGGTAGCCCTGGCGGTTCTGCACCAGCACCAGCAACCGCGAAGGTTGTTTGTCCCCCGGTTCGGGCTGCATCCACAGGTCAGCGCCGATCAAGGGCTGGATGCCCTTGCCGCGGCAGGCCTTGTAGAACTTGATGGCACCAAACAGGTTGGCCAGGTCGGTGATGGCCAGCGCGGGCTGGCCATCGGCCTTGGCCGCGGCGGCGACGTCGTCCACCCGCAAGGTGCCATCCACGACGGAGTACTCGGTGTGCGCGCGCAGGTGGATGAAGGGCATCCACAGATTGTAGGGACGGGGTACCCTTGCCCCTGGGCGTTGTTCTCGCCAGCACGGCAGCCGAAGCCGCCTGACCGTCAACCGGCCTCGAAACCCTGCGCCAAGGAGCCTCGTGGTGGTTCAGCCGGATCTCCTGGATCCGCGGCGGGCGTGTCGGCGCCAGCAGCACGTGGCCGGTGATCCGGCCGTGACTGCACGGCCGCGTGAAATGGCCGCTGAGATGTACGACCCATAACCTGGGTAGCCACCGGCATGTGACAGGATCAGGCCCAGCGCGGGGTCGGCCACGGCGTTCAGCCCCATCGCATACGCCCCCGCGCGCCCAGGCCCCGGGCCATCGAGGCCGGAACGTCCTGGCAGCAGGTTCACGAAGTTGGCGCCCTGCACCATCTCCCGCACCGTGGCGCGCTTCACCGGGCCGTTGTCCGGCGCATCCCGCGGCGGCCAGGCATCCAGCAGGAAAGCCACCCAGCGGGCATAGTCGCGCGCGCTGGTCAGCAGGTCATCCATGGGGCTGAAGGCGCCATGGGGCATGTCAGGTTCTCGCTGCCAGGCCTGCGCGGTCCGTCGGTAGCCCAACCCCCTTTGTCGGCCGGCACTTCGCCAGGCTCAAAACCGGAAGCCGTCATGCCCAATGGACGCAACAGCGTGTCGGCCACGACCTCGGCAAACGGACGCCCGGTGACACTGGCCACGATGCGCCCGAGCAGCGCATACCCCAGGTTCGAGTACTCCATCGCCGTGCCCGGTGGCCGGCTGAACGGCACACCCGCGTGCAGCAGCGCCCTGAAGTCGGCTTCGGTCATCGGGTTCTGGCGGTCACCCCACGGGTCGTCGCTGATAAAACCGGCGTTGTGGTGCAGCAGGTCGCGGACACGGATGCGGGGTGAATCCTGTGTCGGATACGGCCATGCCCGCATCTCGGGCACGGAGTCCTCGGCCGCCGCATCCAGGCGGATGAGACCGCCGTCGCGAAGAGAGAGGACGGTGAGCGCCGTGAACGCCTTGGTCATCGAGGCGATGCGAAAGACCGTGTCCACATCGACCGAACGGCCCGATGCGATGTCTTGCACGCCGATGCCGTCCAGCGTATCCGTCCGGCCAACTCACCTTGAACCGGCCGTAGAGTCGAAGGATGCTCGTGTCCACCTCAATTCTTGGTGGACACGTGAACACTCGCGAAGCCCCTTCTCTTGCGCCTGGCCGGCGTCGGCGCGCCCACAGTGATGAATTCAAGGCCGACTGTGTCGCTGCGGCTGTGCAGCCGGGCGTCTCGACGGCCGCCGTGGCGCTGTCGCGCGGCATCAACGCGAACCTGCTGCGTCGCTGGATTCGCGAGTCCCAGGCCTGTCTTCCACCATCACCAGAAGCGCCGCCGGTATCGACCCGAGTGGCCTGCTCTGAACACACTTCCGGGCCGGCTTTTGTCCCCTTGGCGATGCCGGCCGTCCCATCACAGTCTGGCGACGACATTCGCATCGAGCTCCAGCGCAACGCCACCACCATCACGCTGTCTTGGCCCATCGCGGCAGCCGGCGATTGCGCCAGCTGGTTGCGGGATCTGCTGCGGTGATCCGCATCGACGCCGTCTGGCTGGCCTTGCGGCGCCTGAACGCTGGCAAGTTCACCTGGTCGACGGGGGCCTCGCCGACGCTGGCGTTGTCGCGCGCGCAGTTCGATGCGCTGGTGCTTGGGCTGCCCTGGCAGCGTATCGGTGAGGCCGGCATCATCCGCGTGATCTGACCCCGATGCGACCCACTGGCAGGGGGCCAGGGATGGCAGCGGTGCAATTGCCGAATGTTCTGATGCGCTCGGGTCACAGGTTAGGGGGCATTCGTCCCTATGCTCAGCGCACAGCAAATGGCCGCCCTGGATCCACACACGCGGCAGGCGGTGTTGTCGCTGATGGCCGAGGTCCAGGCCAAGAGCGAGCTGCTCGTGCAGCGCGACCGTGAGGCGGTCTTCAAGCAGACCCTCATCGAGAAGCTCACCCACGAGGTGGCGCTGCTCAAGCGCTTGAAGTTTGC
>JAJTDE010000343.1 GCA_021298085.1 Rubrivivax sp.
GGACGCGCTGCTGCGCAGACTGCAGCCGGACTGACGCCGAAGGCGTGGCCGGGGCCCGTCCACACCTCGTGGAGACTGAATGCGGCGCCAAACCCGCGCATTGCGCCGGCGCGCGCGTTCGGTTACACGCCACTTCGTGTGGCCGGCCCATCTCGTGGAACACTCGGCCATGCTGCGTCCTGATTGCCTGAGCCGATCGTTCTTCGCCACGTCGGCCGCCTGGCTGGTGTTGCTGGCCTTGACCGCGTCGCCCGCCGCGAGCGCTGCGCCGAAGACGGTGTGCACCGTCACCATCAACTCATCCGACGAGAAGGATGCGTTCCAGCGCCACCTGCCCCATGGTGAATACCAGTTCGTCGAACTGGTGCAGCGCGGACAGCCGGATTGGCTGGAATTGGCCCGCCGGCGCGGCATCAGCTGCGACGCGCTCATCATTTCCGGCCATTTCGACGACGGCACGGAGTTCTACACCGACCGCTTCACCGACCGCGAATTCCTCACCGTGCACGAGATGCAGCAAGCGGCGTGCAGCGCGTCGGGCAACGGGCTGTTCTCGCAGCTCAAGGAGGTCTACCTGTTCGGCTGCAACACCTTGAAGTCAGACCCGAGGTATGCCGCGTCGGCCGAGGTGGGCCGCAGCCTGCGCCGCTCGGGCCACACGCAGGCCGATGCCGACCGCTTGTCGGCGCTGCTCAGCGAACGCTACGGCCAGAGCAACCGAGATCGCCTGCGCCACGTCTTCAAGGACGTGCCCGTGCTCTACGGCTTTTCCTCGAAGGCACCCCTCGGGCGCAGCGCCGGGCCCTTGCTCGAACGCTATTTCCAGACTGCCCCCGCCGGTGAGGTTGCCAGCGGCCGCCCCAGCGCGACGCTGCTCAAGCTGTTCGGCCCGAGTTCGATGATCGCCGTCTCAGGCCTGACCGATGCCGACCCGCATGCGGGTTTTCGCCGCGACATGTGCACCCTCGCCGACGACAGGCCCTCGGTGGCGCGCAAGATCGGCTTCATGCACGAGATGCTGCAGCGCGACGTGACCGATGTGCGCATGTTCCTGGACCACCTGGAACGCTACGTCGCCTCCATCGGCCCGCTTCAGCGCAGCGTGCCCGAGGTGGCCGCCGCGCTGGCGGCGATCGAGCGCGACCAACCGGCCCGTGACCGCTACCTCGCGTTTGCACGCGACGCCGACGACGCCTCCGTCAACACCCGCATGATGGCCCTGGCGCGCACGCTGGGCTGGTTGTCGCTCGCCCAGGAGCAGGCCGAGTTGGTGCGGGTGCTCGCCGACCGCATGGCCCGTGGCAGCCTGGGCAAGAACGAGGTTGATCTGGCCTGTGAATCCCCGCATGGCCGCCAACCTGCGTTGGCGCGGCAACTGCTGGCCACCGGCACGCCGCGCACCAGCCAGGTTGCGCACGCGGCCGTGCTGGCGTGCCTGGGCGACGCTGAGGCCCACCAGCGCAGCGTTCGTGCGCTCACCAGCGCGCAGGCCGAGGACCTCGCCATCGCGCAGGCCTACCTGCGCCGCCGTCCGCTGGCCGACGTGGAGGAACTGCGCGCCGTGACGGCCGGGATCGCCGGCATGACCGCTGCCAGCGCCCAGGTGCGCGCCCTCGAGTCGCTCGCGCGTCAGCGCCTGGCCGATGCGCAAAGCCTGCAGCTGATCGCCGGCCTGTTCCCCAAGGCGCGGTCACTCGACGTGCAGCGTGCGATCGCCGGCCTGCTGATCCGCGCCGACACCCAGTTGCTGGCGCGCGCCGAGTTGGCGCGCACACTGCGCCAGCACCGGCTGAAGTCGCCCGACGGCACCGACGTGATCGACATCCTGATTCGCCTGCTGCAATCCACGTGAGCATCCTGCGGCCAACGCGCAGGTTCAGCGCCGGAGTGCAAACATCCGTGCCGAGTGCGGAAGACCGCTGCTGCTGGCTTCAACCCAGGCGTGCGGCACGGCGCACGGCCAGAGTCGACCACGGTAGATGAAAATGGCCGCGGCCAATGGCCGCCGTCAACCAAGCGCCTCATGACCCGCACAGGGGAGCCATCCGCGGACGTGTCATGCGGGAACTCTATTTCCTCTCGAAAGGCCCTCATGCGCTACCAGAACCTCGGCTCCAGCAACCTGAAAGTGTCGGCCCTGTGCCTGGGCACCATGATGTTTGGTGACCAGACCGAAGCGGCAATGGGTGCTGGCCACCAAGCTCGGCAACCCGATGGGTGCAGCGCCCAACCACGGCCACTACTCGAGGGCGTGGGTGATGCGAGCGCTCGAGGACAGCCTGCGCCGTCTGCACACCGACCACATCGACATCTACTACCTGCACCGAGACTACCCGGGCATGAACCTGGAGGAGCCGCTGCGTGCACTCGGCGACGCCTTGCGCAGCGGCAAGATCCGCTACTGGGGTGTGTCGAACTTCCGCGGATGGCGCATCGCCGAGATGGTGCACCTCGCGGCGCGCCTGGGCATGCCGGCGCCCGTGGTCTGCCAGCCCTACTACAACCTGCTGAACCGCATGCCCGAGGTCGAAGTCTTGCCTGTGTGCCAGTACCACGGCATCGGCGTGGTGCCGTACAGCCCGGTGGCACGTGGCGTGCTGACCGGCAAGTACCCGCCGGGCGCAGCACCGGCAGCCGACACGCGCGCTGGCCGCGGTGACAAGCGGATGATGGAGACCGAATTCCGTTCCGAATCCCTGGCCGTCGCACAGCGCCTGCAGGCGCATGCGCAGGCCAAGGGAGTTTCGTTGGCGCACTTCGCGACGGCCTGGGTGCTGGCGAACCGCATCGTCAGTTCGGTGATTGCCGGGCCGCGTAAGCTGGCGCAATGGCTGGACTACGCGCCGGCGCTTGACTGCGTGATCGACGCCGCCGACGAGGCGCTGGTTGACAGCTTGGTGTCGCCAGGGCATCCGTCGACACCGGGTTTCAACGACCCGGCTTACCCGTTGATCGGACGGCCAGTGCCGCTGTTGCGGGCCGCGAACGGGGCAGAAGGTGCTGACCCTCCATGGTGCGATGACGTGGGAGCGTATGGCTGGACAGCTGCCGTCGCTGGTCTTGACTGGTTTCGACCCATCAGCGACACCCGCTACCGTGAACTCGTCGCCCCGAAGCGGTCGGTCACACATGCATCAAGGCCCCCGAAGGTGGCCCCACAACGGAGGGCACCCAACGGCAGGCAGTCCCGCTGCGTTTGCTGCTGGCCGCACAGCCCATCCAGATGGTGTCCAACCCGGGCGCGATTTCCTGGGGCCGGTGGCGGTTCAAGGTTTTGCGTCGTCGTCCTTGTCGCCGGCCGGTGTCGGGGCGGCGCCCTTCGTCTTCGTCTCGGCGCCGCCCTGGGTGCTGGCTTCTTCCTGGCGCGCCTTCGCGCGCCCGGGCACGAGCTTGTCGAGGATCGAGACACCGGCGTACTGGGCAATGAAGCCCACCACGACCGCGCCCCAGAAGTCGTTGACGCTGATCTTCACGAGGAACTGGCTCTCCGACAGCCGCGCCAGCATCACCGTGACGATGGCGCTCAGCAGGCAGGCGCCGGCGACGCTGTAAAGCAGGCCAAACGTCGACTCAAGCGCCGGCGCGAACCCGCCTTGGCGATAGGCGAGGATCACCGACTTCGGCCGGCTCTGCGGAAAGAGGAACACGCTGACCAGGCCGCCGAGCATGGCACCCAGCATGATGACCGTCTGCGGTGCGGCCATCTTCACGATTGCGTTCTCGGACACGGTGTAGTAGCGGTGCCTGTCCAGTTGCGGCGGTTCGTTGACACCCACCTTCGCCTGCACCAGCACCCGGTAGTCGCCGGGCACGAAGAAGAGGTAGCGCGCTTCGGCACTGACCTGCTGCCACAGCCGCGACGTCCTGAGCCGTGCGCCGAGTTGCCACCATGCTCGCTCGTCATGGGCCGCGGTGGTGTTGTCGGCGTGCGCCTGGGCCGGGCTCGAGGCCTGGGCTGCGGCCTGCGCGAGGGCGTTCGCGGCGGCCTTGGCCGCCGCCGCCTCGTAGAGCTCGTCCGCCTTCTTGTCGAGTACCCAGACGGCGCGGTACGCGCGACCGGGCTGGATGGCGATCAGCATCGGCTCGCGGCTGCCGGGCCGCGCCGCCTGCTGGATCCGGTACTGATCGTTCTCGGTCGGAAAGAAGGCCTCCCGGCCGCGGATTTGTTCCAGCGGACCTTCGAGTTCAGGCGGCGCCGTCAGCGTAGTCGTCTCGCTCGACAAGTACAGCACCGACTTCTTGGAAGTGTTCTTGAACTCGGCCGTGATGCCGATGCCGGAGCCGACGTACGGCTGGGGCCGGGAGGTCTCGATCCGGATCTCCAACGA
Source organism: Rubrivivax sp. (assembly GCA_021298085.1). Classification (GTDB taxonomy): domain Bacteria; phylum Pseudomonadota; class Gammaproteobacteria; order Burkholderiales; family Burkholderiaceae_C; genus Rubrivivax. The sequence continues at coordinate 4,329 of JAJTDE010000343.1, forward strand.
CACGTCGGTCGCAGGCGACGGCGTGTCGGTGGTTGCAGGCGTCAATACTTCGGTGGCGGTGGCGGCGGGCTTGAGCGCGGCGGTGGAACCTGCCGCGAGTGCAAGCGCCAGCGAGACAGTGGCCAGCACGGAATGGCGGCGACGCGCCGGGTACTTGGAAAAGAACATGAGGGCCTCTCTCGTATCGCATGCGGGCAGATGCGCACCAAGCGCACGCCTGCCACGTGCCAACCGACTCTAGGCGCGGCGGCGCACCCGGTATTGCGCTGCCTCAATCAAACGACGGAAGTTCAAGAGCTTGATGGCAGGGAGGATAGCTTTGCAGCGTTGCCACAAAAGCGTCGTTCACGGGTGACCGCTCCTGTCCGTCCTTCGGCTGCCCTGCACCCACGGATCGCGATCGCGGCCCAGTCGTCAGCCGTCACCGCCGCCACCACACAACCCCGACACACCAGCCCCACCTAATCCTGCACCACCATCAACATCTCCGCCACCACCACCAACCCCTCATCCCCCTCCCCCACCCGAATCTCGATCGGCTCGTACCCAGCCCTGTCCGAATCCGGCCGCAAGACGATGCGCTCGTGCCGCCAGCCCCCGTCGTCATCAGCCACCTTCTCGCTCGAATAGACCTTGACGGTGTAGCGCCCGCCAGTCTCCGGGTCGTCGATGCTGCGGTGTTGAACCACCACCACCTTGCCCTGGCGCGTGCCGGTGGGGTTGGCGCGGAACAGGCACCAGGCGCCGTTGGGAATGCGCCGGTTCAT
>JAJTDE010000048.1 GCA_021298085.1 Rubrivivax sp.
TCGTGGCCACCGGCTGCCGGCGCTTGCTGGGCCAGCGACGAAGAAGCCTGTTGACGATGGACATCAATGCCACCTGCCTGTCATGGCGCGGCTCCCGGTGCCAGCGCCAGGGTGATGGACCCTGAAAAGCCCGTCGGGCCGCGTGTGAGTTGCGCTTCGACGGCGCGTGCCCGCGCCCCACCGCGAACTTCTGCCAGCCAGGCGCGCAGGTCGTCGGCGGACAGGCCTTCCACCGTCAGCGTGGCCCTGTCGCCCTGGATGGACAGCTTGGCAACCGTACCCAGCCGCGCACTGGCGTCTCTGAGCGCAGCGGCCGATTGCGCCGGTGTCACCTGCGGAGAGCCGCGCAGGCCCTTGGCCTCTGCCGCCAGGCGTTGCATGGAGAGTGTCTGCGCGTCCAGGGTGGCCAGGCGGCTGGGTGCCTGGCGCAGCAGCTGCCATGCCGGCTGCACCGCCAGCAGCCACAGCGCGGCCAGGGTCAGCACGGCGGCACCCAGGATCAGCCCCTGCTGTTCCCGGGCTTGCAGCCCGGCCCACCATCCGCGCACGGATTCAGCGAAGGACGGCTTGCCCGCCGAGCGCCGGTTGGCCGGCAGCGACGCTGACCGTGTGGGTGTCGCGCTCATGGTGCCTTGCGTGTGACCACCACACGCCCCCCTTGTGCATTGACTGTCCAGCCGGCGGGCTGCAGGCGTTCTGAGAACTGCCGGATGTCCGCGGTAGACCAGCCCGCCGCCGACAGCGACAGCTGGCCCGTCTGGAAACGCAGGTTCTGCATCGGCCCCTGCGCGTCGGGCCAGGCGGACGAGACCGCGGCCATCAGTGTTTCCAGGTCACCGCTGCCGGGCTTGCCGGCAGCGGCCCGCAGAAGATCGGTCTCACGCTCCATCTGAAGCGGCGCATTGCGCACGAGCTTGACGTGCGGGTAGGCGTCCGTCAGCAAGGCTGACTGCGCGCGTTGCTTGTCCTGCACTTCCTGCCGGTGGCTGAACGCCCACAGGTTCAGCGCGAGCAACTGCACGGCCAACACCGCCGCAAAGCCCCAGCGAACCGGTTTCCAGTTCGGGCGCATGAAGCGCCGCCACGCGTCGCGCATGGCCATGCTGCCGCGCAGACGGGGCGTTAGATCAAACTGCCGCAGGTTCCAGGTGGAGGCTGCGGCGTGCAGGAGCTGGTCGCCCTGGTTGCGCAGCGTCACCGGCGAACCCAGCCAGCGTTCGACCACCGCAGCCACCGCCGGCGGCGAGCTCCAGCGCGCAGACTGGGCGGCAGCGGGCGGCAACAACGCGCGGGCCAGGCTCCCTGACAAGGGCACGCAGACGATGCCGTTGGCGTCTGCCATGGCCAAGGCGGGTTCGGGGTCGCCGCCTTGCGGCGCTGCGTCGAAGAAATGCCCATGGGGGCGTTCGCCGGGGACGACCGATGGCACGACCCTGTCCACTATCACGCCCTGCCGTTCAAACGCTGTCAACACCTGCGCAAGCCAGGGCTTGTCCACCACGGCCACCCAGCAGCGTTCACCCGGCTGCGCGTCAGGGGATGTCGACACGTGGACGCTGTCGGTATCGCTCAGCAGCTGTTCTTCGAGCATCCCCAGCAAGGCTGCCTTGAGCTTGGCGGCCGGCGCCTTGGGCAACACCAGGCTGTGCCAGCTGACGTCAAGTTCAGACAGTACGGCAACCACGGCTTCAGACGGCGGCATTTGCGCAGGGGCGTCATGACCCTGCTGATGCACGTTCAGCCCGTTCTCGGTCTTGACCCAGAGCCACTCGGCAGGAACGCCATTGGAGCCGCCTTCACCGGCGGAGGACGGCTCGGCCTGAGCGTGGGTGCCCAGCCGTTTGCGGGGGGGAATCTGGACGACCAGGACAGACATCAGCAGCAGGATGAAACGGCGCCAGCCGGATCATCGATGGGCTGGCGGCTGGTCAAAGGAAGGACATGAGGGGCTTATCAACAGTTCATCGTAGCACCTGGCCTGCGGGCCCCAACCGCGGGGACAACGCCGTGTTTCAGCTTTACCTGTTCGGCGCAATTGGGCAGGGCGCCGCCCTGGTGGGTCAAGGAAGGTTCAGGTCCAGGCTGCGTCGTTCCCGGTGCAGCGTCAGCACTTCGACGCCATTGCCGGTTCCCCGGCGGGTGACCAGCGAACGCTCCTCCAGCACGCGGTCTTCCAGGCGCAGGCGCCCACTGACGAGAAAGTGGCTCGTGGCGATGGCCACCCGCTGCGGGTCCAGCTTGGTGCCTTCGGGCAACAGTGGCGTCAACTGCTCCAGGTTGCGATAGGGGGATCGCTGGCGCTGCTGCACCAGGCGCTCAGCCACCCCGAGATCGACATCGAGCACCGCCGCCAGCACCTCGCGGGGTGCGGTGTTCACATTGACCGGTGTCGGCGAGGGCAGGATGTCTGTGCTGGCCTGCAGCGCCGAGATGACGCCGGGCTCGATGTCGAGCCAGGCGAGTTGTTCCAGCCGGCGAATGGCCACGGGACGATTGCGTTCCTCCGTGGGCGCCGTCGCAGCGGTCACCCGCCAAGCGGTGCGCAAGGCGCGTGCCAGCCGGGTGGCTGCGTCAGGCGGCAGGCCCGCGGTGGCGCACAGGCGCGACAGCGTGGCGAGCTCCAGTTCGTAGGCCTTGCCGTCAGGTGCCATCAGGTTGCGCAGGTTGTAGCGCGACTGCGCGTCCTCGATGGCACCGGCCAGGAAGGCTTCCGGGCCTTCGTCCTCGGCCACGCCGTCCTTTCCGGCGGCCAGAAATGTGGACAGGCGAGCCTCAGCCAGCGGCGTGGCCCAGGGTTCACCGGCATGGTCGACATTGCTGGTGCGGCCATCTTCACGCAGGATCAGGCGCGACCAGTCCAGTGCACCGAGCAGGATCCACCCTGACTGGCTGCGCGCACGTTCAGCGGCCTCGACCTGGATCGCCCGCTGCTGCTGCCAGACCATGCCGGCGGCCAGGGTGACGATCAGCGTGACGGCGACCAGGGCCAACAGCAGCGCGGCCCCAGCCTGGCGAGATCGGACAGATTGCCGGCGACGAGGGACGGCCTGGGCAGCCATGCTCAGTAGCCCTGGCCTGACAGCAGCACGTCGCGGGTCAGCTGGCCGGTGCTGAACGACAGCTGCAGGCGGACGCCGGCCGGCAAGGCCTCACTGGCCGACACCGGCGCTGCCGCGGGGCCGGAGGCGCCGCCCGCCGGTGGCTGCGGCGTGACGGGGTTGCCCGACGGTGGGTTGGGGTTGTCGGTGTCATCCTGATCACCGGCGCTCTGCGCGTTTGTCCAAGCGTTGTTGCGGTAGAAGTACACCTGCATCTGGCCAACCTCGCCCAGCACCCTCAGCGTGCCGGGCTCGTCGCCCAGGAGCTGCTGGCTGCGAAACCACTGCTCCTGGATGTCGGCAGAACGGGTCAGGGGTGCGCTGGCCCAGCGCCACAGCGCGCCGTCGCGCAGGCTCCAGGCCACCAGCTGCAGGCCGCTGTCCGCGGTGCGGGTCAGCCGCAGGGTGGCGCCATCAAAGGCCAACGCCGGAACACCGGCGCCCTGTTGCACGGCCTGCAGGTCGCGCTCCCACTGCTGCAGGACAGTTCCCAGCCGCGTTGTACGTTCAAGCGCTGCCTGGCTGACCTCCTGGGACCGTGTCATGCCGTCGATGCCGCGCCACGTGAGGGCTGCCAGTACCGCCATGATGGCCAGTGCCACCAGAACCTCGACCAGCGTGAAGCCGTGCGCATGCCGCCTGAGCCTGGGCATGATCAATAACGCCCCAGTACCGTGGAGACGTTGAACAGCGTGCGGCCGCGTTCGTCCGCCACCACCGCCTCCACGCGGCGGAAGTTGGGGTTGGGTGTGGGCCGTGTGACCAGCGCACCCGAGAAGCTGCGGCCCAGCTGTTCGCAGGTGAAGGTGGCGTCACCAACGCCCGGAAACTGGCGTGACAGCCGCAGCCCGGTCAACTCGTTCTCGGCGCACCACTGGGCGGCCATGACATCGGTCAGGCGTTGTGCGTTGTCGCTGATGGCGCCGGCCGCGCGCATCCCGGCCGCCAGCGTGACGGCGATGATCGACAGCGCCACCAGCACCTCAATCAGCGTGAAGCCCTTGGTCGGCGTGGGTGTCATGGCGGCTGTGACTCACCGCTGAGCACGGCAAACGGCCCCAGCCCGTCGGTGGCCAGTTCAAGCCGCCGATCACCCAGGCTCAGCACGACCCGCTGCGGGCCGATGAAGGGCTCGGGCCCCAGCATCAAGGCCCGCGAGCCCATCAGGTTGGCGGAGGTGGCGCCGTCCAGCCAGCGGGTGGGCAGCCGCATCGCGGCATTCAGGCCGACAAACCGGAAATCGGCAGCCTGCACAGAAGAGGCGTCGGCATCGGTGGCGGCCACCGGCATCCAGGCCACCGCCACACCCGATGTGCGCGACTCCGCGCGAGCCTGCTCCAGCAATGAGGACAGCCGGGCTGCTTCCTGGTCCAGGCGCTGGGCCTGCGGGTCACGGATGGCCAGTGTGGCCAATGCGCTGGCCAGGCCCACGATGGCCACCACCACCAGCAGTTCGATGAGCGTGAAACCACGCGCCCCGTGGCGCGGAGCGTTACTGCCAGGAGCCCACATCGGCATCGTTGCCCTCACCGCCGGCCTTGCCGTCGGCACCGAAGCTGAAGACGTCGATTTCGCCATTCAAGCCCGGGTTGGCATATTGGTAGGGCTGCCCCCAGGGGTCCTTGGGGAGCTTGTCGAGGTAGGGCTTCCAGTTGTTGGCCCCGGGGCCTGATGAGGGTTTGCGCACCAGGGCCTCAAGACCTTGGTCACTGGTGGGAAAGCGTTGGTTGTCCAGCTTGTACAGCTTCAGGGCCTGCATGAGGTTGCCCACATCGGTGCGTGCGGCAGTCACCTTGGCTTCACCCGCGCGGTCAAGCACGTTGGGCGCGATCAGCGCGGCCAGCACGCCGATGATCACCAGCACCACCAAGATCTCGATCAGGGTGAAGCCGCGGGCTGGCCGCACGCGGCCCGTGCGGCCCGTGCGGGGTGCCATCTGTGTCGAATGGGAAGGGAATTGACAGTTCATTTCCAGGATATCGGCAGGGGGTCAGTCGATCATAATCGGCGCATGGTTTCCCGTTGGTTGGCATTTGTGGTGTGGGCGGTTGCCGCGTGTACCGCCGCGGCCTGGCTGCTCAACCTGCTGTCGGCAGGCCGGCCCGTGCCTGCACATGCTGTTGCAGTCGATACCACCGCGTCACTGAGAGGTGATCTCACCCGGCTGCTGGGTGCAGCGCCACCGGTGGTGGAGACGCCTGTCACTGCCGTCCGTGCCGACGCCCGCTTCACATTGGTGGGCCTGGTCGCGGCGCCCAGCCCGGCAGCGGTCGCGAAATCGGTGGCCGTCATTGCGGTGGACGGTCGTCCCGCGCGGGCCTATCGGGTCGGCGCCGCCGTGGATGACCAGACCGTGGTCCTGGCGGTGCGTGCACGCGCTGTCGACCTCGGCCCTCGCGGTGGTCCTCTGACCACCACACTGGAGCTGGCTCCGCTGGCCGCCGCCACGACAGGGTCGCTTCCTCCGCCATCGGGGGTTCCGGGTGCGGCACCGGGCCCTCTTGCAGGGCAGATGCCGGGGCATCTGGCCGGGCAGATGCAGGGCCGTCCGCCGGCTGACCATGGCGGTGGGCCTGTCTCCGATGTGGGGGGTGGGCAGATGCTGACGCCCCAGCCCGTGCCGCAGGCCGATCAGGGGCAGAACCCGACAGGTCCCCGCACCGACTGAGCCTGCGCAGCGCGTCCGGTTGCCGGAATTCGCCTCTGCGGGAGGGTTCAGCGGTCGACAGGAAGGAAGTGCATCTCGGTCTGCACGGCCGGAATCCCAGGGGCCAACAGGCCTGCGCCCATTGACCTGTCCTGCGCAGTGGGCGCGCCGTCATATCCAACACGAGGCGCTTCGCCGGCATGGGCCAGGCTGAGCGGCGTCTGATCCAGCTCTGCCAGGCAGAGTGGCGCACTGCTGAGCAAGGGCCACACGAGGGCAGCAGCCGTCCCGTCGAGCGCATCCAGCCCGACCTCCATGACCACCTTGGCCTTGAACAGCGACAGTGCCTCGTCCAGCGCGGGCTGGCCTTGGCTTCGCACAAAGACACAGTAGTCCACCACGGGCGGCGCCAGGCGAGAGGCCGCCATGAGCGCTGCAAGCGCCGGGAGGCCATCGACCACGATCAGGCGCCGTGATTGCGCCGCGGCCAGCATGAGACCGGCCATGGCAGCCGTCTCGAAACCGCCCAGGCAGGCCAGAACCTCGACCGGTTCCCGGGCAGTGGGGTGCCGTGCCAGCGCGCCATGGGCGGCGGCAAGCATCCGGGTGGCCCGTGCCGGGCTGACACGCAGCGGGCCGCAGGGCAGCAGGCTGTTCACCGGTGTGTCGGTCAGGCGGGCCAGCACCAGCGCGGCGCTTTCGGCCGCGCCCACACCCAGGCCGGCGCACAGCAATGCATTGCCAGGCAGCGAGTGCGCCAGTTCGGCGCCGATGCGGATGGCCGACAGCGCCTGTTCACGCGACATGGCCTGCCCCATGCGGGCGTGCCGCGTACCGTGGGCGACCTTTCTGGCCACCAGCGATGGATGGGGCGGCAGTGTGTCGGCCATGCCGACATCCAGGATCGTCAGGCCGATGCTCTGCTGGCGGGCGATGGCGTTCACCGGCAGCCGGCCATCGCACAGCCTGCGTGCCAGCACTGTGGTGTCGAGCCCCAGTGGCTTGGGGACACCGTCGGTGGCCAGGCCGTGGTCACCGAGCGCCAGCACAAGCTGAGGCCGGTGCAGCCGCGGCTCCAGGGAGCGCTGGATGAGCCCCAGTTTCAGCGCGACGGGTTCCAGGTCACCCAGGCTGCCGCCTTCTGCCGCAAGACGGCTCAGCCGCTGAGCCAGCCCTTGCTCCCAGCGTGCATCGGCAGCGGGCGCGACGTTCCAGGAGTAGGTGGGGGCTTGCATGCAGCCGCGCAGTGTAAGGAGTTGTTGTTCTCCCTCCAACGGTGGGTAACCCGTCGGAGAGCCGTCTGCGCCAACAGCGTCAGTTCAGGAACAGGCGGTACACCGGGTTGAGCGTTTCCTCGACATGCGGGTAGCCCAGGCTGTCCAGGAACTGCGTCAGTGCGTCTTCATCCTGCGCCGGAACCTGCAGACCGACCAGGATCCTGCCGTAGTCGGCACCCTGGTTGCGGTAGTGAAACAGGCTGATGTTCCAGCCCGGGTGCATGCAGGACAGGAAGCGCAGCAAGGCGCCCGGACGTTCAGGGAACGTGAACCGGAAGACCCGCTCGTCACGGGACAGCTCGCTGCGGCCCCCGACCATGTGCCGCACATGCTCCTTGGCCAGTTCATCGTCGGTCAGGTTGACGGTGGCAAAGCCGTGACGGACAAAGCTGCGTGCGATGCGGTCGGCCTCGTCCCGTCGGTTGATCGACAAGCCGACAAAGACGTGGGCCGTGCGGGCGTCGCTGATCCGGTAGTTGAATTCGGTCACCTGGCGGGGGCCTGCGCCTCCGATCACCTCACAGAACCGCTTGAAGGACCCGCGCTCTTCGGGGATGGTCACGGCAAACAGCGCTTCGCGGCGTTCACCGAATTCCGCCCGCTCGGCGACGAAGCGCAGGCGGTCGAAGTTCATGTTGGCGCCACAGGTGATGGTCACGAGTGTCTTGCCCTTGAGGCGGTGCGTGTCCACGTACTGCTTGATGGCCGCTACACCCAGGGCGCCGGCGGGTTCGAGGATGCTGCGGGTGTCCTGAAAGACGTCCTTGATGGCCGCGCAGACGGCGTCGGTGTCCACCACCACAAACTCGTCGACCAATTCAGATACCAGCCTGAAGGTCTCTTCGCCCACCTGCTTGACCGCAGTGCCGTCGGAAAACAGGCCAACGTCTGACAGCATCACGCGCTGCCCGGCCTCCATGGACTTCAGCATCGCGCAGGAGTCGGCCGTCTGGACACCGATCACCTTGACCTCGGGCCGTACCGACTTGATGTAGGCGGCGACACCGCTGATCAGCCCGCCGCCACCGATGGCCACAAACACCGCGTCGATCGGGCCTTGATGCTGCCGCAGGATCTCCATGCCCACCGTGCCCTGGCCGGCGATCACATCCGGGTCGTCAAAGGGGTGCACAAAGCTCAGGCCCTGCTCGGCCTGCAGCAGCAGCGCGTGCTGCGCAGCGTCCGAGTAGCTGTCGCCGTGCAGCACCACCTCGCCACCCAGCGCCTGAACCGCATCGATCTTCACACGAGGGGTGGTCACGGGCATCACGATCAAGGCCCTGCAGCCGAGCTTGCGGGCCGCCAGTGCAACGCCTTGTGCGTGGTTGCCCGCCGATGCACAGATGACACCCTTCGCCAGTTGCTCAGGAGGCAGGTGCGCCATCTTGTTGTAGGCGCCCCTGAGCTTGAAGCTGAAGACCGGTTGCTGGTCCTCCCGCTTCAGCAGGATGTGGTTGGACAGGCGGCGCGACAGTTGCCGGGCGGGCTCCAGCGGTGACTCGATGGCCACGTCGTAGACACGGGCCGTCAAGATGCGTTTGAGGTAGTCGTCAGCGGTGCGCGTGCCCATGCGTGCCTGTGCTCAGGTGGGAGGCCCGGCCCAGCCGCGCCCAGTCGAGGTCAAAAAGGGCGCCGATGATAAGTCGCAGGGGCGAAAAAAAGCCCGGAGCGCGAGCTCCGGGCTGAATCCACCAATCGAGGAGGTGGAGGAGACAACCGACAGGGTTTCCCGGACATGCTCCGTTATGGAACAACTGGGCATGCGTGAAGACCCGATGACGACAAAGTCTAGCAGTTCGGTACCGCAGCTCATTGCGCTGGGTCATTTCCCGTTGGCGGCTCAGGGGATCGACCAAGCCTGGCCGCACGCCGGCACCGGTGCGGGTTCAACGTGGGGCAACTGAATGCACAATTCGTGCCCGATCACGATGACGGGCCTGCGGGCCCTGACAGACCATGGAATGCACTGTTCACTGGATGCCCGCCTCCGGCATGGCCTTCGCCGCCGAGACGGGCAGCGGCCACCTTCTCACCATGGACGGGGCCCCAGACGGCGGCGGCCGCAACCTGGCGCCCAGGCCCATGGAAACGCTGCTCTCAGGAGCAGGCGCCTGCTCGGCCTATGACGTCGTGCTGATCCTGAAGCGCGGCCGACACGATGTGCGGGGATGCAGCGTGCAGCTGCATGCCGACCGCGCCGAGCAGGACCCGAAGGTCTTCACGCGCCTGCGGATGCACTTCATCGTCACCGGCCAGGGGCTGCCGGACGCGGCGGTGGAGCGGGCCGTCAAGCTGTCGCACGACAAGTACTGCTCGGCCACCATCATGCTGGCCAAGACGGCCGAGATCGAGACGTCATTCGAGGTGCGCTCCGCCTGACGTTGGCCGCCCGCCACCCCTCGTACGTTGCGGGCAGACAACAGCATCTGGGCTTTTCTGGCCCAAAACTTTGCAAGGCCACTGGGCGTCTGGTGCAATACGCCCAACTTCCCTAGCGGAGGTTGGCCTGATCGGCATCCACACCACGGACGCCCGGGTGAAACCTTGATCGGGACGTCTTGTTTCAACCATGGAGATAGTTGCAATGAAAAAATCTCTGATCGCCCTGGCTGCGCTCGGTGCGTTCGCCGGTGCCGCATCGGCTCAGTCTTCCGTCACGCTGTACGGCCGCGTTGACCTGTCTATCGGCAAGAACACCGGTTCCGCTGCCAAGGTCATGCAAAACGGCTCCGGCAGCCGTTTTGGCGTGCGCGGTGTTGAAGATCTCGGCGGTGGCCTGTCCGGCATCTTCCAGATCGAGCATCGCTACGCTGCCGACACCGGCGCCATGAGCGACTCCACCCGCATGTGGGGCGGTCGCTCCATCGTCGGTGTGCGCGGTGGTTTCGGCCAGGTTTTGCTGGGCCGCGAATACACGACCGCGTTCCTGCAGTCGCAACTGGCCGCTGATCCGTGGGGCTGGGATACCGTCGCGGCGAGCCTGACGTCTGCCATCACGGGCGGCGCCATCGCCCGCGTGCGCAACGACAGCTCGCTGACCTACAACGTGTCGGCCAGTGGCATCAACTTCGGCGCCCAGATCGCTGAAGCCACCGACACCATCAACAACTTCCAGGGCAAGCCCGTCAACTTCGCGGTCAACTACGCTGGCGGCCCTGTCCGCTTCGGCTTCGGCTACGAGCGTACCGGTCAAGAAGCGGCTGCCTCTGCCAAGTGGACGACGGTCAATGCGTCGTACAACCTGGGTGCGGTGACGGTGGGCGGTTTCTTCGGCACGGGTAACACCGCCGCCAACGCCAAGCACCGCTCGGTCATGCTGACCGCCGTCGCCCCGATGGGCAGCGGTGAGTTCCGTGCCGCTTTCGGCAAGCTGACGAACCGTACGGCCAAGGTTGACGCCGCCAAGGGTTTCGGTCTGGGCTACCACTACAACCTGAGCAAGCGCACCACGGTCTATGCTGACTACGTGCGCAACACCGCTCTGGCTACCCAGAAGACCGGTTACGACTTCGGTATCAAGCACAACTTCTGATCTCGCGTCACGCAGGGCTCATGCCCTGCGCGATGTGATCGACGAAGCATGGCCGCCTCACGGGTTGAGGCGGCTTTTTTTTGCCTGTTAAGCTTTTGCGCGTCGTGTCCAACGCGGAAACAGAGGAGGTTCTGGATGACTTTGAATGGCAAGACGGCCCTGGTGACGGGTTCCACCAGCGGCATCGGCCTGGGCATGGCGCAGGCCTTCGCCCGGCAGGGTGTGCATGTGGTGCTGAACGGTTACGGCGACGTGGACGCGGCCAAGGCGCAGGTGGCCGCGGTCGCGGCAGCTGGCGTGAAGATTGGCTACCACGATGCCGACATGAGCAAGCCGGCCGCCATTGAAGCCTTGATGGCCTATGCGCAGGCGGATTTCGGCGGCGTCGACATCCTGGTCAACAACGCAGGCATCCAGCATGTGGCCGAGGTGGACCAGTTTCCGGTGGAGCGCTGGGACGCGATCATCGCCATCAACCTGAGTTCGGCCTTCCACACCACGCGCCTGGCGCTGCCGGGGATGAAGGCCAAAGGCTGGGGGCGGGTCATCAATGTGGCCTCGGTGCATGGCCTCGTGGCGTCAACGGCCAAATCGGCCTATGTCGCGGCCAAGCACGGCATCGTGGGGCTGACCAAGGTGGCAGCGCTGGAAACCGCCACCACGGGCGTGACCGTCAACGCCATCTGCCCCGGCTGGGTGCTGACACCGCTGGTGCAGAAGCAGGTCGATGCACGGGCGCAGCGTGATGGGCTGAGCAATGCCGAGGCCACACGACAGCTGCTCGCCGAAAAAGAGCCCTCAGGTCAATTCACGACGCCCGAACAGCTCGCCGAACTGGCGCTGTTCTTCTGCTCACCCGCTGCGGACAACGTGCGGGGTGTTGCCTGGGCGATGGACGGTGGCTGGACGGCGCAGTAGCGCTGCTTGGTCGCCATCGTCGGCCTTCTTTGGTCGACGATGGCGGCTGGCTGCTCTCAGCTGCGCGGCACCGTGGGTGCGGCGGGGCTGTTGGGCGTGTTGCTCACGGCCGGCGCGCGGGTAACGCGCACCTTGCCGCCGGTGGTCACGATGATGACGTTGTCCCCCGGCTTGAAGTCTTCCTGGCCCTTGGCCTGGACAATCGCGCGGCGCTCACCGTTGCGCAGCTGCACCATCACTTCCAGGGCCTCTTCGGTGGTGGCGCCCCGCTCGATCATGTTGCCAAGGGCGGCGCCCGCCACCGCACCCAGGACGCCCACGGCCACCGATTCACGTCGGCCTCCCACGGAGCTGCCCGCCACGCCCCCGATGACAGCGCCGGCTGTACCGCCGATGCCGCTCTGGCTGCCGTCCACCTTGACGGGGCGCGTCGACAGCACCGTGGCGTCGATGACGGTCGACATGCGGTTGGCATCCTGGCGGCTGATGACATCTGGGCTGGTGGTGCTGCAGCCGGCGGCCAGCAGCGTAAGGGCCATGAGGGCGGTGATTCGTTTCACGCAAGACTCCGTTGTGTAGGGTTCCAACGTCCTTCCCCGTTCAGGCGTTGACGCAGACGGCCGCTGGACGGCATGGGAGCCACGGTCTCAGGCGTGCAGTCGTGAGTGTCTGGGCACGCTGGCCAGCAAGAACTCCATCTGATCCGACAGTATGCGCCTGCCCCGCAGGATCATGTCCTCGTGCAAGCTGGGCACGTAGGGCAGGTACAGCAGGCTCATGCGCGCCTCTTCCGGCAGCCGGTTGCCCTTGTGACCGTTGCAGGCCTTGCAGGCCGTGATGCAGTTCATCCAGCTGTCAACGCCGCCCCTGGACACCGGGATGATGTGTTCGCGGGTGAGTTCCTCGAATGCAAAACGCGCCCCGCAGTAGGCACAGAGGTCCCTGTCGCGGTGGAACAGCTTGGGGTTGCTCAGGGCCGGGACTTGCCGCCATGCCCGTGAGGGGATGGCGCCCCGCACCGCGATGATGGAGTGAACTTCGATACGCGATTGGCAGCCGGTGGCGCGCTGGGTGCCACCGCGCAAGACCTGGCAAGGCTCGCCCAGCGTCCAGGCCACGGCATCTGAGGCATACAGCGTTGCCGCTTCCTTGGAAGTAATCCACGCTTGGGGCCTGCCGGACACATCCAGTTGAAGCACATCCATGCTCGGCCCGGGGTCGCGGAAGAAGCCGCAAGGATAGCAGTTGCAGCGTGACCCGCCCATGACGGCCCTTGCGATCTTCGGGGCCGGCCGCCCGCATCCGTTTGTGCAATGTGGCTCAGCTTCTAGACGCTTGACCCTAGACACGGTGGGCTAGATATACCCAGAGCCCCCGCTTGACTGCAAAATAGCACGATCGTTCGTTCCATTTGCTGCGGAGCGGGGTGCGCAAGGCGCGCTCCACCAAGGCCACCACCGACCGCGGGCATTCCGCAGTAACCGCCACCATGGACACCGCCGCCTCTCACCGACACGTGCACAAAGGCCAGCAGACGCGCGCCGCGATCTTGGATGCCGCGCTGGGCCTGGCGTCGCACATGGGCCTGGAGGGCCTGTCGATCGGTGCCCTGGCCGAACTGATGCAGATGAGCAAGTCGGGTGTCTTTGCCCACTTCGGTTCCCGTGAAGAGCTGCAGATTTCGGTCATCCGTGAATACCACCGCCGCTTTGAAGAAGAAGTCTTCTTCCCCGCCATCCGTGCCGACAAGGGCCTCCCGCGCGTGCGGTCCTTGTTTGAGCGCTGGGTGCACCAGGTGGCCACCGAACTGGATTCCGGCTGCATCTACATCAGCGGCGCCGTCGAGTTTGATGACCGGCCGGGCCCCGTCCGCGACGCCCTGGCTCAGATGGTTCAGGCCTGGCATCAGGCGCTGCTGAAAGCGATCCAGATGGCGGTGGAGGTGGGTCACCTGCGCGCGACCACCGACCCCCAACAACTGCTGTTCGAGATGCACGGCCTGATCCTGGCCTTGCACCACGATGCGCGCTTCCTGCGCTCCCCGGGTTCACTGGAACGCGCGCGCCAGGGGTTTGACCGCTTGATTGCCGATGACCTGCGCGCACCTTCGCGCCTGTCGCCTGTCCAGGGCACTGGCCCTGTCTGTTGAAACACCTCTCTTGACGATTGCTGGAAACGCACCATGCCCACCTACACCCCTCCGCTTCGCGACATGCACTTCGTGCTGCATGAGTTGCTCCAGGTCAGTGACGAGCTGCGGCAGTTGCCCAAGCACGCGGACATCGACGCCGACACCATCAATGCCGTGCTCGAAGAAGGCGGCAAGTTTGCCAGCGAGGTGCTGTTCCCGCTGAACCTCAGCGGCGACCAACAGGGCTGCACCCTCGACAAGAGCACCCATGCAGTGACAGCACCGGCCGGCTTCAAGGACGCGTATGCGCAGTATGTGGCCGGCGGTTGGCCTGCGCTGAGCGTTGACCCGGCCTACGGCGGACAAGGCCTTCCCCTCGTGCTGAACCAGTGCTTCTACGAGATGCTCAACAGCGCCAACCAGGCCTGGACGATGTACCCGGGCCTCTCCCACGGCGCGCTGGAGTGCCTGCACGCCCACGGCACCGAGGAACAGAAACGCCTTTACCTGCCCAAGCTCACCAGTGGCGAATGGACCGGCACCATGTGCCTGACCGAACCCCATTGCGGCACTGACCTGGGCCTGCTGCGCACCAAGGCTGAGCCCCGGGCCGACGGCGGCTTCAGCATCACCGGCCAGAAGATCTTCATCAGCGCTGGCGAACATGATCTCGCTGCCAACATCGTCCACCTGGTGCTGGCCCGCCTGCCCGATGCGCCGCAGGGCAGCAAGGGCATCTCGCTGTTTGTGGTGCCCAAGTTCCTGCCGCAGGCCGATGGTTCGGTGGGTGCGCGCAACGGCATCTTCTGTGGCGCCATCGAACACAAGATGGGCATCCACGGCAACGCCACTTGCCAGATGAACCTGGACGGTGCCATCGGCTGGCTGGTGGGTGAACCCAACCGCGGCCTGGCCGCGATGTTCGTGATGATGAACGCGGCCCGCCTGGGCGTGGGCAACCAGAGCCTGGGCCTGACTGAAGTGGCCTACCAGAACGCCGTGGCCTATGCCAAGGAACGCATCCAGATGCGTTCGCTGAGTGGCCCGAAACAGCCAGAGAAGCCGGCCGACAGCATCCTCGTGCACCCCGATGTCCGCAAGATGCTGCTGACCGCCAGGGCCTATGCTGAGGGCGGCCGTGCCCTGGCCATCTACGTGGCCTTGTTGCTGGACAAGGAACTCAACAGTGACGACGAGGACGAACGCCGCGAGTGCGCTGATCTTGTCGCGTTGCTGACACCCATCTGCAAGGCCTTCATCACCGACAACGGCTGGATCGCGACCAGCCACTGCCTGCAAGTCTTCGGTGGGCACGGCTATATCCGTGAATGGGGCATGGAGCAGTACGTGCGCGACGCCCGCATCAACATGATCTACGAAGGCACCAACACCATCCAGAGCCTGGACTTGCTGGGGCGCAAGGTGCTGGCCGACAACGGCAAGAAGTTCAAGAAGTTTGGCAAGCTGGTGGCCGAGTTCATCGAGGAAGAGGGCGTCAATGAAGCCATGCAGGAGTTTGTCAACCCGCTGGCTGACCTCGGCGACAAGGTGCAGAAGCTGACCACCGAGCTCGGCATGAAGGCCTTCCAGAATGCCGACGAGGTGGGTGGTGCGGCTGTCGACTACCTGCGCGTCTGTGGCCACCTGGTCTACGGCTACTTCTTTGCCCGCATGGCCAAGATCGCGCTGCAGAAGCAGGGCAGCGGTGACCCGTTCTACACCGCCAAGCTGCACACGGCGCGCTTCTACTTCACCAAGCTGCTGCCGGAAACGGCGGGCCTGATCCGAACGGCACGCAGCGGTGTGTCCCCGCTGATGGCCATGGACGAGGCCCTCTTTTGACCAGGTGCTGACGCACCACTTACAGTCACCCGATCACAACTCTGTCGGAGAAACCGATGAAACGCTACCTGATCGCACTGAGCCTGGCGCTGACCTCCTCACTCGCGTTGGCACAAGCCTCGCCGGTGGGGTTGTGGAAGACCATTGACGACAAGACCGGCAAGGAGCGCACGTTGGTGCGCATCAGCGAACGCGGCGGCGCGCTCTTCGGCGTGATCGAAAAGCGCCTGGACCCGACTGCCGTGGCCGACGCCAGGTGCGACAAGTGCACCGACGACCGCAAGGACAAGCCTATCCAGGGCCTGGAGATCATCCGTGACGCCAAGAAGGACGGCGATGTCTGGGAAGGTGGCACCATCCTCAACCCCGAGGAAGGGAAGATCTACAAGCTGCGCCTGAAGCTCGAGGACGGCGGCAAGGCGCTGGAGGTGCGCGGCTACATCGCCATGTTCTTCCGCAACCAGAAGTGGCAGCGCGTCGAGTGATGTGAAACGTCTGCTGCGGGCGCAGCGGGTGTGTGGATTCTTGAGGAGAGTGATGTGAGTCGTTTTCAGGTTCGCAAGGTGGCCGTGCTCGGCGCCGGTGTGATGGGCGCGCAGATCGCTGCGCATCTGGTCAACTGCAAGGTGCCCGTGATCTTGTTCGATCTGCCGGCCAAGGAAGGTCCCAAGAACGGGGTCGTGACGCGGGCGGTCGACAACCTGAAGAAACTCAAGCCCTCTCCGCTGGGCATCCCCGAAGACGCTGCGTTGATCGAGCAGGCCAACTACGAAGACCATCTGCCGCGCCTGGCCGAGTGTGACCTCATCATCGAGGCCATCGCTGAGCGGATGGACTGGAAGCTGGACCTCTACCAGCGCATCGCACCGGCGGTGGCGCCGCATGCGCTGGTGGCCAGCAACACCTCGGGCTTGTCGATCACGAAGCTCTCCGAAGTGCTGCCCGAGGCCATCCGTCCGCGTTTCTGCGGCATTCACTTCTTCAACCCGCCGCGCTACATGAGCCTGGTGGAGCTGATCGCCACGCCGGCCACGCAGCCGGCCGTGCTGGACCAGCTGGAAACCTTCGTGACCAGCGCGCTGGGCAAGAGCGTGGTGCGCGCCAAGGACACGCCCAACTTCATCGCCAACCGGGTCGGCATCGCCGGGATGATGGCCACGATGAAGGAGGCCGAGACCTACGGCCTGAGCTATGAGGTCGTCGACGACCTGACCGGCAAGAAGCTGGGCCGCGCGTCATCGGGCACCTTCCGCACCGCGGACGTGGTGGGCCTGGACACCATGGCGCATGTCGTGAAGACCATGCAGGACAACCTGGCCGACGACCCGTTTTTCCCGCTGTACGCCACACCCCCGGTGCTGGCACAGCTGATCAGCCAGGGCGCGCTGGGGCAGAAGAGCGGTGCTGGCTTCTACAAGAAGGTGGGCAAGGACATCCTCAGGCTCGACCCAGCCAAGGCTGACTATGTGCCCGCTGGCGGCAAGGCTGACGAGATCGTCGCGCGCATGCTGAAGAAGGCGCCCGCGGAACGCCTGAAGCTGCTGCGCGAATCCAGCAACCCGCAAGCGCAGTTCCTGTGGGCCATCCTGCGCGATGGCTTCCATTACGCGGCCGTGCACCTGGAGAGCATCGCCGACAGCGCCCGCGACGTCGACTTTGCCATGCGCTGGGGCTTTGGCTCGCAGATGGGCCCGTTCGAGCTGTGGCAACTCGCCGGCTGGCAACAGGTGGCCGAGTGGG
Organism: Rubrivivax sp.; assembly: GCA_021298085.1. Lineage (GTDB taxonomy): Bacteria > Pseudomonadota > Gammaproteobacteria > Burkholderiales > Burkholderiaceae_C > Rubrivivax. Next base: position 17,186 of record JAJTDE010000048.1, read on the forward strand.
TCAAGGCCGACATCGACGCCGGCAAGGCCTTGAGCGCTGCGCCCCTGCCGGCCTGGGTGTTTGACGGCCGCACGGGCGTGCACACCGCCGAAGGTTCCTGGAGCCCGTCGCGTCAGGCCTATGTCCCCGCCAGCACGCTGCCCGTCTACCAACGCCAGCACTTCCCTGAGCAGGTGGCCGGCAGTGCCGCCGCACCGGCCCTGAAGAGTGGCACTGAACTCTTCAAGAACGACGAAGTGCGCGTCTGGACGTTGGACGGTGAGGTGGTCATCGCCAGCATCACCGCCAAGCTGCACCTGATCAGCCCGACGGTGGCCGAAGGCCTGCAGAAGGCGCTGGAGCTGGCCGAGGCCTCCTACAAGGGCATGGTGATCTGGTCTCCGGATGAGGTCTTCTCCGCCGGCGCCAACCTGGAAGCGCTGATGCCGGTCTTCATGAAGAGCGGCGCCAAGGGCATCGCCCCGGAACTGAAGAAGTTCCAGGACTTCATGCTGCGCGTGCGTTACGCGCAGGTCCCCGTGGTCAGCGCGATGCGCGGCATCGCGCTGGGTGGCGGCTGCGAGCTGGCCATCTACTCGGCCAAGCGCGTGGCCCACATGGAAACCTATGTCGGTCTGGTGGAAGTGGGTGTGGGCCTGGTGCCGGGTGCTGGCGGCCTGACGTACATCGCACGCCGGGCGGCGGAAATGGCGGCGGCTGGCAACGCCAACGCCGATGTCTTCAAGTTCCTGACCGACGGCTTCACCAACGCGGCCATGGCCAAGGTGGGCACCAGTGCCATCGATTCGCGCAAGCTGGGTTACCTGCTGTGGAGCGACGTGGTCGTGCCGCACAAGGATGAGTTGCTGCAGGTGGCCATCACGCAGGCCAAGGCCATGCACGACAGCGGCTACCGCGCGCCGGCCAAGAGCCTGTTCCCGGTGGCGGGCCGCAACGGCATCAGCACCATCCGTGGCCAGCTGACCAACATGCGCGACGGCGGCTTCATCAGCGAACATGATCTGCACATCGCGATGCGCATTGCCGACGTGGTCTGCGGCGGCGAGGTCGACGCCGGTTCACTGGTGACCGAAGACTACCTGATGACGCTGGAGCGCCACCACTTCTGCGAGCTGCTGACCCACCCGAAGACGCAGGAACGCATCATGGGCATGCTGTCCACCGGCAAGCCGGTCCGCAACTGAGCCTGGCCCTCACCGAAAGAGACCCATCATGAGCAAACACGTGCAAGACGCCTACATCGTCGCCGCCACGCGCACCCCCATCGGCAAGAGCGGCCGGGGCTATTTCCGCAACACCCGTCCGGACGACCTGCTGGTGGCCGCGGTGCGCAGCGCGATGGCCCAGGTGCCGACGCTGGACCCCAAGTCCATCGAGGACGCCATCATCGGCTGCAGCTTTCCGGAAGCCGAGCAAGGCGTCAACATGGCCCGTGTGGCCATGGTGCTGGCCGGCCTGCCCCACAGCGTGGGCGGCGTCACCATCAACCGCTTCTGCGCCAGTGGCCTGACGGCCATCCAGATGGCCGCCGACCGCATCCGCGTCGGTGAGGCCGATGTGATGATCGCCGGCGGTGCCGAGAGCATGAGCATGGTGCCGATGGGCGGCAACAAGCCATCCTTCAACCCCGAGATCTTCACCCAGGACGACAACGTCGGCATCGCCTACGGCATGGGCCTGACGGCCGAGCGCGTGGCCACGCAGTGGAAGGTCAGCCGCGAGGCGCAGGACGCCTTTGCGCTGCAGTCGCACCAGCGTGCCCTGAAGGCCATGGCGGCCGGTGAGTTCAAGGACGAGATGACGCCGGTGACGGTGCTGGAACGCCTGCCCAACCTGGGCACTGGCGAGGTGACGACGCGCACCCGCACCGTCGAGCTGGACGAAGGCGCCCGGCCTGACACCAGCCTCGAAGGCCTCGGCCGCCTGAAGCCGGTGTTTGCCGCCAAGGGCAGTGTCACGGCCGGCAACAGCTCACAGACCAGCGACGGCGCCGGCGCGCTGATCCTCGCCAGCGAAAAGGCGATCAAGCAGTACGACCTCAAGCCCCTGGCTCGTTTTGTCAGCTTTGCCGTCAAGGGTGTGCCGCCGCACATCATGGGCATCGGCCCGATCGAAGCCATTCCCGCCGCCTTGCGGTATGCCGGCCTGCACCAGGACGACATCGGCTGGTTCGAACTCAACGAGGCCTTTGCCGCCCAGGCCCTGGCCGTCATCGACACCTGCAAGCTGGACCCTGCCAAGGTCAACCCGATGGGCGGTGCCATCGCCCTGGGCCACCCGCTGGGCGCCACCGGTGCCATCCGGGCCGCCACCACCATCCATGCGCTGCGCCGTCACAACCTGAAGTACGGCATGGTGACGATGTGTGTGGGCATGGGCCAGGGTGCAGCCGGCATCTTCGAACGCGTCTGAGCGCCGGGCAGCCGGCTTTTGGTTTTGGGTCAACAGCGGAAAGCGCAACATGAGCATCAAGACAGCGGTGGTGGATGGTGTGGCCACCATCGAGATCGCCCGCCCGGAGAAGAAAAACGCGCTGACGATGGCGATGTACACCGCCATGTCGGAAGCGCTCGACGCCGCGCGGGAGGACAAGGCCGTGCGGGCGGTGCTGATCACCGGCCAGCCGGGCATCTTCACCAGCGGCAATGACATCGAGGATTTCATGCAGCGCCCGCCCGGCCAGGGCAGCGAGTCGATGGATTCCCCGGTCTTCCGCTTCATGCAGAGCCTGCTGGCCTGTGACAAGCCGGTGGTGGCGGCCGTCACCGGCGCGGCCATCGGCATCGGCACCACCATGCTGCTGCACTGCGACTTTGTCTACGTGTCTGACGAAGCGCGCCTGGCGATGCCCTTTGTCTCGCTGGGCCTGGTGCCGGAGTTTGCGTCCAGCCTGCTGGTGCCTCAGCTGATGGGGCACCGCCGCGCTGCCGAGAAGCTGCTGCTGGGTGACCCGTTCTCGGCCGAGCAGGCGGTGGAGTGCGGCATTGCCAACGCGGTGCTGCCGGCGTCCGAGGTGCTGCCCTACGCGCGCCGCATGGCTGAACGCTTCAACGCACTTCCGCCGGGTGCCGTCCGCGAAGCCAAGCAACTGATGCGCGCACCGCAGCGTGAGCAGATGCTGCAGGTGATCCGCGCCGAAGGTGAGAAGTTCGGCAAGCGGCTGCGCAGCCCCGAAGCGATGGAGGCTTTCCAGGCCTTCTTCCAGAAGCGCAAGCCTGACTTCAGCGCCTTTTGATTGGTCATGTCCATTGCCGCCAAGATCGCGCTGACACCGCTGCTGATGTGGCAGGCGGTCAGCACCCGCCGACGCATGCCCCGCTTGCCGGAAGCCGACGGTGCCCGCAGCGGCGTGGTCGGCCGTGGCAAGGCCTTGCACTTGCTGGTGGCGGGCGATTCTTCGGCGGCGGGCGTGGGTGTGGACGACCAGGGCATGGCCTTGGCCGAGCCCTTGGCCCGCAAGCTGGCGCAGACGACAGGACGGCGTGTGCACTGGCGGCTGGTCGCACGCAGCGGCTTGAACACGGCGCAGACGCTGGAGCTGATGCGCCGCGAGTGCGTTCGCGCCGATGTGGCGGTCATCGTCACCGGTGTCAACGACGTGATCGAGCAGCTTCCGTCGCACCGTGCGGTGCGCCATCGCGAAGCCCTGGCCACTTGGTTGCGGCATCACGGCGGGGCCCGGCACGTCGCCTTCTTGCCGCTGCCCCCCGTGCACGCCTTTCGTGGGCTGCCGCAGCCGCTGCGCTGGGTGGCCGGGCAGGACGCACAGCGCCACAACCAGGCCCTGCGCCAGTGGCTGTCAGCGCAGGGTGAAGGCCTTTCGCTGGTGGACGTGACGATGCCCATGAACCGCGGCATGCTGGCCAGCGACGGCTTCCACCCCGGTGAGAAGGCCTACCGGTTCATGGCCAACAGCGTGGCCGAGCACCTGTCGCGGCACGCGGACTGAGGCTTCAGACCCTTGGAATGGGCCTCGGCCGGCCCTCGGCGTCGATGGCGACGTAGGTCAGGTTGGCTTCCGTCACCTTCACGCATTGCCGCATCTCGGCGCCACGTTCGGCATAGACCTCGACGTGGATGGTGATGGAGGTGGTGCCGATGCGCTGCACGCTGGCAAAGAAGCTGAGCAAATCCCCCACCCGAACCGCCTGCTTGAAGACAAACTGATTGACGGCGACAGTGGCCATGCGGCCGCGCACGATGCGCGCGGGCAAGACCGAGCCGGCGAGGTCCACCTGGGCCATCACCCAGCCACCGAAGATGTCGCCGTTGGCGTTCACGTCGGCCGGCATCGGGATGACGCGCAGCACCAGGTCCTTGTCGGTGGGCAGGGCGCAGGTGGTGTCAGCTTCTTTCATGCATGGCCCTGATGCGGCTTGTGAAGGCCGCCGTTGGTGCGAGACTTGGGGAAACCCGAATTCATTCTCACACGTTCACGCATGCGTTCACTTGCCCGTGCTGGCCCGCACGAACCGTCCGCCCCCGGTCAGGCACCGGCAGCCCCCCGCTCTGACTGGCAGACGCTGAAGAAGCTGCTGCCCTACCTGTGGCGGTACCGTTGGCGTGTCGGGCTGGCGCTGGCCTTCCTGGTGGCGGCGAAGTTTGCGACCGTGAGCGTGCCGCTGCTGCTCAAGGAGCTGGTGGATGCGCTCAACATCAAGGCCACCGACCCGCAGGCCCTGCTGGTGGTGCCCGTCGGGCTTCTGGTGGCCTATGGTGCGCTGCGCTTGTGTACCTCGCTGTTCACCGAGCTTCGCGAGCTGATCTTTGCCAAGGCCACCGAAGGCACGGCGCGCAGCATCTCCTTGCAGGTCTTCGGGCACCTGCACGCGTTGAGCCTGCGCTTTCACCTGGAGCGTCAGACGGGCGGCATGACCCGCGACATCGAGCGTGGCACCCGTGCCGTGCATTCGCTCATCTCCTACTCGCTCTACAGCATCCTGCCCACGCTCCTGGAGGTGGGCCTGGTGTTGACCTTGCTGGCCGTGAAGTTCGACGCCGGCTTTGCGGTCATCACCGTGACGGCCCTGGTCGTCTACATCGCCTACACGATCAGCGTGACCGAGTGGCGAACGCGCTTTCGCAAGGAGATGAACGAGATGGATTCCACGGCCCACAGCAAGGCCGTGGATTCGCTGCTGAACTACGAGACCGTCAAGTACTTCAACAATGAGGCCTTTGAGGCCAGGCGCTACGACGAGAGCCTGGAACGCCTGCGGCGCGCAGCGCTGAAGTCGCAAAGTACGCTCAGCCTGCTCAACACCGGCCAGCAGCTGATCATCTCAGCCGCCCTGGTGGCCATGCTCTGGCGGGCGACACAGGGTGTGGTGGATGGCCGCCTCACGCTGGGTGACTTGGTCATGATCAACGCCTTCATGATCCAGCTGTACATCCCGCTGAACTTCCTGGGCATGCTGTACCGGGAGATCAAGCAGTCGCTGACCGACCTGGACAAGATGTTCGGGTTGCTGGCACGGCACCGCGAGATCGACGATGCCCCCGGGGCGCAGGCGCTGCGTGTGGACCAGGGCGTGGTGCGTTTCGACGATGTCAGCTTTGCCTATGACCCTGACCGCCCCATCCTGCATGGCCTGAGTTTCGAGATACCGGCGGGCAAGACGGTGGCGGTGGTCGGGCCCTCGGGGGCGGGCAAGTCCACGCTGGCCCGACTGCTCTACCGCTTCTATGACGTGGGTGGTGGCCGCATCAGCATCGACGGGCAGGACATCCGGCAGGTGACACAGGGCTCGCTGCGGCGCCAGATCGGCATCGTCCCGCAGGACACGGTGCTGTTCAACGACACGGTGTACTACAACATCGCCTATGGTCGCACGGGTGCGTCGCGCGATGAGGTGGAGGCGGCTGCCAAGGCAGCCCGCATCCACGCCTTCATTGCCAGCACCCCCAAGGGCTACGACACCATGGTCGGTGAGCGTGGGCTGAAGCTGTCAGGTGGCGAGAAGCAGCGCGTGGCCATCGCCAGGACCTTGCTGAAGAACCCGCCCATCCTGATCTTCGACGAGGCCACGTCGGCACTGGACTCCGCCAATGAACGCGCCATCCAGGCAGAGCTGCGGCAGGCTGCCCAAGGCAAGACCACCTTGGTCATCGCCCATCGGCTCAGCACCGTGGTGGATGCGCATGAGATCGTCGTGTTGCAGGCGGGCAAGATCGCCGAGCGCGGCACACATGTCGATCTGCTGGCTGCGGAGGGGGTCTACGCCCGGATGTGGCGCTTGCAGCAGGAAGGTGCCGGGGAACCGTGATGCTCCGCAGACGTGAAGCCCTGGCGATACAGGGCTTCAGCGCAAGCGATTCAGACCAGTTGGTTGTCGCGCCGCCGGCGTCGTGCCATCCAGGCCACGAGCCCTAGCCCCGCGGCCATCAGTGCGTAGGTGCTCGGTTCAGGAATGGGCGTCACGGGGGGGCCACCGCCACCGCTCAGCGGACCCAGCGGGTCCGCCTGACCGAGGGTCAGGTTGTCAATCCCAAAGTCGCCCGGCACGCCGAAAAAACTCACGCCGTAGGCTGTGCCGCTGAAACTGAGCGAGGCCGCATTCCAGGCACAGCGCGACTCACCCGTCGGGCAGAGTGCTGTGCTGGAAAAGGTGAAGTCTTCGCTGAAGAGCGTGCTGCCGTCCTGCCGCAACACTGACACGGTGACGTCGCTGGCGGCATTGAAGAAGAACGACACGGCGGTGTCGAACCCGGCCGCAAAAGTCAGGGTGATGAAGCTCGACAACCCGGAATACGCCACGGCGTTGCCCAGAGCCGGGCTGTTGGCCACCGTGGTGCCGTCTTCCAGCAGCAGGGTGCGCGTGGCTCCGAAGACGGAGCTGGCGCCACCATTGCCGCCGGCTGACGTTTCCGTGACCAGCGTCGAGCTGCTGAAGACTGCGCCGATTCCTGGCGTTGCCCCAAAGGCGACATCGAGGGTCGTCCCCGGCACCTTGGAGCTGCCGCCAGCGTAGAAATCACTCACGGCAACGTCGTCGCGTAAACCGCCAACGTCGGGCGTGGTGCCTTCAAAATTGATGCGCACTGGGTCGGCAGCCAGTGCAAGCGGGGCCACCAGCACAAGCGCACCAAAGATCGTCGTCTTCGTCATGGGAGATTTGTGCAGGCGATCTTGCTCGGGGTTGAGCAACTGATCGTTAACTTCGTCAGACTGTAACGGAGTGGTCTCTTCAAGTTGGGGGGTGCCTGTTACAGAAAATGGGTAATAACCCTTATTCATTGACGTCCAGTTACAAGTTGCCGCCAGAAGAGGGTTCGGGCTGGAAGGGCGCGTCGCGCGTGACGACGGCGACCATCCCTCGCACCAATGGTGGGCGCGGCTCACCTACACTGCGAGCGTGGAAACCAAGTGGCTGGAGGACTTTGCAAGCCTCGCCGAAACGCGCAGCTTCTCGCGTTCGGCGCAGTTGAGGCACGTGACCCAGCCCGCGTTTTCGCGCCGGATACAGGCGCTTGAGGCCTGGGCAGGCATTGATCTGGTCGACCGCACGTCCTACCCGACGCGCCTGACCCCTGCCGGAGAGACCTTCCATGCCCAGGCGCTGGATGTCCTGGCGGCCCTGCAGGCCGCGCGCAACACCTTGCGCAGCCATCTGGGTGGTGGGCAGGACATGATCGACTTCGCGCTGCCCCACACGCTGGCATTCACCTTCTTCCCGCATTGGCTGATGGAGCTGAAAGGTCGGTTCGGGCCGGTCAAGTCACGGCTGATCGCGCTGAATGTCCACGATGCCGTGCTGCGTCTGACCGAGGGCGGCTGCGACCTGCTGATTGCGTACCACCACGCGTCACAGCCGCTGCAGCTCAGCCCTGAACGCTACGAGATGCTGAGCCTGGGCCGCGAGACGCTGGCGCCGTATGCCAAGGCAGGCCCAGACGGGAGACCATTGTTCACGTTGCCGTCGGCCAATGGACGGACGGCGCCGTTTCTGAGTTACGGCTCCGCCGCGTACATGTCCCGGATGGTCGAGTGGATTGCCAAGACCGCCCCTGAACCGCTCCTGCTGGAGGCCGTCTACGAGACTGACATGTCCGAAGGCATCAAGGCCATGGCGCTGGAAGGCCACGGCCTGGCCTTTCTGCCGGCCAGCACCGTCCGCAAGGAGTTGGCCTCTCAACGGCTCGTCCGCGCCTCGGCACCGGGGCAGTACGAACTGACGATGGAAGTCCGTATCTACCGCGAGAAGCCTGAACAGGCACGGCTGGTCAAGCCGGCTGCCCAGGCGCTGTGGAGTTTTCTGCTGCACCATGCCCATGATGATTGACCATGACCGCACCTTCTGACCCTGGCGTGGACGCGCGCTTGCAGACACTCACGCTGACCCAGCCTGACGATTGGCACCTGCACCTCAGGGACGGCGCTGCGCTGCAGGCGGTCCTGCCGTTCACGGCCCGGCAGTTCGGGCGCGCCATCGTGATGCCCAACCTGCGCCCGCCGGTCACCACCGCCGCGCAGGCTGTGGCCTACCGGCAGCGCATCCTGGCGGCACTGGCCAGCAGCGAGCAGGACGGCCGGCAGTTGCCGTTCGAGCCGCTCATGACGCTCTACCTGACGGACAACACCGCGCCTGACGAGGTCAAGCGGGCGCGCGAGGCCGGCGTCGTGGCCTTCAAGCTCTACCCCGCCGGCGCCACCACCAACAGCGATGCCGGGGTGACCGACCTCCTGGGCCGCTGTCGGGCCACGCTGGAAGGCATGCAGCGTGAAGGCATGCTGCTGCTCGTCCACGGCGAGGTGACCGACGCCGAGATCGACCTCTTCGACCGCGAGGCAGTGTTCATCGACCGTGTCATGAGGCCGCTGCGGCGCGACTACCCGGCACTCAAGGTGGTCTTCGAACACATCACCACCCGTGATGCGGCCCAGTATGTGGCGCAGGCCGGCCCGCAGACGGCAGCCACCATCACCGCCCACCACCTGCTGTACAACCGCAATGCCATCTTCACGGGCGGCCTGCGGCCACACTACTACTGCCTGCCGGTCCTGAAGCGTGAGGTGCATCGCCTGGCCCTGGTGGAAGCCGCCACCTCGGGCAGCCCGAAGTTCTTCCTGGGCACCGACAGCGCGCCGCATGCGACGGCGCTGAAGGAACAGTCGGTGTGCGGTGCCGGGTGCTTCACGGCGCCGGCCGCGCTGGAGCTCTACGCGGAGGCCTTCGAGGCCGCGGGTGCGTTGCACCTTCTGGAGGGTTTTGCCAGCCACCACGGCGCCGACTTCTACGGTCTTCCGCGCAACCGCAGCAGCGTGACATTGCAGCGTGAGCCCTGGACCGTGCCTGAGCAACTCCCCTTTGGCGACGCGACGATCAAGCCGCTGCGTGCCGGCGAGACCCTGCGCTGGAAACTCCAGCCCTGATCCAGGCCGCGCGGCGAGCGGCCCTGGGCACCGACGCGCCACAGGGATGGCCACCCTGGTTCGTCACACTGGCCCCCTTGGCGGAGCAACTGCCCGCTGCCGGGACCGTCGCCGACCGGCTCAACGCGCTGCGGTCGATGCATCGGCCTGCCGGGCGACGCCCCGCGCCGCGTTTTGGCCCTCCCGATGCGGCTGTGTCGGGTGTGCCCTACGAGACCCACATCGCGTTGCACCAGGAAGTGCCCACGCGGGACAACCCACACGACCTGCTCAATGGACTGGTCTGGCTGGCCCACACGGCGCTGAAGTGGCGTCTCAATGCGCTCCAGGCCCAGGCCTTGGCCGAGCAGGGCGTGCAACAGCGCCGAGGCCCGCTGCGAGACGCGCTCACCGTCTTTGACGAGAACGGCGCGCTGTGGCCTAACCCGGACCCGCTGCTGCTGCAGGCCTGGCAGCAGCGCGACTGGCAAGCCCTGTTTGTGCGTCACCGGGCGCGCTGGCGAGAACAGCAGGTCTGGGTTTTTGGCCATGCGCTGCTGGACAGCCTGCTGCACGCCCCGCGCAAGGGCCTGACCGCCCATGTGCTCATCCACCCCGACCCTGTCGCGCTGGACGTTGCTGCTTGGACTGGAAAACCCTTCTTGCCGCTGCCCCTGTGCGGCATTCCGGGCTGGTGGCCCGGCCAGGATGCCCCCCATTTCTATGAAGACCCGAAGGTCTTCCGCCCTTTGCGGAACTTGAATCGCCCGACTGGGCCCTAATATCGGCAGTCGTGTTCCTTTGAACCGCAAGCCGCCGAAAGGAGCGGCAGACCATGAAACGCATCTTCCTGTTTGTGCTGACCAATGTGGCCGTGATGCTGGTGTTGGGCATCACAGCCAGCCTGTTGGGTGTCAACCGCTTCCTCACGGCGAACGGGCTGAACATGGGCACTTTGCTCATGTTCTCGTTGCTGATGGGCTTTGGCGGCGCCTTGATCTCGCTCTTCATGAGCAAGCCGATGGCCAAGTGGACCACCGGCGCCCAGATCATCAACAACAGCCAGGACCCGACGCACCGCTGGATCGTCCAGACGGTGGCCACCTTCTCCCAGAAGGCCGGTATCGGCATGCCGGAAGTGGCCATCTACGAGGGCGAACCCAACGCCTTTGCCACCGGCGCCTTCAAGAACTCTGCCCTCGTGGCCGTGTCCACGGGCCTGTTGCAGAACATGACCAAGGAAGAGGTCGAGGCCGTCATCGGGCATGAGGTGGCGCACGTGGCCAATGGCGACATGGTCACCATGACGCTGATCCAGGGCGTGATGAACACGTTTGTGGTGTTCCTGTCGCGTGTCATCGGCTACTTTGTCGACAAGGTCATCCTGCGCAACGAGCGCGACGGGGTGGGCATCGGCTACTACGTCACCACCATCGTGCTGGACATCGTGCTGGGCCTGCTGGCCGCGGTCATCGTGGCCTGGTTCTCGCGTCAGCGTGAGTACCGCGCCGACGCCGGTGCGGCCGACCTCATGGGCCGCAAGCAGCCGATGATCAACGCCTTGGCCCGTCTGGGCGGTGTCGAGCCCGGCGCCTTGCCGCAGGCCGTCCAGACCATGGGCATCGCCGGCAAGCCTGGTGGGTTGCTGGCACTGATGTCCAGCCACCCGCCCATCGAAGACCGCATCCGCGCCCTGCAGCAGCGCGCGGGCGGCTGAACACACCAACCGGCCCGCGTTGCCGGCCGGTTGGGGGTGTGAACTCATCGGTTCGGCTCTGTCTACCCGGGCTTCCGGTTGATGCTTGCGGTTATGCCCCGACAATACGCGTCGTGAAGCAGGCCAGACCGCCGCTGGCACAAGCCGGGAAACCGGGTGCTGGAGGAAGGTCCGGACTGCACAGGGCAGCGTAGGAGCTAACGGCTCTCCACCGCAAGGTGCGGATCAGAGCAACAGAGACGAGTCCCGTCAGGGCTCCCGATGGTGGGTGTTCTGTCGAGCGCGGGCGTAAGCCCGCTGGCGCGCGGCGAAAGC
>JAJTDE010000049.1 GCA_021298085.1 Rubrivivax sp.
CACTGGCACACCTACTGGCGCAACCCCGGCGATTCGGGCCTGCCCACCACCCTGCAGTTCGAGCTGCCCGCGGGCTTCTCGGTGGGGGAGATCGCCTGGCCGACACCCAAGGCGCTGCCCGTGGGGCCGCTCGTCAACTACGGCTACGAAGGCACGCTGCTGCTGGCGGTGCCGCTGACGGTACCCGCGGGCTGGCAGGGCGAGTCGCTGACCATCCGTCTTCGGGCCGACTGGCTGATCTGCAAGGACGTCTGCATCCCCGAGGGGGGTGACTTCACGCTGGAGTTGCCGGCGCGCGCGGCCAGCACCGCCGAAGCGGCCCTGTTTGCCCGCGCGGCCGCCGCCGTGCCGCCACCGGCTGCCGGCGTGCAGGCGACAGCGCAGGTCAGCGCGGCCGGCCTGAAGGTGCAGGTGCAAGGCCTGCCCAGCACCTGGCAGGGCAAGGCCGTGTCGCTGTTCCCGGAACTGGCCGGGGTGATCGACAACGCGGCCAAGGCCAACACCCGGTGGGATGCGGCCGTCTGGAGCGCGGTGCTGCCGCTGTCGGCGCAGCGCAGCGAAAGCCCTGAATCGTTGCAGGTGGTGCTGCACGCTGCCGGCGAGGCCGCGGGCTTGCGGGTGCCGGTGACGGTGACCGGCCCCTGGCCCTCACCGGCGGAGGTGGCGGCGGCCCGCGCAGGCCCCGCGCAGGGTGCGGCAGCAGGCGCCCACGCCGGGGCCTCGCAGACGCCCGGCACCACCGGCACGGCGCTGGGCTTCTGGGGCGCGCTGGCCCTGGCGCTGGTGGGCGGTGTGCTGCTCAACCTCATGCCCTGTGTCTTCCCGGTGCTGTCGCTGAAGGTACTGGGCTTTGCGCAGCCCGGCCATTCGCGGCAGTCCTTGTTGGCAGGCGGGCTGGCCTACAGCGTCGGGGTGGTCGCGAGCTTTCTGGCGCTGGCTGGCCTGCTGCTGGCACTGCGTGCCGGTGGAGAGCAGATCGGCTGGGGCTTCCAGCTGCAGTCGCCAGTGTTTGTGGCGGCCTTGGCAGCGCTGTTTGCCGTGATTGCCCTGAACCTGATGGGTGTCTTCGAGGTATCGATGCTGCTGCCGCAACGCTGGGCCACGGCCCAGGCTCGGCATCCACTGGCCGACCACCTGCTCACCGGTGTGCTGGCAGTGGCGGTGGCCTCGCCCTGCACGGCCCCGTTCATGGGTGCGTCGCTGGGCTTGGCCGCCAGCCTGCCCGTGCCGCAGGCCTTGAGCGTGTTTGCGGCGCTCGGCCTGGGCATGGCCCTGCCCTACCTGGCGCTGAGCGCCTGGCCGGGTCTCGCGGCGCGGCTGCCCCGCCCGGGCGCCTGGATGCTGCACTTCAAGACCTGGATGGCCTTCCCGATGTGGGCCACCGTGGTCTGGCTGGTCTGGGTGCTGGGCCACCAGGTGGGGGCCGATGGTGCGGCCGCGGTGCTGGGGCTGGTGCTGGCGCTGTCGATGCTGGCCTGGTCGATCGGTGTGCAGGGGCTGTCGTCGACCACACGCTGGGTGGGGCGTGGCGTGGCGGGGCTGACGCTGGCGCTCACGCTCGCGTGGGCCTGGCCGTCGCTGCAGGTGGCCTCCACGCCGGGCCAGGCGGGCGCGAGCCCGAAGGATGGCCGGGCCGATGCCTGGCAGCCTTGGTCGGAGGAACGTGTCAGCACGGCCTTGCAGCAGGGGCAGCCGGTGTTTGTGGACTTCACTGCGGCCTGGTGTGTCACCTGCCAGTTCAACAAGCGCACCGTGCTGTCGCAGCCAGCCGTGCAGCAGCTCTTTGACAGCAAGCGGGTGCTGCTGCTGCGCGCCGACTGGACACAGCGCGACGCGGCCATCAGCGAGGCCTTGCGCCGCATGGGGCGCCAGGGTGTGCCGGTGTATGCGCTGCATGTCCCGGGCGGCAACGCGCCTACCCTGCTCAGCGAGATACTGAGTCAGCGCGAGATCCACGACGCGTTGAAGTCCCTGCCCTGAAGGAGCCTGACCGTGACCCACCGTGCCCCGACCTTGTCGTGCCCCACCCGGCGCCGCGCACTGGCCCAAGCCGTCGTCTGTGGCATGGCGCTCGGCGGCCTGGCCTCCACGGCATCGGCCCAGGCGGTGCTGGGTGCCGCCGCACCGGCCTTCAGTGCCAGGGACACGGCCGGCAAGACGGTCAGCCTGTCGGATTTCCGCGGCAAGACCGTGGTGCTGGAGTGGGTCAACCCGGGCTGCCCGTACGTGCGCAAGCACTACAGCAGCAACAACATGCAGGCCACCCAGAAGGCCGCTGCCGAGCGGGGGGTGGTCTGGCTGGCCGTCAATTCCACGGCCACGGACGCGACCGACTACCTCAGCCCCGACACGATGGGGGCCTGGATGCGCGAGCAGAAGGCCGCGGCCACCGCCACGCTGATGGATGCCGACGGCAAGGTCGGCCGCCTGTACGGCGCGCGCACCACGCCGCACCTGTACGTGATCGACGCCAGGGGTCTGCTGGTATACGCCGGGGCCATCGACAACAAGCCCACCGCCCGCGCGGCCGATGTCGCCGGTGCCACCAACCACGTCAACCAGGCACTGGCCGAGGTGCTGGCCGGCAAGCCCGTGACGGTGGCGTCGACGCAGCCCTACGGCTGCAGCGTGAAGTACGCGTCGATGTGACGCGCACGGGTGCCATGGGAAGCGGCCAACGCCGCCAACGGCCTGTCAGCATGGGCCCATGCCGGCTCCGGCGCCCACTCAGGGCAGCTGCCGGTAGCTGCGCGCCAGCGCCTTGAACGACGCGGCCGACGCCTCGGCATCGAAAGGCCACCCTTGCCGCCGACACTCATCGGCAAGGATGGCGGCCACGGGGTCGGCCAGGTCTTCGGCGGCTTGGGCGTCGACAAACAGCACCCGGCAGCGCCGCGCCAGGATGTCCTCGACGCTGAGCGCCATTTCCTCGCGCACCGCAAAGCGCACCATCGACTCCAGCAGCGCCGCCTGGCCGGTTTCGGCGTCGCGCCACAGCACATGATCGGCGCCGGGCAGGGCCTGCACCGCGGCGGCCTCGCTGCCATAGAGGTGCAAGCCGGGGGGCGCCGACAAGGGCTGCCCGGCGGCCGCACCCAGCAGCGCCAGCCGCTCGGTCATGCCCGTCGGCCGCCGGGGCAACCGGCCGGCCAGGATGCAGCGCTCCAGCACGTCCTCGGCCATCGCGCGGTAGGTGGTCCACTTGCCGCCGGTCACCGTGACCAGGCCGCTGTTGGACACCACCACGGTGTGCTCGCGTGACACGCGCTTGGTGTCGGCGGCCCCGCCCACCGGCTTGACCAGCGGGCGCAGCCCGACCCAGGCCGAGCGCACGTCGCTGCGCTGGGGCGCCTGGCGCAGGTAGCGCGCCGCCTCACGCAGGATGAAGTCAACCTCTTCGCGGAAGGGGCGCGGTTCGGCCACGACGTCGGGGCGGGGTGTATCGGTGGTGCCGAGCACGGTCTTGCCCAGCCAGGGCACGGCAAAGAGCACCCGGCCGTCCTCGGTGCGCGGCACCATCAGCGCATGGCCGCCGGGCAGGAAGCGGCGGTCCACCACCAGGTGCACACCCTGGCTGGGCGCCACCATGGGCTGCTGCGCCATCGCGCCGCCCGCCGCGTCCATCTGCCGCAGGGCGTCCACCCAGACACCGGCTGCATTGACCACACAGCGCGCCCGCACCACGGCGCTGCGCCCCGGGGCCGCAGCGCCGCCCTGCGGCGCGGCCCACTCGGCCGGCTGCACATGAACACCGCAGGTCTGGCCAGCTTCCTGCAGCAGGCCCGTGACCCGTGCATGGTTCAGCACCAGGGCGCCGCGCGCCGCCGCCGTGCGCGCCAGCAGCACCGCCAGGCGGGCATCGTCAAACTGGCCATCCCAATAGCGGACACCCCCGACCAGCCCCTCGGCCTTGACACCCGGCAACAGCTCCAGCGTGCGGCTGCGGCTCAGCAGCCGGGTGTCGCCCAGGCTGCGGCTGCCCGCCAGCGTGTCATAGGCCTTGAGGCCCACGCCGTACCACCCGGGTTCCCAGACACGGTAGCCGGGCACGATGAATGGCAGGCGCTGGGCCAGGTGGGGCGCATTGGCCAGCAGTGCCGTGCGCTCATGCAGCGCCTCACGCACCAGGGCGATGTCGCCCTGGGCGAGGTAACGCACACCGCCGTGCACCAGCTTGGTCGCGCGCGAGCTGGTGCCCTGGGCAAAGTCACCCGCCTCCAGCAACAGCACCGACAAACCCCGCACCGCGGCATCCAGCGCCACGCCCAGGCCCGTGGCACCGCCGCCGATGACCACCAGATCAACCTCGAGGCCCTCTTCCAGGCGCTGCAGCAGCGCCGCTCGACGAACAGGTTCTGCCACCAGAAGGCCTTCAGTCGCGCGCCGCGTTGGCGGGCAGGCCGGGCACCCCGACGCGGACCTGCAGCACGCAGCCAGCCCAGGGTTCGCGGGCCAGTTCCTCGGCCGGGCGGTTTTCGCGCGAGGTGGTGATGTACAGCGTCTGCAGGTCAGAGCCGCCAAAACACGGCATCGTCGGGCAGCGCACGGGCAGCCGCAGCTCCAGCAGGATGCGCCCTTCGGGTGACAGGCGCAGCACCCGCGCACCCTCGAACATCGCCACCCAGTAGCAGCCTTCGGCATCCACCGCGGCGCCATCGGGGCGGCCGCCGTAGCTGAAGAGCGGCTGGTTGGGCACGCGGGGCGCAAACTCGGCAAACACCCGCTGGCGGCTCACGCGGCCGGCAATGGGTTCGAAATCCAGTGCATAGACCTTGTGGGCCTTGGTGTCTGACCAATACATCGTCCGGGCGTCGGGGCTGAACGCCAGGCCGTTGCCCACGGTGATGTCACCAGCCATGCGCTGCATGGCGCCGAACCCATGCCATCGGTACAGCGCGGCCTTGGGTTGGTCGCGCGGCTCGTAGATGGTGGACACCCAGAAACGGCCGGACGGGTCGGCCTTGCCGTCGTTGAAGCGCTCGATCTTGGGGTCGTAGGGGGGCTCGGCCAGGCGGTCCAGGCGGTGGCTGGGCGGGTGGAAACGGTACAGGCCGTCGCGCATGGCCAGCAGGATGTTGCCACCGGGCAGCGGCGCGGCGCTGCAGGGCTCGACGTCGAACTGCCACCAGGCGTGCGCCATGGTGGACGGCTGCAGGGCATGCAGCCGCTTGCCCGGGATGTCGCACCACCAGAGCCAGCCGCCGTTGTCGCGTTGCCAGAACGGCGATTCGCCGAGCAGCGCAGCGCCCAGCGGAACAGGGGTGATTTCGCCCAGGATCATGGTTTGTGGGGGTCCTTGCGCGGGTGCTCCGGCGGTGGGCAGCAAGCCCGCTCAGGCCCTGTGCACCGCCAGTTCCATCCAGGCGGAAAACCGTTCGCCCGGCTGCAGTTCACGCAAACCATGGGCCAGGGGCTCAGCCATCTGGTGCGCGTTGCTGACGTGGCTCACGGGTTCCACACAGAAGTACGGCTTGGTCTGCGGCGTGTACACCACCAGGTAGGGCAGGGACGAGGTCAGTCGCAGTGACAGCTTTTCGTCGCGGATGCGGGCCGCTCCTGTCCAACCTTCAAAACAATGGTCAAAGGCCAGGTGGGCAATGTCGCCATCGATGCCACTCTGTGCCACGCGGCGCGTGGGCAGCTCGGTGCTGGCGTCGGATTCCCAGCGCTGGCTGACTTCGGCGTGCAGCCGGCTGCGGGCGCGCTTGCCGAAGTAGGGGTGCCAGCCCAAGCCGGCAGGCTGAGTGCGGGTGTCGGTGTTGGTGATGCTCATGTCCAGGCGCAGCACGTCGGCGCTCAGGCTGATGCGCTGCTCGCAGGAGAAGGCAAAGGGCCAGTCGGCGTCGGGGCGGTGGTCCAGGCTGAGCCGCACCTGGGTGTCAGTGGCTTCGTCCACCTGCCAGGGCCGTTGCCAACCCACACCATGCACGGAATGCGGGCTGCTGCCGAAATTGGGCCGGGTGCGCACATCGTGCCCGTGCCAGCGAAAGTGGGCGTAGCCGATGCGGTTGGAATACGGCACCAGCGGGTAGCTGGCGCTGGGGCGCACACTGGCCATGGACAAGGGCTCAGCGCTCAGCAGCACCGGGAGCTCACCCAGCCACAGCCCGGCGAGGCAGCCGCCGAGGTCGGGACGCACGGCCAGGCGGAGTTCCCCTGCGCGCAGTTCAAGGGCGTGGGGGGCAGCAGGTTCGGAAGAGGCCATGGCGGTGCGTGTGTGACAGACTGCCCGATGGTAGCGCCGGGCGCGGCGCCACCACCGCGTCTCAGAGCAGATCGGCCTTCAGGTAGTGCGCCCCGGGCAGGGGGTTGAAGTAGTAGGGCGGAACTTCCTCAAAGCCCAGTGACGCATACAGGCCGCGCGCCGCTTCCATGTCATCCAGCGTGTCCAGCAGCAGCGTCGAATAGCCGGCCCGCACGGCCTGGTCCATCAGGGCCTGGGCCAGCTGCCGGCCCAGGCCAAAGCGACGGAAGGCTCGCTTCACATAGAGACGCTTCATCTCGCAGGCATTGGGGTAGTCGACATCCGTGCGCGGGCGCAGGCCGACACAGCCTGCCGGCTGCCCGTCGACCATGGCCAGCAGCAGGCAGCCGCCCGGCGCAGCGTAGTCACCCGGCAGCCCGGCCAGTTCGTCGTCGAACCCCTGGAAGCAAAGGCTGATGCCCAACTGCCCGGCGTACTCCACGAACAGGCTGCGGACCATGTCCAGCTGCGGCGGGCTCTCGGCCACGAGCAGCTCGATCTCGGGGGGTACTGGTGGCGTGGCCATGGCGGGGGTTGAAGGTTGCTAAGGGCAACGGAGCCGAGCGCGGCTCAGGGCGCCAGGCGGGCCACCATCACCGCCACCGCGACACAGCCCGCCAGCAGCAACAGGGCCAGGCCGCGGGTCATGCCGTCATCGCGGGAATCGGGGGTGTGGGGCTCCAGCAGCTTGTCGCCATGCAGCATCGGGCCCACCAGGTCGCGCTGCTTCTTCACGCGGTAGTAGACGATGGCCGCCACGTGCAGGGCCATCGCGGCGATCAGCAGCCATTGGCCCCAGTCCTTGTGCCAGCCGGTGGCCAGCGCTGCGGTTTCCGAGGAGACAAAGCGGTTCAGCGGGCCCAGGTTGGCGATCTCGTCATCGGCGACAAGGCCGCAGGCCACCTGAAGGCCGAGCAGCCCGAGCAGGCCGATGACCGACAGCGCACCCAGCGGGTTGTGCCCGATTTCGAGCCGCTGCGCGTTGGCATGGCGCCCCTGCAGGTAGTGCAGCAGGGTCATCGGGCTGGGCACAAAGCTGGTGAAGCGCGACCACCGCCCGCCCACAAAACCCCACACCAGCCTGAACAGCAGCAGCGCCAGCACGCTGTAGCCAAACCGGAAGTGCCAGGTCATCCACGAGCCGCCCAGGTGGCCTGTCAGCAGCAAGCCCGCCACACACAGCAGCAGCGCGATGTGAAAGGCGCGGGTGGGAAGGTCCCAGATGCGAACACGCACGGGCGGCGCTGCGTCAGCGGACGTGCGGGCAGGCGGCGAGCTGGGATCGGACATGGGTTAAAGGTGGCTGAAGGCCCGCCGACTGTGCACCAAGCCCTGGCTGCCCACCCCCATGTCCGAGCGTGACGCTGGGTTAATGAACACTTTTTGCAGGGGATGAGGGGGCCATGGGCCTACCCTGTATGGCCGCGCGGTGTTTCACAGGCCAGCGCAGACCGGCGCCAACAGCGTCACGGGGTCTGCGCCGACGCACCCCTGTTGCCCAACACGGCGCTTTCCAACCGGAGACTTTGCATGAAGATGCGCGTTTGGGCGTCGGCCACCTTGGCCACCGCCGCGTTGATGGCCAGCATGCCGGCCGCTGCTCAATTTGCCAAACCCGAAGACGCCGTGAAGTACCGCAAGGCCGCCTTCACCGTCATGGGCACGCATTTCGGGCGCATCGGCGCCGTGGTGCAGGGCCGGGTTCCCTACGACGCGGCCGCCGTCGCCGCCAATGCCGACCTGGTAGCCGTGGCCTCACGGCTGCCGTTTGCCGGCTTTGTCGAAGGCACCGCGGGCACCGAAAAGGGCACGCCCAAGGCCAATGTCTGGACCGACAAGGCCAAGTTCGACGAAGGCGCGAAGAAGATGCAGGAAGCCGTGGCCAAGCTGCAGACCGCCGCCAAGTCCAACAACCTGGACCAGGTCAAGGCGGCCTTTGGTGACGCCGCAGGCACCTGCAAGGCCTGCCTCGACAACTACCGCAACTGACGATTGGCGTGCGTGCGGGGGTGGAACAGGACGACGGGCCCGTCGGGCTGCTGCTGCCTGCCACCACCGCGCCAGCGCCGCATGACGCCGAACTGCTCGCCGCCTTGGCGGCGGGCAGCATCGCTGCGTTTGATGCCCTCTACCGCCGTCACGAGGCGCGGGTCTACCAGTACCTGACGGGGATGCTGGGCAGCCAGGCCATCGCCCAGCCGGACGCGGTCTTTGCCCGCACCTGGCAAACCGTGGTGAGCGCACGACAGCGCTTCGAAGCGACCGGCTGCACGGCCGCATCGTGGCTTTACGGCCTGGCCCACCAACATGCGCTCGACGCCTTGGCCACCACCACCGGGCCTGATGACACGCCGCCCCAGCGACTGCCTGAGCGTCTCACCACGCCCACCGGCCTGCCATGGGAACAATGGCCTGTGCCTACCCAAGCCGGCGATCCGGGCGAGGCCAGCTTCTGGTCGCGCTCAGGCCAGCGCCTGCTGGCCTGCCTGGAGGCGCTGCCGGCCACCTCCCGCAGCGCCTTCCTGTTGCACCACGGCGCCGGCCTGAGCCTGGCGGAGCTGGCCGGGGCGCTGGGCGGCACCATCGAGGAGGCCGAGCACCGACTGCACGGCGCCGTGCAGGCCCTGCGTGCCGGGATGGGCGCCTACGAGGCGCCGCAACGGCCTTGACCCGCACCGTGAGAAGAGTCTCCTGAACAACAGTACCCCCAAGGCCTGGCAGCGCACCGATGCCAGCCTCACCGACCCCTGGCTGGCCGAGGCCTGGCGGCACACGCCCTGCAGCAGCGCCAACCCGCCGGCTGAGCTGCGGGCGGCCATCCTGCACGGCGCGCGCGAGGCGATGCAGTCAACGGCTGAGGGGCTGCCTCCCGCGGTGTCCACGGTGTCCGCCAGCCCGTCAGCGACAGCCCCTGCACCACTGCCGGCACTGCCCGCGCCGGCGCACCTGACGACGGTGCCGCCACCACGCACCAGGCTCCCGCGGGGACGGCTGACGCTGGCGGCCCTGGCCGCCGCCGTGGTGGCCGCGGCCTGGCTGATGCTCAGGCATTGAACGCCGGTGGGCTCTGCAGGCTGATCCGCCCGCGCGGGCACAGGAGCTCAGCCCGCAGGGCAGCCAGGGCCGGCCCACAGCGATGGCCATCCACCCGCTGGACACCCGGCGCCGACACTGAGGGCCAGACCGTGTCCGGGACACCGCCGAGGTACAGCGCCATGAGCGCCACGCCGCTGGGCGGCATGGCCAGCGCGGGGTGTTCAGAGTCCCATTCGATCAGTGTCGGCAAGGCGCCGGCCAATCGCGGCTGGCCGTCCGGCGGCACCGTCAGGCGCCAGCTCAGGTCACCCTGGGGGCGGCTGCGGGTCATCGCCTGCACGGTGCCCGGGTCGGCTCCGGCGGCGCGCAGGGCGTCCAGGTGCTCCTGCAGCGCGCCGACCCGCAGGACCCAATGCACGAGCTGGGGTGGCGCACCGGGCGGCCGGGTATCCAGGCCAAACCAGCGCGGGTGGGCAGGGGCGGGCGCCTCAGGGTCGATGGCAATGATCTCCAGGTAGGCCGCGGGGCCTGGGTCGGCGCTGCCGCCGGACGCGTCGGCGGCGCCGGCCGGCGCCAGCCGCAACAGGCGGTTGTGGGTGCCCATGGCCGGGTGCCGGCCACCGGGCCCGGGCGTCACGCCCAAGACGCCCTCGCACCAGCGAACGCCTTGCGCCAGGGTGTCGGCCGCCACCACGAGGTGGTCGATGGTGGGGTGGGTCATGCCATTCACCTCACACCTGCACCCGGCCGGTGATGCACAGGCTGACATCTCCGCCCACCCACACGTCGTCGTCCTCGCGCTGGATGTGCACACGCCCGGCCCTGCCGATGGCGGTGCCCTGTGCCGCGGTGTAGGCCGCAGGCGCCTGCCCGCTGCCGATCAGCCACTGCGCCAAGCCGGCCTGCAGGCTGCCGGTCACCGGGTCTTCGGGCACACCCAGGCCGGGGGCAAAGGCGCGCACCTCGAAGGCCGTCTCAGTGCCGCTGGCACACGGGGCCACCACACCCAGCTTCAGGGTGCCCATCGCGCTGAAGTCGGGCTTCAGCGCCAGCACCCGCTCGGCCGAGTCCAGCTTCACGGCAGCCCACTGCGGCCCATTGACCAGCCACTGCGTGGCCAGCACGTCCGACGGCAGGACACCCAGCGCGCGGACGATCTGCTGCAGCACGGGCGCTTCCAGTTCGCCACTGCGCTGCAGCGGCGGCGCCGCAAAGGCCAGGCGCATGGGTGCGGCGGCAGCGGCGGACCCTGCCGACGCCGCACCCGCAGGCGGCGCGGTCTCACCCAGACTCGGGCTCGGGCAGCGCACCCGCACACGGCCGATGCCACACTGCTGGACCACACAGCCCGGCTGACGCGGACGCCCGCCCTGCGCCAGCCAGACCGCACAGCTGCCCAGCGTCGGGTGCCCGGCAAAGGGCAGCTCGCCGCTGGGCGTGAAGATGCGCACGCGGTAGTCGGCCAGGGCATCGGTGGGTGCCAGCAGGAAGGTGGTTTCCGACAGGTTGGTCCAGCGCGCGAAGGCGGCCATCTGGGCCTCGCTGAGGCCATCGGCGTCACAGACCACGGCCAGCGGGTTACCCCGGAAGGGCTCGGCCGAAAAGACATCGACCTGGTAGAAAGCATGAGTCATGGTGCGCAGTGTCGTTCAGGGTTAGGGGCCTTCAGAGCCTGGCCGATGACGCCCCCCAGGGCAGCCACCGCCTGCTCGATCTCGGCCGGTGACAGCGTGACAAAGCTCAGGCGCAGCGTGTGGCGGGCCGCGGCACCCGCATAAAACGGCGCGCCCGGCACAAAGGCCACGCCGGCCTGCACCGCCGGGGCCAGCAGTGCGGTGGCGTCCAGGCCCTCGGGCAGGCTGAGCCAGAAGAACATGCCGCCGGCCGGTCGCACCCAGCGGCAGCCTTCGGGCAGGTGGCGCTGCAGGGCCTGGTGCATCGCGTCGCGCTGCGCGCGGTAGCGCTGCCGCACCTGCGGCAGGTGGGTCTGCAGCAGGCCGCTTTGCAGCACGTCGAAGGCCACCCGCTGGTTGAAGCCCGGGGTGTGCAGGTCGGCCGCCTGCTTGGCCTGCAGCAGCTTCTGGTAGAGCGCCTGCGGCGCCACCACGTAGCCCAGGCGCAACCCCGGCGCCAGCACCTTCGACAAGGAGCCGAGGTAGACCACACCCTCCGCGCCGCGCGCCCCGTCCAGCTGCTGGGCCAGCGCCGCCAGCGGCGGCGGCGGCGGGCTGTCGTACCAGAGCTCACCGTAGGGGTTGTCTTCCAGCAGTGGCAGCCCCAGGCGGGCGGCCGACAGCACCAGCGCCTCGCGCCGTGCCTGGGGCATCAGGCGGCCACTGGGGTTCTGGAAGTTCGGCAGCAGGTAGGCCATGCTGACCGGCGCGGCGGCGGCGCCTGAGCCACCCGCCACACCGGCCAGCGCCGCCTGCAGGGCGTCGGGCCGCGGCCCGTCGTCGTCGCAGACCAGCGGCACGAAGGAAGGCTCGTAGGGCGCAAAGGCCTGCAGCGCGCCGAGGTAGGTGGGCTGCTCCACGGCCACCGGCGCACCCGGGTCGATCAGCACCTTGCCCAGCAGGTCAAGCCCCTGCTGTGAGCCGGTGGTGATGAGCACACGCGCCGGGTCGACCACCATGCCCTGCTGGCCCAGTTCAGCCGCCACCCATTCGCGCAGCGGCCCGAAGCCTTCGCTGGCGGCGTACTGCAAGGCCGCGCGGCCATCGTCGCGCAAGACCCGCGCGCAGGCCTCGGCCACCGCGTCCACCGGGAAGCTGCCCGGCGCCGGCAGACCCCCGGCCAGGGACAGGATGCCGGGCCTTTCCGTGAGCTTGAGCAGCTCGCGGATGGTGGACGGGTTCATCTGCTGGGCGCGCCGCGCCAGCCGCCAGGGCGAGTGGGGGGGTGTCGGGGTCATCGGGGTCCTTGTGGCGACAGGGGAGACGGTGCGGGCGTAGCGGGGGTAGCAGGCTCAGCGGGCGTGGGGGGCGCTGGGGGTGCCGAGACAGGCATGCGCTTGCCCAGCGCCACGATGGCCACCACCAGCAGGGCAAAACCCAGGGTGCGGGCCTCCAGCGGCTCGCCCAGCACCGGCACGGCCATCAGCAGCGCGAGAAATGGCTGCAGCAGCTGCAGCTGGCTCACCCGCATGACACCGCCCACGGCCAGCGCGTGGTACCAGGCAAAGAAGCCCAGCCACATGGAGAACACCGAGACATAGACAAAGCCCGCCCAGGCAGACACCCGCACCGCCGCCCAGCCACCCCAGGGCGCCAGCCAGAGTGCGGCCGGCAGCGTCAGTGGCAGTGCCAGCAGCAGGACCCAGCTGATGGTGTGCTGGGCCGGCAGCTCCTGCGACACCCGCGCCCCCGCCACGTACCCCACGGCCGCACACACCACCGCCAGCAGCAGGTACACATCGGCCAGGTGCAGGCCACCGTCGCCCACCCAGGCGGCAAAGACGACGACCGACGCGCAGCCCAGCACCGCACACAGCCAGAAGCCCAGCGAGGCCCGCTGACGCATCCACAGTGCGGCGGCTGCAGCCGTGGCCAGGGGCAGCACACCGGTGACCACGGCAGCGTGCATGGCCGGCACCTCGCGCAGCGCCAGGGCCAGGCCCAGTGGAAAACCCAGCACCGTGCCCAGCGCACACACCACGATGGCGGGCCACAGGTGCCGGCCGGGCAGACGGGCCCGCGCCCACAGCAGGTAACTGCCGGCCAGCAGGCCGGCCAGCGCAGCCCGGCCCACCGTGACAAACCCCGGCGGCAGTTGCGGCCACGCGGCGTCACCCACGGCCAGACGCGTGGCCGGCAAGGTCATGGCAAAGATGGCCACACCCAGCAGCCCCAGCCACAGGCCACGCGCGGCGTCAGAACCCGGCGTCACAACCAGGCCATCCAGCCCGCGGTGGCCACCAGCACCAGCGCGAGCACCCGGTTGAAGACCAGCAGCCGCTGGCCCTGAGCCAGCCACTGGCGCAGTGCGGCCCCCACCAGGGCATAGGCCAGGTTGCTGAGCAGGCCATACAGCATCATCACCGGCAGCACCTGGGCCGCGCGGACCAGCACGTTGTCGGCCACGGTGACCCACCCCGCACTGATGAGCAGGGCATTCATCCAGGCCTTGATGTTGACAAACTGCAGGGCCACGCCCTGCACAAAGCCGACGTGCAGGCCACCGTCGGCCTGAGCCAGCGAGCGTCGCTGCGCCAGCTGCCAGGCCAGCCACAGCAGCACCAGCAGGCCCGCCCACTTGACGGTCTGGCGCAAGGCCGGCAAGGCCTGCAGCAGCGCGCCGAGCCCGGCCACGCTGGCCAGCAACAGCAAGCCCCAGCCCACCGGCACCGCGAGCACAAACGGCCCTGCACGGCGAAGGCCTCCCTGCGCCGCCAGCGCCGCCGACAAGGTGGTGTTCGGCCCCGGTGTGAAAGCCATCACCGTGGCAAAACTCAGCAGCGCCAACCATTCAGCATCACTCATGGTGGGCCCAGTCTATCGACCCAAAGCAATACACAACCATTACAGTTCAGCCTGGCAGTGGGCAATCTGTATTGCCCGCTTGCCACTGCGCACACCCTGCCGCCAACCCGCCATGGAGGCCCTGAACGTGCCGACACCGCGCCCTGCCGCTGCCCGCCGCACACCGCTGTCGCCGCCAGACGCCGCGCCGGGCAGCAGCCCCCTGGCGCCGCTGGTTCGTGCCCCCGGCGCCGGCCTGGCCGAGCAGCTGGCCCAACGCCTGGCGGAATCCATCCGGCTGCGTGTGCTGGGCCCGGGTAGCCGGCTGCCGTCGGTGCGCCAGGCGGCTCAGCGCCACGGGCTGAGCACCGCCACCGTGGTGGCCGCCTATGACCGACTGCAAGCGCAGGGGCTGATCGAAGCGCGTCCGCAGCGGGGCTTCTTTGTGCGCCACCCCGACGACCCCGGCCAGCGGCGGCGCAGCCCCATCACCGCGCTGCACGAGGCCGCCGCGGCACAGCCCCCGGTGGACGCGACGGCGCTGATCCGCGGCATGTTTCGCGCGAGCCCCGGGCGCCTGTCACCCGGCATCGGCACGCTGCCCGAGGAATGGCTGGACGCCGACATGCTGCGACGCGCGCTGCGCCGAGCCACCCAGGGCAGCGCCAGCAGCGCGCTGTGGCTGGGCTACGGTGAGCCTGCCGGCGACCGGGGTCTGCGCGAGGCGATGTCACAGCACCTGGAGACCCTGGGCGTCAGCGCCCCAGCCAGCCAGATCGTCACCACGGTGGGCGCCACCCACGGCCTGGACATCGTGTCGCGCTGCCTGCTCAAGCCGGGCGACGCGGTGCTCGTCGACGAGCCGGGCTGGGCCATCGAGTTTGCCCGCCTTCAGCGGCTGGGCGTCTGCATCCTGCCCGTGCCCCGAGGGCCGCAGGGCCCGCAGCTGGACACCCTGGAAGCGCTGTGCCGCAGCCACCAGCCGCGCCTGTACGTCACGGTGTCGGTGCTGCACAACCCCACGGGCGCCAGCCTGAGCGCGGCCAGCGCACACCGCATCCTGCAGCTGGCCGACGAACACGACTTCACCGTCGTGGAAGACGACAGCTACGCCTGGCTGGCCGAGCCCCATGTCCTGCGCCTGTCGGCGCTCGACGGCCTGCGCCGGACGGTGCTGGTCTCTGGCTTTTCGAAGATCGCCGCGCCGCAGTGGCGTGTGGGCTGCGTCGCGGCGCACCCGGCCCTGGCCGAACGCCTGGTGGACAGCAAGTTGCTGAGCACACTCACCAGCCCGGCCCTTCTGGAGCAGGCCCTGGCGCACTGCCTGCAGTCGGGCGAGCTGCGCCGCCACGCCGAACGGGTGCGGCAGCGCCTCGCGGTGGCACGGCAGCGGTGTGTGCGCATGGCCGAACAGGCGGGCTGCCGGTTTGCCGCCCCACCCGACGGGCTGTTTGGCTGGGTGGACACCGGCGTGGACACCGACCGCCTGGCGCTGCTGATGCACGAACACGGCTGGCTGGTGGCTCCGGGTTCGCTGTTCCATGCCGTGCGGCACGCCAGCCCGCTGATGCGGATCAACTTTGCCAGCACCCTGGATGCGCGGTTCTGGCGCCTGTTCGAGGGGATGCGGGCCCTGGTGTGAACCGGAATGATCGTGGTTGGCGGAGTTTGTCACACGCCCGACACCCTGAGCAGCCAACCGAATGTTTGAATCCACCCTGTCCGTTGGAGGGCCGACCACGCCGCGTCCGAGTACCTCGCTGCGTGGGCTGCCGCGCAGCACGCCAGCCCGTGCCCATGGCCCATCAGGGTTCAGTTCACTGCCGCCCTCGGTGCTCGATGACCTCCGCCGCTTCGACCGCGACGGTATCCAAACCGAGTTGCTCGAGGTGATCGCGGCCAGCCTGCGCCACCACCGCAACCTGCTCGTGCTGCTGGAATACGGCAAGCGTTCGCTGCCCTTGACGATCTTCCCTGCCCAGCGTCTGGTGCACTGCCCGCTGCCACCGGTGCAGCTGCTGACCCTGCGCCTGCACGAGCTGTTTGTGCTGGGTGTGGAACCCGCGCTGCTGGAGGCGCCGCAAGAACACGACCTGTCCTGGCACAACCCGGAAGATGCCGAGCGCTTCGGCTCGCTCGATCTGCTCGCCTGGGAACTGGCCATGCGCGGTGCACGATCAGCGCTGCTGCCGGAGATCTCGCCGCTGGCCGCCTTCCGCATCCCCCCGGGTGTGTCGGTGCAGGGGCTCGATCTCCACGGCAACCTGGCCGGTGCGCTGCACCGCCTGAAGCGTCAGGCGTCCAACCTGCGCGACATCGCGGGCTGGAGCGGCTTTGACCGCGAACGGGCCACGCGCTTCCTGAACGCGCTGTACCTGCAGTCGGCCCTGATGGCCACGCGCACACACCCGCTGGCCGGTGACGGCTGGGCCTGACAGCGGCGCAGCGCGGCGGCACCGCCCCCCACCCACCGGCGCAAGGCCTGAGCCTCAGCTGCGCTGGCTCAGGGCCTCCCAGCGTTCCAGGCAGGCCATCAAATCCTCCTCGATGGCCGCCCAGCGTTCATGCGCGGCGGCGGCGGCGCGCAGGTCCTTCGTGTAGGCATCCGGGTCCTCGATGCGGGCGGCCAGTTCACGCTGCTCGGCTTCGAGTGCCTCGATGCGCGCCGGCAACTCCTGCAGTTCGCGGCTCTCCTTGTAGCTCAGTTTCTGGCGAGCAGCGCCCTCCGTGGCGCCCCGGTTGGCAGCAGGCGGGATGACACTGGCAGCGGGCGCTGGCGACGCGCTGCCGGCTACTGCGGGCCGCGGCGCCGACGCGGCCAGGGCCACGCGGGTGCGCTCGCGCTGCGTGCGCCAGTCCTCATAGCCGCCTTCGTACTCGCGCCACAGGCCTGGACGCCCCCCCTGGGCAGCATCCCCTTCCCAGGCAATGGTGCTGGTGACGACGTTGTCGACAAAGCGGCGGTCGTGCGACACCAGCAGCAGCGTGCCCGCGTAGGACTGCAGGCGCTCCTCCAGCAACTCGAGGGTCTCCAGGTCCAGGTCGTTGGTGGGTTCGTCCAGCACCAGCACGTTGGCGGGCAGGGCCATCAGGCGCGCCAACAGCAGGCGGTTGCGCTCACCACCCGAGAGGGTGCGCACCGGCGCGTTGGCACGCTGCGGTGAAAACAGAAAGTCGCTCAGGTAGCTCATCACGTGGGTGCGCCGGCCGCCTTGTTCGATCCACTCGCTGCCCGGGCTGATGGTGTCAACCAGCGTGGCTTCCAGATCGAGCCCGGCGCGCATCTGGTCGAAGTAGGCCACCTGCAGCTGCGTGCCGCGCCTGACCGTGCCCCGGTCAGGCTGCAGTTCACCCAGCATCAATTTGAGCAACGTGGTCTTGCCCGCACCGTTGGGGCCCAGCAGGCCGATCTTGTCGCCGCGCAGGACGGTGGCGTTGAAGCCGTCCACCAGGCAGCGGCCGCCTCGCTCGATGCCGACGTCGCGCAGCTCGGCCACGATGCGCCCCGAGGAGCGGCCGGCGTCCAGCTCCAGACGGACCTGCCCCAGCTGCTCGCGGCGGGCCACACGCTGGGCGCGCAGCACCTCGAGCCGGGCCACGCGGCCCACGCTGCGCGTGCGGCGCGCCTCCACGCCCTGGCGAACCCACACCTCTTCCTGCGCCAGCAGCTTGTCGGCACGCGCGGCCTCCAGGGCCTCGGCCGCCAGCTCGCGCTGCTTGGCGGCCTCGAAGGCGGCAAAGTTGCCCGGGTAGCTGCGCAGCCGGCCACGGTCGAGTTCGATGATGCGGGTGGCCACGGCGTCGATGAACGCCCGGTCGTGCGAGACCAGCAGCAGGCTGCCGCGCCGCGCCACCAGCAGGTTCTGCAGCCACTCGATGGCGTCGATGTCCAGGTGGTTGGTGGGCTCGTCCAGCAGCAGGAGGTCGGGCTGGGCCACGAGTGCGCGCGCCAGCGCCACCCGCTTGCGCACCCCGCCTGACAGCAACGACACCGCCGCCGTGCCGTCCAGTGACAGGCGCTCCAGGGTCTCGCCGACCCGCTGCTCCCAGTTCCAGCCGCCCAGGGTCTCCAGGCGGCTCTGCAGGGCGTCCAGGTCTTCACCCGGTGCGTGGGCCTCGTAGCGCTGGCGCAGCGCACGGGCTTCAGCCACCCCGTCGGCCACGGCGTCGAAGACCGACTGACCCTCGGCAAAGACAGGCTCCTGGGCCACCAGCACCACCCGGGTGCCGCCCTGCAGCTGCAACACGCCGCTGTCCAGGGCCTCGGCCTGGGCCAGCACCTTCAGCAGCGAGGACTTGCCCGTTCCATTGCGGCCGATCAGGGCCAGGCGCTCGCCCGCGTCCAGGCTCAGCGCCGCACGGTCCAGCAGGGGCAAGTGGCCATAGGCCAGCGACGCATCAGCAAGGGTGATCAAAGCCATGCCGCATTGTCGGGCCGCGCCGGCAGCGCATGGGCCAGTGACGACAGGTTACGAGCCGGGCAGCGCGGGCCGTTGGGCAGCAGGGGGTCGGCCGTTACACTCGATCAGGCCTGCCAACCGCCCTGCCCTGGATGCCCCGATGCCTGCTGTCCGCACCTGCCTGAGGTCCTTGTCGCTCGGCGCGCTGTTGGTCTGTTGCGCCCCCCTCGTGGTGGCCCAGAGCGCACCCGCCGCCGCTGCGGGGCCCGATGACCGCCCCATCGCTGTCCTGCTGTCGGAACAGAAGTGGCCCGAGGCCCTGGCCGCCATCGACCGCCTGCTGAAGACACGCCCCACCGACACCCAACTGCTGATGAACCGGGGTGCGGTGCTGTCCAACCTGAACCGCAACGCCGACGCACTGGCCACCTTCGAGCGGGTGGCGCGCCTGAACCCGCAGCTGCCGGCTGCCCACAACAACATCGCCGTCATCCTGGCGGCCACCGGGCGCTACGACGAGGCGCGTGCCGCGTTGGAGCGCGCCATCAAGGCACAGCCTACCTACGCCACCGCCTACGAGAACCTGGGTGACCTCTACGCGCACCAGGCCTACGAGGCCTACCGCCAGGCCCTGAACCTCGACAAGACCATGCGGTCGGCCAAGACCAAGCTGGACATGACCCAGCAGCTGATCGTCGTGGCCACCGGCGCGCCGCCTCAGGAACGTGCACCGGCGGCAGCCGCGGCAGCGCCGGCTCCGTTGCCGACGGCTGCACCGGCCGCAGGCACGGGCGCTGCGCCGCAGCCCGCGCAGGGTCCTGCAGCAGCGGCGGCGTCTGGTCCGGCCAGGGCCGAGGTCGAGGCCGCGGTGCGCGGCTGGGCCAGCGCCTGGTCACGGCGCGATGCCGAGGCCTTCACCGGCGCCTATGCCACCGATTTCCAGGGCGGCGGCGCCGATGCCGCCAGCTGGCGGCGTGACACCCAGGCCCGCCTGGAGGCACGTTCGCGCATCACGGTCACCCTCAGCGACCTGGAGATCAGCGTCGAGGGCGACCGCGCCACCGCGCGCTTCCTGCAGACCTACGAATCTGACCAACCCGGTTCACGGCTGCGAACCCGCAAGACCCTGGGCCTGCAGAAACAGCAGAACCGCTGGGTCATCGTCGACGAACAGCGCCGCTGAGTTCAACGGCGAACAGCCGCGGCGACGGCGGCCTCCAGCGCATCGACAAAACGACGCGGTACGTCGAAGCCGGTCTGGTCGCTGATCTCCTGGAAGCAGGTGGGGCTGGTGACGTTGATCTCGGTAAGGCTGTCGCCGATCACGTCCAGGCCGATCAGCAGCAGGCCGCGCGGCGCCAGCCGGGCGCCAACGGCACGGGCGATCTCTTCATCGCGTTGGGTGAGCGGCTTGGCCACACCCTTGCCGCCGGCCGCCAGATTGCCGCGGATTTCACTGCCTTGCGGGATGCGCGCCAGGCCATGCGGCACGGGCTCACCGCCGATCACCAGCACGCGCTTGTCGCCTTCGGTGATGGCGGGCAAGTAGCGCTGCACCATCACACTCTGCGCGCCGTCCCGGTTGAGGGTCTCGGTGATGCTGCCCAGGTTCAGCCCGTCGGGCCCTACGCGGAAGATGCCCATCCCACCCATGCCGTCCAGCGGCTTGAGGATGATGTCGCGGTGCTCGGCATGGAAGGCCCGAATGTCGGCGGCGCTGCGGGTGACGAGGGTCGGCGGGATGAACTCCGGGAACTCCAGGATCGCCAACTTCTCCGGGTGATCACGCAGGGCCTGCGGGCTGTTGAAGACCCGTGCGCCCTCGCGTTCGGCCTGGCTCAGCAGGTGGGTGGCGTAGAAGTACTCGCTGTCGAAGGGCGGGTCCTTGCGCATGACCACGGCGTCGCTGTGGCACACCGGCCGCGCGGCGTGCACGGCCACGGTCTCGAACCAGGTGTCGGGCTGGCCGGTCAGGCGGATCTCACGGGTCTGTGCGACCACCTGGCCGCCACGCTGCCAGGCCATGTGGGCCGGCTCAGTCGCCAGCAGGGTGTGGCCACGGCGGGCGGCTTCACGCATCATCGCAAAGCTGGTGTCCTTGGCGATCTTGAAGCTTTCCAGCGGGTCGGCAACAAACAGCAGTGTCAGCGGCGGGTTCACGGTGGCCTGGCTTTCGGCAGAGGTGTCAAGGAGGGGCGGCGGCCGCGGTGGCGGCGGCCCCGTCACGCCGGTGGGCGCGGCTCGGGCGGCGCCGTGCGGAACCGGTACTGTTGCACAAGCGCGGCCACACCGCCGGCCACCATGCCCCAGAAGGCCGAGGCAATGCCCAGCAGGCTCAACCCCGACAGCGTCACCAGGAAGGTGATCACCGCCGCGTCGCGCTGGCGTTCGTCACTCAGCGCGGCGGCCAGGCCATTGCCGATGGTGCCCAGCAACGCCAGCCCGGCTACCACCAGCACCAGTTCACGCGGGAAGGCCAGCAGCAGCTGCACCACACCCGCCCCGGCCAGGCCCAGCACGGTGTAGATGACCCCGGCGCAGAAGGCCGCGCGCCAGCGCTGCACAGGGTCTTCGCCGGCATCACGGCCCATGCAGATGGCCGCGGTGATGGCCGCCAGGTTCAGCGCGTAGGCCCCGAAGGGCGCCAGCAGCACGGTCAGCAACCCGGTGGTGGCAATGGGCGCTGACACCGGGATGCGGTAGCCCGCCGCCCGCTGCGCCGCCACGCCCGGCAGGTTCTGCGACGCCATGGTGACCACAAACAGGGGCAGCGCCAGGCCGATCACGGCTTGCCACGACCACGCGGGTACGGTCAGCACCGGCAGGGCCCAGGCGCCCAGGCCGGGGGCAGTGAGGGCCGCGGCGCTGAGCCGTCCCTGGGCAACGGCCACCGCCACGCCCACCAGAAGCACCCCCGGCACCGCATACCTCGGCCACCCGCGGCGCCCGAGCACGTAGGCCAAGGCCATCAACAGCACCAGCAGCGGCGCGGTGCTCACGGCGCCCGCGGCATCCAACCCGAAACGCGCCAGCACACCGGCCAGCAGTGCCGAGGCAATGGCCTGCGGAATGCGGTCCATCAGGCGTTCGAAGGCCCGCGTGACGCCAGCCAGGACGATGAACAGGCCACACACCACAAAGGCGCCAGTGGCCTCGGCCAAGCTCAGGCCGCTGGTGCCGGCGATGAGTGCCGCGCCGGGCGTTGACCACGCAGTGAGCACCGGCTGGCGGTACCACCACGACAGACCCATCGAGCTCAGCCCCATGCCCAGACCCAGCGCCCAGATCCACGAGGCCATCTGCGCCGAGCTGGCCCCCAGGTTCTGCGCCGCGGCAAGTACCAGCGCCACGGAACTGGTGAAGCCCACCAGCACTGCGACAAAACCGGCCACCAGCGGTGGCAGCCAGCGCTCCGGTGCCGAGCGAGCGCCGCCTGCCGTCATGGGCTCAGTCGTAGACCTCGGCCTCAGGGTCGGTGACCTCGAGCTCATACGCCGCGGCCAGCATGGACAGGCGGGCGATCACGCCGTACATGTAGAAGCGGTTGGGCACACTGGCACCCGGCCGGGCGCCCGGCTTGGGCAGCTGGGCCGCGGTTTCAAAGGCCAGCGGCACAAACACCGAGCCCGGGGCGTTGAGGTTCTCGTCCATGCCGCGTTCGGCGTGGATGCGGTAGAAGCCGCCCACCACGTAGCGGTCGATCGTGTAGACCACCGGCTCGGCCACCGCGTCGTTCAGGCGTTCGTACGTGGGCACACCTTCCTGCACGATCACCTCGTTGACCTGCCGGCCGTCATTGACGGCGCGCATGCGGCGGCGCACCGGGCCGTCCATGTCGTCGAGTTCCCGCGGGTCCCGCACGGTGGCCAGGCCCAGGCCCTGGGTGCCGTTGTCGGCCTTGACCACCACAAACGGGCGCTCGTTGATGCCGTATTCCTTGTACTTGCGGCGCACCTTGGTCAGCTGTGCGTCGACCTGGTCCTTCACACCTTCCAGGCCGTCAGCACGGTCAAGCCGGACCTGGCCGCAGTGGCCAAAGCTCGGGTTGATCAGCCAGGGGTCCATGCCCAGCAGCTTGGCAAACTTCTTGGCCAGCTCTTCGTAGGCCTCGAAGTGCTTGGACTTGCGGCGCAGGCCCCAGCCGGCGTGCACCGGCGGCAGAAGGTACTGCTCATAGACATGTTCGAGCACCCGGGGCGTGCCGCGGGACAGGTCATTGTTCAGCAGGATGGTGCAGGGGTCGAAGTCCTTCAGGCCCAGGCGGCCACGCTGGCGCAGCAGGGGCTCCAGCTTGATGTGGCTGCCATCGGGCAAGTCCAGCGTCACGGGGCCGCCCATCATCTCGTCCACCGCCGCCACACGCACATTCAGCCCGGCTTGCGTGAAGATCTGGATCAGGCGCTGCAGGTGGCTCAGGTAGAAGCTGGAATGGGTCTGCCGGTCGGCGATCAGCAGGAGGTTGCGGGCCTCGGGGCAGATCTTCTCGATGGCGGCCATCGATGCCTGCACCGCCAGCGGCATCATCTCCGGCGTCAGGCTGTTGAAGTGCATCGGGAACAGGTCGCAATCAACCGGCGCCAGCTTGAAGCCCGCATTGCGCACGTCCACCGCCGAATAGAACGGAGGAGTGTGTTCCATCCATTCCAGGCGGAACCAGCGTTCGATGGCGGGGAGAGATTCGAGGATGCGCTGTTCTAGCTCGTTGATCGGGCCAGTAAGCGCTGTCGTGAGATGCGGGACCATGTGGCCTCCGAACGTGATGTCTAGGGTTGATTCTAGGCAGCGCAAAAGGTTCTGTGTACCAAAAATGAACAACTCGATGGGGTATCCGGTGGTATCCAAAACGCCAAAAAACCACAATGAAAAAGGGCCGCTTGCGCGGCCCTTGACGATTTGAAAGTAGGGTTTCTGTCGAAAACCGCTCAACGGTGATATGCCGTTTCACCGTGCGAGGCAATGTCCAGACCCTCGCGCTCTTCTTCTTCGGTGACACGCAAGCCGATGACCATGTCGACCAGCTTGAAGGCTATGAAGGCCACCAGCGCCGAGATCAGCACGGTGTAGAGCACGCCTTGCAGCTGCACCCAGACCTGGGCGCCGATGCTCGTCCACTGGCCGCACTTGTTGGCCACGTAGTCACAGGTACCCTGACCACCCAGGCTGGGCGCGGCAAAGACACCCGTCAAGACGGCGCCCAGGATGCCGCCCACGCCGTGGACACCAAAGACGTCCAGCGAGTCGTCGGCACCCAGCAGCTTCTTCAGGCCGTTGACGCCCCACAGGC
Organism: Rubrivivax sp.; assembly: GCA_021298085.1. Classification (GTDB taxonomy): domain Bacteria; phylum Pseudomonadota; class Gammaproteobacteria; order Burkholderiales; family Burkholderiaceae_C; genus Rubrivivax. Next base: position 23,422 of record JAJTDE010000049.1, read on the forward strand.
AGACCAGGCCGGAAATCAGGCCGATCACCAGCGCACCGCCGACGCCCACAAAGCCGGCCGCTGGCGTCACCGCCACCAAGCCCGCCACGGCGCCAGACGCAGCACCCAGCATGGACGCTTTGCCCTTGAGCAGCGCCTCACCCGCGGCCCAGGCCAGGGTGGCAGCAGCTGTCGCGGCGACGGTATTGACCACCGCCAGGGCGGCCAGGCCATTGGCTTCCAGGTTGGAGCCGGCGTTGAAGCCGAACCAGCCGACCCACAGCAGCGACGCACCCACCATCGTCAGCGTCAGGCTGTGCGGGGCCATCGATTCCTTGCCGTAGCCCACGCGCTTGCCCAGCATGTAGGCGCCCACCAGGCCCGCCACCGCAGCGTTGATGTGCACCACGGTGCCGCCGGCGAAGTCCAGCGCGCCCTTGGCCCACATGAAGCCCGCGTTGGCTGTGACCGTTTCCAGGCTCTTGGCGTCGGTGATGGCGTCAGGGCCGTCCCAGTACCAGATCATGTGCGCGATGGGCAGGTAGCTGAAGGTGAACCACAACACCGAAAACAGCAGCACGGCCGAGAACTTGATGCGCTCGGCAAATGCGCCGACGATCAGCGCCGTCGTGATGGCGGCAAACGTGCCCTGGAATGCGATGAACGTGAGTTCAGGAATCACCACACCCTTGCTGAAGGTGGCGGCCACGGAGTCTGGCGTCACACCCTTGAGGAACAGCTTGTCGAGGGTACCGAAGAACGGGTTGCCAGCCGTGAATGCCAGCGAGTAGCCATAGACCACCCACAGCACCGTGATCAGCGAGAACACCATGAAGACCTGCATCAACACAGACAACATGTTCTTGCTGCGCACCAGGCCGCCGTAGAACAGCGCCAGGCCGGGGATGGTCATCAGCACCACCAGCACGGTGGCGATGGTGATGAAGGCCGTGTCGCCTTTGTTGGGTACGAGAGCCGGGGCCGCGGCAGGGGCTGCTGCGGCAGCCGATGCCGCCGGAGCCGCCGGAGCCGCTGCGGCCGAGGCCGCGGCAGCGGGCGACGATGCAGCGTCAGCGGCCTGCGCCAGCGCCACATCGCCGATACCCAGGAGCGCGAGCCCCAGGGCGAGCGTTGCAAATAGTTTTCTCATGGTGAGAGTACTCGGTGTCAAGGTTGGCGTGGGTGGAACGCGGGCGGCCTCAGAGCGCGTCCTTGCCGGTTTCACCGGTGCGGATGCGAACGACCTGCTCGAGCGCGGAGACAAAAATCTTGCCGTCACCGATCTTGCCGGTGCGGGCTGAAGCCTCGATGGCTTCGATGACGCGGTCGACGACGGCCTCGTCGACCGCGGCTTCGATCTTCACCTTGGGCAGGAAATCGACCACGTACTCTGCGCCGCGGTACAGCTCCGTGTGGCCCTTCTGTCGACCGAAGCCCTTGACTTCGGTCACAGTGATGCCTTGAACGCCAATGGCGCTCAGGGCCTCACGTACTTCGTCCAGCTTGAATGGCTTGACGATTGCGGTCACCATCTTCATGTTGTGTGCTCCTCCTGCCCTGTGCAGGTGATGTCCGAAAAAATCAGAAGCTGTACTTGGCGCCCAGCACAACGCCGGACTTGCCGAGGTCCTTGCCGTTGCCGGTATAGGCGGCCGTGTTGGTGTCCACCACGGCACCACTCAGCACAAGACCCTTCGTCACTTCCTTGCTGACTGTCAAAGACACGTCGGTGTAGCTGAAGCCACCGTTGTTCTTGACCGTCTGGCGGCCGATGTGCGGGGTGACGCTGAAGCCGCCCACATCAAACGTGGCGTTCAGGTCCAGGTAGCCGCTGCTCTTGCTATCGGCAAAGCCGAACAGGTTGGTGGTGCTGTGCGAGTACTTGGCGGTCACCGGGCCGAAGGTCAGGGCGCCATAGATCTCGGTGGTGTTGGGGCTCACGGCCAGCTTGTGACCGGAGTACAGGTAACCCAGCACACCCACGTCCAGCGTCAGGTCCTTGACGACCTCGAATTTGTAGCCGGCGTACACGTCCACTTCGGTGCTGGCACCGCCACCGCCGTCCTTGACCCACTTGATGGTCGAGGCCCAGGCGCCGGCGTAGAAGCCACCTTGGGTGAAATCAAGACCGCCCTGCACGGCCGGCTTCAGGCGGGACTGGGAGATGCCGCGGTACCGGTAGTCGGTGACCACACCGGCGTTGAAGGCGATGTCGGCATAGGCCAGGGAGGGCAGCGCAGCGGATGCAGCCAGGGCCATCGCGGCCAGGACAGAACTTTTCTTCATCAGGGACTCCAGTTACTGAATTGGTTGGAGGGAGACAAGCCCACAGCCAGAGACATGCAGCTTTTGTGCCACCGGCATCCGCACCATATCGGTGCGAAATCGGGGGCACCCCTCCAACGAGGTGACCCGCCGGAGGGCCCCAAGGCGGGGCGCACCACGGCGGTGCCGGCTCTATCGGCATGTCATACAGACTCTTAAACCCATGTGAGACGCAGCAGGGGGACAGGATGTCGTTGGCGGTGGTGATGAGCCGGGCGCTGCTGGGCATGGCAGCGCCGCCGGTGCGGGTGGAGGTGCAGCTGGCGCTGGGGCTGCCCAGCTTTACGCTGGTGGGCCTGGCGGAGACGGAAGTGAAGGAGGCGCGCGAACGCGTTCGCGCGGCACTGTCGGAAAGCGGGTTTGAGTTCCCTCACAACCGACGCGTCACCGTCAACCTGGCGCCGGCCGATCTGCCCAAGGAGTCGGGCCGATTTGACCTGCCCATCGCGCTGGGCCTACTCGCCGCAGCGGGGGTGATCACGCCTGAGCGCCTGCAGGGCCTGGAGTTTGCGGGTGAGCTGTCACTCGCTGGCGAATTGCGGCCCGTACGCGGCGCGCTGGCCCTCGCGCTGGCCGCGCGCCGCGAGCAGGCACGCCCGACACTGGTGCTGCCGCTGCTGAACGCGGCCGAAGCCGCTCAGGTGCCGGGTGTAGCCAGCCACGGTGCCCGCACCCTGGCCGAGGTGGTGGCGGCACTGGCGGGCCCGCCAGTGCAGGCGCCAGCCGACAGCCCCGGCGGCAAGGCCCACGTGCCCAGCCTGTCACTGCCCCTGCAGGCCCCGGCCCGCGCGCCGCGTCCAGGCGAAGCCCAGGGGCCCGATTTGGCCGACTTGCGCGGCCAGGGCAGTGCCCGCCGGGCGCTGGAGATCGCCGCCGCAGGCGGTCACAGCCTGCTGCTGATCGGCCCGCCGGGCACCGGCAAGTCGATGCTGGCGCAACGCCTGATGGGCCTGCTGCCACCCATGGACAGCCACGAGGCACTGGACAGCGCCGCCCTGCGGGGCTTGCTGCGCCACCCGTCGGCGCCGACGGTGGTGGGCCAACGGCCATTCAGGGCCCCCCACCATTCGGCCAGCGCAGCCGCACTGGTGGGCGGCGGCTCGCCGCCGCAGCCGGGTGAAATCTCGCTGGCCCATGGCGGCGTGCTGTTCCTGGACGAGCTGCCCGAGTTTCCGCGGCCCGCCCTGGAGGCCCTGCGCGAGCCCCTGGAAACCGGCGAGATCACGCTGTCGCGCGCCGCGCGGCAGGCCACCTTTCCAGCGCGCTTCCAGCTGGTGGCAGCCATGAACCCCTGCCCCTGCGGCTGGCGCGGTGCTGCGGGCGCCACCGGCCGCATCTGCCGCTGCTCACCCGAGGTGGTCGCGCGTTACCAGGGCCGCCTGTCAGGCCCGCTGCTGGACCGCATCGACCTGTGGGTGGAGATGCCCGCCATGCCGGCCGGAGAGCTGCTGGGCGCGCCCCGGGGTGAGGGCTCGGCGCAGGTTGCGCAGCGCGTGGCCGCCGCCCGCGAGCGCCAGCTGCAGCGTCAGCAGGTGCCGAATGCGGCACTCAAGGCCGATGAGCTGATCACGCGCACCCAGCCCAGCGACGCCGCGCTGCAGTTCCTGCAGGCGGCGGCTGACCGCCTGCAATGGACAGGCCGCAGCACCCACCGCGTGCTGCGCGTGGCCCGCACCGTGGCCGACCTGGCCGGCAGCGACGCCGTCCAGCCGCCCCACATGGCCGAGGCCGTGCAGCTGCGCCGGGCACTCGACACCTGAGTCTGGCCAAGAAGTGGCTCAGCCCAGAGTCCCACGCAGGCGCGCGAACTGCGACCCGGCGGCGCCGTTCGGGAGTGCGTGCTACGCTCATTCACAGGACTGAAATCCTGAAAACGCCACCGCCATGACCACAGCACCACCCAGCGGCCCGGAGGGGACCACCCGCCAAACCAGCGACACCGCCGACACCACCCGCCAGGCCTGGCTGGCGGCCGAACAGGCCGTGCGTGCGCGGATGGACAGCGGCGCCGGCTGCGGCGTGACACGCCGTGAACAGCTGGTCGGCCTGAGCGGCCTGCAGATGATGCAGAAGATGCTGGCCGGCGAGTTTCCCTACCCGCCCATCGGCCAGACGCTGGACTTCACCCTGATCGAGCTCGGGCCCGGCCTGGCGGTGTTTCAGGGCACTCCCAAGGCCGCCCACCTCAACCCGCTGGGCACCGTGCACGGCGGCTGGTATGCCACGCTGCTGGACTCCGCCGTGGGTTGCGCCGTGCACACCACGATGCCCGCGGGCCGCGCCTACACCACCGCCGAGCTCAGCCTGAACATCGTCCGCGCCGCCTGGCCCGACCGCGAACCGCTGCGGGCCATCGGACAGGTGCTGCACACGGGCAAGCAGCTGGCCACCGCCGAAGGCCGCATCGTCGACGCCGCGGGGCGCCTGTATGCCCACGCCACCACCACCTGCCTGGTCTTCGAGGTGCCGGGCGTTCAGGCCTGACGAGGTGCCGGGCGTTCAGGCCTGAGCGGCCGGCCGACGCCGCGGTCTTCAGCTGGCTGGGCGTGATGTCCGAGTGACGTCGCCGCGCCGCACTGGATGCGCGCGCCGGGCCCGATGGCGCCCGGCCGGCCTCAAAACAAGGCCTGCAGCCCGCGCCGCGCCTCGGCCTCGTCCAGCGCCATGCGGCGCGCCCAGTCGGCCAGCTGGTCGTCGCCGATGCGGCCGACGTTGAAGTAGCGGGCGTCAGGGTGGGCCAG
>JAJTDE010000050.1 GCA_021298085.1 Rubrivivax sp.
AGGCGGTCATGCGGCCCCCCTTTGCCAGATCGGTGGTGCGCCGTCAGCCGCCCAGGCGGTCAAGGGCGTGAAGCGGGCGCCGTCCCATTCACCCGCCAGCTGCAAGGGGTGTCCGCCAACGCGCGCCTGCAGCGCCCAGGCATCGGCGGGCTGGATCGCCAGCGGCAGCGCCCGCCCGTGGGCCACCGCCTGCCAGCCCTGGCGGTGCACCAGCACGGCATCGCGCCAAAGCACCGGGTGCAGCGGCACAAACGGGTTGGCCGCCACGCGGTGCGCGATGCGCTGCCACTCGTACTCGGCGCGGGGCAGCGCGGTGATGCCGACCACGGCCGGCGTGTCGCACAGGGCACGCAGGGGCGCGGCAGACGGGTAGAACACCAGCGACGCGTCGATGTCCACACCGGGCACCCAGGCCTGCTCGAAGCCCTTCCCCGCGAAGCTGTGGTCCAGCACCAGTGCGCGCCGGCCGCTGGCCTGGCCGTGCAGCCAGACACGCCGCTCGGTGAGCTTGGGCTCGCGCTCGTCCAGCGCGACGGCCAGCACGCTCCAGCGGTCTCCCACCGGGGTGCCGCGGGCCAGTGCGTCGGCGCGGTCCAGCGGCCAGCCGACCAGGGTGCGCAGGTCGGCTTGTTCGGCCTCCGGCAGGGTGCTGCGGTGGGCGAGGCCGTCGCAGGCCAGCTGCAGCATCGCGAGGCGCGCCAGGGTGCGTTCGGGCGCGTCGGCAATGCGGTCGGCGGCGTCACGCACGCGGTGGGCCAAGCCCGGTGCCTGGCCATCCACCAGGCGGGCGGCCATGGTCTGCCAGGCAGCGACGCTGCGGGCATCACAGGCGGCCAAGCCGGCGCCGAGCTGGTCGGCCAGCCAGCGCGACAGGTCTTGCGCGGCCGCGTCGATGCGACGCCAACGCTGGGCCTCGCGGGCGTCGGCCGCGGCTGGGTCCACCGGGGCCTCGGCCTTGGCGGCGGCCCGGGCTTCCTGCTTCTGGGCCTTCTCGGTGCGCGATGCCAGCCATTCGGCCACCCACGCGGGTGGCGGGCCGCTGCCAAACGCGGCGCCGCCCTGCACCTTCATCAGCAGCAGTGCCAGCCCATGCTTGCAGGGAAACTTGCGGCTGGGGCAGGTGCAGCGGAAGGCGGGGCCGGAGAGGTCCACCTGCGTCTGATAAGGCTTGCTGCCGCTGCCTTGGCATTCGCCCCAGACCGCCGCAGCGTCGGCCCCCCGCAGCGGCCACTTGGCCGGTGACACCAGGCCACGCGCGGCCTTGGCCGAGGCGTCATCCGGCGCCAGTGCGAGTACGGTGTCGGTGGTCAGCATCGTCGGGCTGAAGTGTTCTCCCAACGCCAGAGTCTACGGTCAGCGCGACGGGCCCGGGGCTATGGCGGCAGCCCCAACATCAGTGCCAGGTTCTGCACCGCGGCCCCTGCCGCACCCTTGCCCAGGTTGTCGAAGACGGCGGCCAGCAGCACCTGGCCGCGCTCGGGCCGGGTGTACACGGCCAGCCGCAGGCGGTTGCTGCCGTTCAGGGCCTGCGGGTCCAGCCGTTCGGCGCTGGCGTTGTCGGCCAGGGGCTGGACATCGATGAAGGCCTGGCCGGCATAACGGGCCTGCAGCGCCGTGTGCAGGTGCTCGGCGGTCACGCCGGGGCGCATGAGCCGCAGGTGCAGGGCGATGGTCAGCACGATGCCCTGCCGGTAGTGGCCATAGGCCGGCACAAACACGGGCGCCTGCGCCAGGCCCGCGTAGGCCTGGATCTCGGGCACGTGCTTGTGGTCCAGGCCCAGGCCATACAGCTGGAAGGCTGGCGCTTCGTGGGCTGCGGGCCCTTCATGCGCATCCAGCCCGGCGCGGCCGCGCCCTGAATAGCCGGACACCGCGTGGATGGCCAAAGGGTAGTCGGGTGGCAGCAGGCCGGCGTCCACCAGGGGCCGCAGCAGGGTGATGGCGCCCGTGGGGTAGCAGCCGGGGTTGCTGACGCGGGTGGCGGCCGCGATGCGGCCGGGTTGCTCCGCGCTCAGCTCCGGCAGGCCATAGACCCAGCCTGGCGCCGTGCGGTGCGCCGAGCTGGCGTCCACGATGCGCACACCGGGCCGCCGCACCAGGGCGACGGCCTCGCGCGCGGCGGCGTCAGGCAGGCACAGCAGCGCCACGTCGCAGGCGTTGAGCGCCTCCGCGCGGTGGGCCGTGCTCTTGCGGTGCTCAGGCGGCAGCTGAATCAGGCGCACATCGTCACGCGGGGCCAGCAGCTGGTTCAGCAGCAGACCGGTGGTGCCCTGGTCGCCATCGATGAAGACGATTGGTTTCATGGTGCTCATCGTGCCGCCGCTGGAATGTGCAGGCAAGTTGAATCTGACAAACTACGCGTTCAGGAAAGCTGAATACACAACCTGGCCATGCGCGAACTCAACCTCGACCGCCTTCGCACGCTGCTCGCCGTGGCTGACCTCGGCTCCTTCGCGGCGGCCGCCAAGGCGCTGCACCTGGCGCCGCCGACGGTGACGCTGCACGTGGCGCAGCTGGAAACACGCCTGGGTGCCCGCCTGCTGCACCGCACCGCGGGAGGGGCGACACCCACCGCCGCTGGCAGCCTGCTGATCGACCGCGCGCGCCGGCTGCTGGCCGAGGCCGACGACCTGCTGCAGGCCGTCCAGCGCCAGATCGTCGCGCGTGGCGGCCGCGTGCGGCTGGGGGCGTCCACCGGCGCCCTGGCACACCTGTTGCCGCGGGCGCTGGAAAGCCTGGCGGCCACCCACCCGGAGGTCGACGTGCAGGTGGCGGTGCTCACCAGCGAAGAGGCCTTGGACCGGCTGGCCACCGGCCGCCTGGACATCGGCGTCGTGGCGCTGCCGCAGCCTGTTCGGCGTGGACTGCGGGTACAGGCCTGGCGGCGCGACCCGGTGCTGGCCTTCATGCCCGCCGCGTGGCGCCCACCCCGTCAGGTGACACCGGCCTGGCTGGCCGCGCGGCCGCTGATTGCCAACGAAGGTGGCACCCGTCTGGCACGGCAGACGGCCGAATGGTTTGCCAAGGCCGGCCAGCGGCCGACGGCGCGCATCGAGCTGAACTTCAACGACGCGATGCGCAGCCTGGTGGCTGCCGGTTATGGCGCGGCCTTGCTGCCCCATGAGGCCGGCGCGCCCGCGCCTGACGCGCGCATCGTGACGCGGCCGCTGAAGCCCGCGCTGCACCGGGCCCTGGGCATTGCCCACCGTGTGCACACCGACGACCACGCCACCGAGGCGGTGTTGGCCGCCTTGCTGGTGCTGCGGGAGCGGTGAGCGGGGGGGGGCGGCGCCAGCACCGCGCCCGAAGTCAACCTGCGCTCCGCGGCGGGTTCGAACTGTGAAGGCGCGCGCGGTCACCGCTCCTGCGCACCCTTGCCAGCCAGGATGCGGGGTCGCAGGGCGTGGATGCGCGTCACCCGGGTGGTGGACTGCTTGGCCGCATTCACGTGAATGACATAGCTCGGGCGGCAGGTCCAGCGCCTGCGGTTCGCGGGGCGGCCGGATACCGGCCTCGGCGTAGCCCATGGCCTCCGTCAGGTAGGCCTGCAGGACGGGCGCCAGGGCCTCGATGCCAGGGACATCGGTGAACCGCAGCATGTCAGGGTGCCGGGTGTTCGGGCCCTGGTGTTCCAGCACGCGGTGCGGGTCCTTCAGCAAGGCCGCATCGAAGAAGCTGATGCGCAGGTCATGCCGGAACGCGCCGAGGATGGCGATGTTGCGCCCCGCGTGCAGGTAGCACGGGTGTCCCCACTTGACCGCTTCCAGCAACCCGACGCCGAGGCACAGTGAGCGCAGCTGCAGAAGTTCCTGAGACCACCGTTGCGCTGAACAATCTGGCGTAGCGAACCGCTCGCAACGGCCGCACCCCTTGGCGAAGTAGTCTTCGATGGCGGTGATCATGGTGCGTGAGATTGGCTGTGTCGCTCGCGAGCAGGGATGGTAGCCGGGCCACTCGCCTGGGTGGTCACCCGGCGAGCCTTCATCGGACGGCTGCTGCTTCTGCCTCCTTCAGGCGTTCGTCCAGCGTGGGGTGTGTGGACATCCAGCCCGGTACCTCGCCACCACCCTGGGCGTCCTGGACCTCGCGGAACTTGCGCCAGACGCTGAGCCAGATGTCCGGCCTCAGCCCCGCCGCAGCCGCAAACTGCCGACCATAGGCGTCGGCCTCGCGCTCATCGTCTCGGCTGTAGTGCAGCGTCTGCAGACCGCCGACCAGGCTGCCCAGCACCGACGAAAAGTCCCCCACCGCCACGCCGGCCACGGTGAGCAGCCCCGCACCCCGCATCAGGCGCTGCATGCCGTGACGGTGCACCACATGCCCCAGCTCATGCCCCAGAACGGCCATGATTTCGTCATCGGTCAACGCCTCGGTGAGCCCGTCGAACAGGATGATGTGGCCGTCGGGCAGTGCCATGGCGTTGAAGCCAGCCTGTATGCCGTCGCGCCTGAACTGCAGCGTGATGGGAACGGGCACCTCCATCGTCCTCGCCACCGCGTGAAAACGCTCGACGATGCGTTCGCGCCGCTCCTGCTGCACCATCCTCGATTCGGGCCAACGCTGGTCGACATGCTGCATCAGCTGCTTCGACAGGCCTTTCTCCACCGACCGGGGAATCAAGGGCAGGCTGGCCTGCGCCAACCAGCCGGCACCCACGCGGTCAAACCAGACGATGACAGCGATAGCGCACACCAGCGCCACCACTGCCGCCGGCCAGGATGCGATCCAGCGCTGCACCAGGGGCTCGCGCGTCTGCTGCCGGGCCTGGCGCGCCCACTGGCGCGCTTCAGCGCCATGCTGGGCGTCCAGCCACAGGGTGCTGCCGTCCGGGCCTTGCACTGGGGTGGGGTGTGCCTGCCAGGCCTCGCCGAAGCGGGCCTGCTGCAAGGGCCAGCGTGCCAGCACCGCCGCTGTGCTGGCGGTGGGCATTGGGTCGGCACCCTCGCTGGCCCGCAGCTCGAGTGAAGGGCCAGCCACCTGCACCACGGTGACACGCCGTGGCTGGGTACTGAGGCCATCAAACCATCGGCCGGTGGCAGTGGCTGCAGTGGCTGCAATGGGTTCAGAGGATGGGGTCATCATCTCGGCACCTCACCAACCCAGGTCAAGGCCGAAGCCCTCGGCCGCGGCGTCGCCCGTGGCGCGTCGCTCACCCTGCGTTCGCGCCGGGGCCACAGTGTCCTGGATGGGCACGCTCTCTGACACCACGCTCAGGCATTCCACCCGGTAGCGTGCGATGGCGACGGCGGCAAAGGGCCAGTAGATGCCCAGGGTGAACAGGGTGAGCAGCGTCTGGCGAACGATGATGCCCTGCAGGCGCCGCCCCTGGATCGACGACTCGAAGCGCAGGCGGCTGTCCAGGCGGGTGGCATGCCACACCACCTGCTGCGTGCGGGCGGCCAGGTAGGGCCAGGCCAGCAACCACATCAGCAGAAAGGCCGATCCCGTCCCCAGTATGGCCACTGGCAAGCCGAAGAGCTTCTTGCCCAGCACCGCCTGCAGGGTGAAGGCGCCCAGGATCAGCAGCACACCCACGCCCAGGAAGAAGGCCACCCCCAGTGCGTAGATGCCGTAGAAGCTGGCCGCGGTGGGTTGGAAGGTGAAGCGCCAGGCACCGAAGCGGGCATGGCCGTGTTGCAGCTGCTTCAAGCGCGAATGGGCCCAGGGCATGGCCGGCAGGGAGGCCATCGACAGCCACAGGGGCCACATGGCGCTGATGTCGACGCTGGGGCCAGCCCGCAGTTGGCTCGTGTAGGCCATGTAGGCCCCGGCCACCGTGCCGGACGTCCAGATCAGCAACAAGGGCACACACACCGCATAGACGCGCCACAACGACACGCCGTGGTCAAAGCGCAGCCCGCGCCAACTGGTGTTGCTCAGCCGAAAACGCTGTGCGCTGGCAAACAGGGCGGGGCCCAGCGCACAGAGCACAACCAGCATGCCCACGCCCGCCCAGAAGCTGAGTTCGAAGGCCCAGCTCCAGCCCAGCACCAGCACCAGGGCCAGCACCCGCCCGACGAGCACGCGCCAGGGTTCACCGTGGTAATCGAAGCGGTCGTTCAGCAGCACGGTGTGCTGGGCAAACCAGCGCGCCTTGCGCACCTTGGCCCACGCCGAGTAGATGCCCAGGGTGAGCAGTGTGAGCAGCAGGTGCACCGCCCAGATGCGGAAGTATTCGGCGCCGGTGCCGTCGAAGCGCAAGGGCGCACGGTACTGGGGGATCAGGTCCGGGGCGGGCGCGTCTTCCGCCACGCCAGCGGCGCGCATGAGTTCGCTGCGGAGCTCGCCCGGCTCAAGGTGACGGTAGAGCCCATCGTCGATGGGACTGGGCACCCATCGCCCCGCCGGCGAGCCGGGGTCACGGTGCGGTTCATCGGGGCTGGACCCTGGGTTGGCTGGTGCGGCCATGCCAACATCTCCCTGAAAGACGTTCTTGTGGCGCGCAGCATGCCACAGGCAATGGCCTGAACGGTTTCCCGCAGCCGGGCCACCCCCCCGGACCACCCCATCAGGGCCCCCACCGGGTGCCCACCGTTCACATCTGCCGGAAGATGTGGTTGAACAGCCGGCTGGCGCGAAGCGTCTCCGCGCGCCCCTTCAGGTGCACCTCGGCGGTTTCGTGGGCACCGCGCACCACGTGGCTCACACGTTCGAGGTTGACCACCGTCGACCGGTGGATCTGCACAAACTGGGCAGGGTCCAGCTGGGCCAGCAGGTCCTTCAGCGGCAGGCTGATCAGTGCCTCGGCGTGGCAGTTGTTGTCCTGCCGCCAGGCCACCCGCGTGTAGCGGGTGTCGGACTGCAGGTAGTCGATGCGTTCCACGGCGATCAGCCGCACCGTGCTGCCGGTTTGTGCCCGCACCCAGCGCAGCGTGCTGGGCACCCGCTCGCGGGCGATGCGTTGCGCCAGTTCGCGCAGCAAGGCTTCGTCGTGGCGCACCGGGGCGGCGCTGCCCAGCCGCTCCTGTACCCGTGCCACGGTGTCGGCCAGCCGCGCCGGCTCCACGGGCTTGACGAGGTAGTCCAGCACACCCTGGGCAAAGGCCTGCACCGCGTACTGCTCGAACGCGGTGACAAAGACGATGTGCGCGCGCCGGCCGATGTGGCGTGCCGCTTCGATGCCGCTCATGCCGGGCATCTGCACATCCAGGAAGCACACACGGGGGTGGTGCTGCTCGAATTGTTCAACCGCGTCGCGCCCGTTGCGTGCGCTGGCCACGATGCGCAGCGACGGCCAGGCCGCGGACAGCATCTCGGCCAGCTCCTCGCGCAACAGTGGCTCGTCGTCGGCGATCAGCGCGGTGGCGGGTGGGGTCGCCGAGGGGTTCATGGGCCGGGTGCCGGGGTGGCGGGCAACTCAAGTGTGGCCACGGTGCCGCGGGTTGGGTGAGGGGCCAGCGTCAGCGTGGCATCGCCGCCAAAGGCCAGCGCCAGGCGCTCGCGCAGGTTGGCCAGGCCAGTGCCGCCGCGGGTGGTGTCACCCGGACGGCGGCCAGCGGCGTCGGCCAAGGCCAGGCCGATGCCCGTGTCGGCCACACGCACCTGAACCCGCTCACCGACGCGGCGCACGGTGACGTCGATGCGGCCGCCGTCTTCTGCCGGGTCGATGCCGTGACGGATGGCGTTTTCCACCAGCGTGAGCACGGCCGCTGCGGGGCACTGCAGCGGCAAGGCGGCCTCGTCGACGTCGATCGAGAACCGCAGGCGGTCCGGCATGCGCAGGTGCATCACCTCCAGATAGGCCTGCACCAAGGCCCGTTCGTCGGCCAGGCGGTTGGCCTGGCCGTCCAGCCGCGGCACGGCGGCGCGCAGGTAGTGGATGAGGCTGTCCAGCACGGCAGACGCCTGTTCGGAACCCGCGCGTCGCACCAGGGTGCGCACATTGGCCAGCGTGTTGAACAGGAAGTGCGGCTCCACCTGGGCCTGCAGCAGCTTCATGCGGGCATCCAGTGCGCGGCGCTCCAGCTCGCTGCGCTCCAGCGCAAAGGCCAGTGCCTGCTCGCGCGCAAAGGCTTCGCGCTGGCGCAGCAGCGTCACCAGCGCGATCCACGGGCCAAACAGCAGCCCCATGAAGGCCAGGATGCTGAAGCCGGTGGAGTAGCTGGGCCCCAGCGCGTGGATGTTCCAGGTGCCCAGGGTGAGGGCGTAGGCGGCGAATGCCGAGGGCGGGATGACAACCGCCACCGCCAGCAGCTGCGCCACCCAGCGTGGCAGGCGCCGCGGCAGCCGGCGTGGCCACTGCTCCAGCACGCCAAAGGCCAGGATGGCCACGCCCGTGACCAACCCGCAGCGCACCAGCCACACCTCCAGCCCTGGCTGGGAAGAGGCCGTGCGCATCAGCGCCCACAGCGCGGTGACGATGAGCCACAGCCGGATGCGTGGCCAGGCCACCAGCGCCCGCCAGCCGCGGCGCAGGGGTGCGGTGCCGGCGAACTCGGCGGCAGGGCTGGCGGCTGACCTCCTGGGCGCGGTGGGCATGGCGGAAGTGTCGCGCAGCGAGGCCAGGCGGTGCACCGGTACGGTGTCTCGTTGACCCGGCTGGCGGCTCGTGTGGCGTGATTCAGGGTTGCGCCATCGTCACCGAAGGCCAACCGACCAGCCGCAGCAACAGCAGCGCGGCGGCGGCTTCGGCCGGGTCGGCCGCTTGCACCTCGACATGCGCCCAGCGGGAGACACCCGCCTGCATCAGCCGTTCGTGGATCTCGTGCGGTGCCTTCAGGCTGCGGTCCGGCTTGACGAGTTCGGTCCAGGGCAGTGTGATGGCTGAGTTGCCGGAGGAGGGTGTGCTGCTGGCCGGTGCCCCGTTGGCGCGGCCGTCCACGCGCAACACCTGGCGCGGCGCGCTGGGGTCAGCGCGGCTGCCAGGGTTGCGGTCAGCAGCGGGCGTCAGCGACAGCCAGCCCGGTTGCGGGCGCGTCGGCGCCGCAGCAGGCCGGGGTGCCGCAGCGGCCGGCTTGGCCAGCGGAAAACCACGCAGCGCCCACTCGTCGGTCGATTCCAGCACCAGCGCGACCTGGGGGTGCCCCAAGGCCTCCAGCGTGGCCCAGGCCAGCGCGGCTGCCGGGTCCAGCCCGCCCTGGCCGACGATGACGATCTCATGCGCCGGGTCCAGCCCGCTGGCCGCCATCGCGGCCCGCAGGGCCTGAGGGTCACCGCGCAGGGCGGTCCACCGTTCAGCGGGCAGGTGGTGGGCGTGCGGCACGTGGCCCAGCGCGTAGGCGGCGGCAGGCCTCACGTCGATCACGCTCAGGCGTGCGGTGCCGGTCATGCGCAGCGTGTCGTGGTTCCAGACGGACAGCCACTCGGCGGTGCGCAGGCGTTGGGGTTCGGCCCAGGTCCACATCGGCAGGCCGCGTTCGTCGCGCACCCACTCGCGCTGCGAGCCCACATAAACCCCTACCTGGGGCCAGCCCATCAGCACCTGCAGCACAAACCAGGGCAGCGTGGCCGCCACGCCACCGCCGCAGTAGCTGATGACGGGTGTCTGGGCGTCCATGCCCAGCATCGCGGCCATGCGGCGCAATTCGGGCAGCGGCTTGAAGCGGCCGTCGGCCTGCAGCAGCTCGCGCGCCGACCACATGCGGGCATAGGGCAGGTGGCCTGCGCGCCCGAAGAAGTTGCGCTGGCCGTGGTACCAGGGGGGCTCCAGGGCTTCGATGAGCACCACGTCACCCCGCCCGCCCGGCGGGCGCGGCGCGGCCCGGCCGGTGGCGGCCAGTACCTCGGGCAGGTCCACCGTCATGCCCGGGCGGGCCGCGGTGGCCACCGCGGTGCCGGGTTCGGGGGCAGGGCGGCTGTCGGTGGTCACCGCGCCGCCGGCGGCCTGCCAGGCTTTGAGGCCGCCATCCAGGACGTGCAGGCGTTCCAGCGCCACGCCATGGCGGTGGAGGTCAAACACCACGCGGGTGGCCCACATCGTGTCCTGGTTGTCGTAGACCACGATGCGGCTGTCGGGCCCGATACCCCAGGCCCGCAGACGAGACTGCAGCTGCGCCTGCGTGGGCAGCGCGGTACCGCCGAACATCAGGTCGGCATTCACCGCGCCAGGGATGTGGCCGGCGCGGTGGATGGGCAGGGGCGAGGCGTCCAGCAGTACCCAGCCGGGCTGGCCGGCGCGGGCCTTGAGCCAGGCGGCGTCCACCAGCGGCTGGGCCCAGGCCAGTGCGGGCAGCAGCAGGGTGGCGAGGAGCAGGAATGCGGTGCGGGCCAGCGCCAGCGGCGCAAGGGGAATGGTGAGTCGGGTCATGGCGGAGGGTGGTGTCAACGACGCGGCCCAGTGTTCGGCGCGGGCGCGGCGCGTGCAAGGCGCAACCGGATGAACGACGCGTGGGGGCGCATGACAGACGATTGAATCGCTGTGAACAGGCTCACGCCAGTGACCCGCGATGCCACCCTGGCCCCGTCCCAGGGTCGGGCCACCCGACAATCCCCCCATGACCGCACCCGGCCCGGCGCCCGCCGCCCTGCTGCACAGCAGCTTCTACCGCTTCACCCCCCTGGCTGACCCGCTGGCGGCGGCTCAGGCGGTGCGCGGCTGGGCCCAGGGCTTGACAGGCCTGGTGGTGCTGGCGCCAGAGGGCATCAGCGGAGCCGTCGCCGGCGCGCCGGCGACGGTGCAGGCCCTTGAAGCGGCGCTGGTGGGTTCCGGCCTGCTCGGGCCGGCAGCAGACCTGGCGCCAGACGGATTGCGGCCCCTGCGGTTCAAGCACAGCGGCTGCCAGACGGCGCCCTTCGGGCGGCTGAAGGTCACGGTCAAGCCAGAGATCGTGTCCCTCAGCCTGCCCGGGTACGCGGAGCTGCTGCCGCCTGACGAGCACGACGCCAGCCACCTGACCCCCGCCGCCTGGCGCGAGCTGATGGCGCGCGGCGAGGCGGTGCTGCTGGACAACCGCAACCACTTCGAATGGCGGCTGGGGCACTTCCGCGGCGCGGCGGACCCTGCCGTCCACCACTTTCGGGACTTTGTGGCCTACGTCGAGCAGCATGCGCCCGCCTGGCGCGCCGAAGGCCGGCCGGTGGCCATGTACTGCACCGGGGGCGTGCGCTGCGACAAGACCGCGCCCTGGATGCGCAGCCTGGGCTTGCAGGTGCTGCAGCTGGAGGGTGGCATCGTGAACTACCTGGCCACCATGCCCGACGCGGCCCTGGATTGGCAGGGCGAGTGTTTTGTGTTTGACAAGCGCATTGCGCTGGACACACGCCTGCAGGAAACCGCGACCCGCGCGGTCGATGTCTTTGACCCGTCACACCCTGACGAGGCCTGGCGCCTGGCCCGCGCGGACCGCCTCGATGGTGCCTGAGATGGCCTTGCAGCCCGCCCCGCGTGCGGGGGTGAGCGCCAGCCGTGTGCGCTCTGGCGCGCGCCACGCGCACGTGCTGGCCTTCCTGCAGACGCGGCTGCCCCATGTCGGCGACTGGCCTGAGCGCCTGGCGGCCGGCCAGGTGCTGAATGCCACAGGCCATGCGGCGGCGCCTGAGGACGCCTGCCCCGCGGGCACCCTGCTGTGGTACTGGCGTCAACCGGGCCCCGAGACGCCGGTGCCCTTCGAGGTGGTGGTGCTGCACCACGACGAGCGCCTGCTGGTGGTGGACAAGCCGCCCTTCCTGGCCGTGGCCCCGGTGGGGCGCCATGTGCAGCAGACCGTGATGGTTCGCCTGCAGCAGCAACTGGGCGTGGCGCACCTTGCGCCGCTGCACCGCCTGGATCGCGACACCGCCGGGGTGCTGGCCTTCTCGGTGCAGCCGCAGACCCGGGAGGCCTACTACGCGCTGTGGCGTGAGCGACGGGTCAGCAAGGTCTATGAAGCCATCGCAGCCTGGTCGGACGACATCCACACCCCGGTGACAGCCCGCCACCGCCTGATCGAGCCCAAGGGCGCCAACTTCCACCAGATGCAGGTGGAGCCGGGCGAGCCGAACAGTGAAACGCTGATCGAGCGCGTGCGCGAGGTGGACCCCTGCACGGTGCCCGGTGCACCGCCGGGCCGGCGACTGGCGCTCTACCGCCTGCGGCCCCACACCGGACGCAAGCACCAGTTGCGCGCGCAGATGGCGGCGCTGGGTGTGCCACTGGTGAATGACCGCGTGTACCCGGTGCTGCAGCCCGAGGGACCGGACGACTTCACGCGGCCGCTGATGCTGCTGGCCACACGCCTGAGTTTTGTAGACCCGCTGGATGGGAAAGCCCGCTGTTTCGACAGTGGGTTATGCCTGGGATACCCAACGTCTGGCGTGTCAGTTTAGCTGCGCCGTCGGCGGCGCCTCTCGCCTGATGGCGCGCATCATCTCCCTGGTCCTCCTCGGTTGCCGCATGGCACGCTAACATTTCGGAACGGAGCTCAGACAAACTTCAGGGGGCCAATCGATGCGAATGATCCTGCGTGCGGTGCAGCGCAGCCTGCTGGTGGTGTGTGCGCTGCTGGCACTCACGGGCAGCCATGTCCGCGCCCAGGCAGTCGTGGCTGTCAACCCACCGCCGGCCGATGCGTTCTTCCGCGAAGCCGACATCGTCGAAGCGGTGCTCTCACCCTCGGGGCATCGCCTGGCCATCACCACCGGGCGCGGTGGCATGCGGGTGGGCCTGTTTGTCATTGACCTGGCCACCGCGGGCAGGCCCAGGGCGCTTGCGCAGTACCAAGATGCCGACATCCAGCACGTCCATTGGGTCAACGACGACTACCTGATCTTCAGTGTCACCGACTATTCGCAAGGCAGTGGCCGACCGGATGGCTGGCCAGGGCTCTTCTCGGTCCGCGCGGACGGTGGCCGGGTGCGCACGCTGGTGCAGCGCAAGCGCCCCTTCATCACCGACGGCGACCGAGGCCCGAGTGCGCTCGAATGGAGCCACTTGCTGCTGTCGGTGCCCAACCGGCCGGCAGCGTCACCCGGTGAAGAGGTCCTGGTCGGCCAGTTCACCCTGGACAACGACTCGACACCGAGCAACATCGAACCGCTGTGGCTCAACGTGCGCACCGGCCTGACGCGGTCAACGGCCTTCAAGGAGCCGCCGGGGGTGGTGCACTGGATCTTCGACAGCCAGGGTGAGCCGCGCCTGGTGTTCACCAAGAAAGGCGCACAGCGTGCCGTGCACTGGCGCGCCCCGGGCCGCAGCGATTGGCGCCTGCTGGTGCAGGGGGACCTGCTCGAGATGCCCTTCGAGCCCTTGGCGGTGGATGACACCGGCCAGCTCTATGTGCTGCACACACAAGGCCCTGAAGGTCTTCGTGTGCTGTCCCGCTACGACACCGAGCGTCAGGCCCCCAGCAGCCAACCCGTGCTGAGCACCCCAGGCTTTGACTTCATGGGCGAGCTGCTCGTCGCGCCCGGTGGCGGGCCGGTGGTGGGCGTGCGTGTGCAGGTCGACGCCGAAACCACCGTGTGGTTCGATGAAGGCATGAAGCGGCTCCAGGCCGTGGTCGACCAGCGATTCCCGGGCCGCGTCAACCGGGTCAGCTGCCGGCGTTGTGCCGACGGCGACGCCGTGGCACTGGTGCAGTCTTTCTCCGACCGCGAACCGGGGCAGTGGTGGATCTACCGCGCCAAGGCCGCGGAGAGCCAACCGGCCTGGCAGGCGGTGGCGCGGCGGATGCCGGGCATCGACCCTCGGCAGATGGCCGCCGTGGAGTTTCAGCGCATCCGGGCGCGGGACGGGCGTGACCTGCCCGTCTGGTTGACCGTACCCAAGGGCGTGTCACCGGGCCAACCAGCGCCCGCGGTGGTGCTTGTCCATGGCGGGCCCTGGACGCGCGGTGGCTACTGGGCCTGGGAGCCGATGAAGCAGTTCCTCGCGTCCCGCGGCTACCTCGTCATCGAGCCGGAGTTCCGGGGCAGCACAGGCTACGGAGACGCCCACTACCGTGCCGGCTGGAAGCAGTGGGGTCAGGCCATGCAGGACGACGTCGCCGATGCGCTGCTGTGGGCGCAGCGCCAGGGCCTGGCAAGCCAGCGCGCGTGCATCGCCGGGGCCAGCTACGGCGGCTACAGCACCTTGATGGGCCTGGCCCGCCACCCGCAGCTGTACCGCTGTGGTGTGGCCTGGGCGGCCGTGACCGACTTGTCCTTGCTGCTCACCGGTTCCTGGTGGGTGGACGACGACATGTCCGTCTCCGGCCGCCGGCACGTGCTGCCCGAGTTGGTGGGCGACCCCCGCCAGGACGCCGCCCTGCTGGCGGCCCATTCGCCGGTGCTGCTGGCCGACAAGATCAAGGCCCCTGTATTGCTGGCGTTCGGCGATGCCGACCTGCGTGTTCCGCTGGCGCATGGCGAGCGGATGCGCGCCGCGTTGAAGAGTGCGGGCCACGAGCCCGAGTGGGTTGTCTACCCCGGCGAAGGGCATGGATGGCATCTGGTGAAGAACCAGGTCGACTTTGCGCAGCGCGTCGAGCGTTTCCTGGCCCGCCATCTGCAGGCTCCGCAGCGCTGACCGCGACGGGTCGGCGCCCTTGGTGGCACGCTCACACCATCGGCACCGGCAGCTTCATCCCCCGCAGCACTTCGTTGCGCAGCGTCTTCAGCAGCGTCAGTGCACGCGGGTGCACATGCAAGGTTCCTGCGTCACGTTGGTCGCCGTAGAGCATGCCGACCACCATGCGGTCGGTGGCCAGCGGAAGCAGCAGGAAAGCGCCGGCATTGACCTTCTTGTGGTACCAGTCGGGCAAGCGCTGCGCAATCAGCGGGTCGGCCGTGTTGGTGATCAGCGTATCGGCGTTTTTTGAGCAGAGCATGCCGAACAGGTCGGTCGGCGGGTCAAGCGCGATGTCGAAATGGGCCGGCAAGGTGGTCGCCTTGTCGCCGAGACCGATACGGCCGGTCAATCGGCCCGTATCGCTGTCGCGCAGGCAGGCGACCGCACGCTGCAGCCCGAGAGCGTCCTTCAACTGGCGCAGCGCGGCCTCGGTCACTTCCATCACCTCCGAACCCTTGTGGTTCATGCGACGAAGGTGGTCGATGGCGTCGGCCAGCTTCTCTGCCAACTCCTGCTTGTAGGCCTGGGAGTTCGGGTCCAGCTTCGGCCCTTTCTGCACTGGCTCAGGTGCATTGCCGCTGGCTTCGGCGACGCTGATGCCCAATCCGCTCAGCAGGTCGTCCCACCGCAGCTTGGCGTGCTCGACGCGCTCATGGAGCTGTTCAGGGCCCAGGCACAGGGCCACGCCCTGCGCCGCGGCGAAGCGTTCGACCACCCGCCGTCGTGCGCCGGACTTCTCTTCCGATGTACCGGTGTCAGGAAGGCGCATCAGCTCATCGGCCAGGTCGTTGGCGACGGTGCACAGCACGCCGACATACTCGTCGCCCGTCAGTTCGAGCTGAGGGTTGGCCGCTGAACGGCGGCGCATGCCGACCAGCACGCTGTCCGGCCAGCCCCAGCGGCGAGCGACTTCCAGCCCGATCTCCTCGATGCTCAGGCCCCAGCGCGCCTTGGCCAGCTTGGCATGCGCCTGCTGTCGCTCGACAGACCCGACGGCCAGTTCCCGTTCGTCGAGCTGGTCGTCAAAGGCCCGCAGTTCCTCGGCAAAGTACAACCCGCCCAGCATGTAACCCAGGCGCTGAAACAGTGCTGCGCTGTAGATGCAGTCCATCAGCTTGTGCTGGTGGCAGAAGTCGTGCGCCAGCATGGCCGCAAACTGCGAACGCGCAAACTCGCGCCGCAGTGCCGCGCCATCAGCACCCTTGGGCAGGCGCTCGAACATCGTCAGTGAGCTGGCGAGCAAGCCGATGCTCTGGAAGCCCATCAGCGCAATTGCGCGCTGGATGCTGGTGATCCGGCCTCCGCCGACCGACTTGTAGTAAGCCGCGTTGATCAACCGCAGCAGCTTGCTGACCATCGCGGTGTCGTCGACGATCAGGTTCGACAGCGCGCGCACGTGCGAGCGGTCTGAGTGCGACACCTTCTGGATGCCGAGCATCGAGTCCTTGGTCGACGCAAAGTCAGGTTGCGCCTCGATGCGCTGCATCACTCGCTGCAGACGCTCCCGCCGCAGGGCGTCTTCCTGCTCTTCGGGGGAAGGCCCCTCCCGCGGCGTCCTGCCAGGCGCGGGTGGGCTCAGCCCGGCCGAGACCGCGGGCGGTTCTGGGTTGGCAGTGACACTGGAGGGGTCGTCGGCAGACATCATCGGGGCTTGGCGCTGGCTTTTGGCTTGCCACGGTATCGGCAGGACGCCCCCTGACTTCTGGCCGCGCGTGAGCCCCCAAGCGGATTCGGGCACACAATCTGCGGCGCCTGAACACGGCCAGGGCCAGGTTCAGAGTCAGTCGAGCTTGATACCACGCTTGGCGATCAATGCCGACCAGCGCTCGGCCTCTGCCTTGACGTAGGCTGCAAACTCAGCTGCGCTGCGCGGCTGCACGTCGGAGCCCGCTGCAGCAAACTTGGCCTTGACATCCGCACTGGCCAGTACCTTTCGCAGCTCGCTGGAAAGACGGTCCACCACGTCCCTGGGTAACCCCGACGGGCCCACCAGACCCTGAAAACCCACCGCTTCCATGCCCGCCAGACCGAGTTCGCGCACCGTAGGCACGTCGGGCAGGTTGGGATCGCGGCGCGGCCCAGTCACGGCCAGCGCCTTCAGCCGGCCACCCTTGATCTGCGGCAGCAGCACGGTACCGGCGTCGATCAACAAATGGGTCTGGCCGCCAATCAGGTCGGTCACTGCCGGCGCGCTGCCCTTATAGGGCACGTGGAGCAGGTCGATGCTAGCCACGCTGTTCAGCAGTTCACCATTCAGGTGGGTGGATGCGCCCTGCCCACCGCTGGCAAAACTGGCCTTGCCAGGGTTGGCCTTGGCCCAGTCGACAAACTGCTTCAGGTCTTTCGCGGGGTGGTCGGCGCGCGTGGCCGCGATGTAGGCACTCTCGGCAATCTGGCCGACATAGCTGAACTGCGACACGGGGTCATAGGGCTTCTTGCTCTGCAGATACGGAGCAATGGCAAATGGGCCGGTATTGGCCACCAACAGCGTGTAGCCGTCGGGCGCAGCGCGGGTAAGTTCGGTGGCTGCGATCACGCCACCTGCACCGGCCTTGTATTCAATGACCAGCGGCTGCCCCAGCGCGGCCTCGAGGCCCGCCTGAATGGTGCGGGCGGTGAAGTCGATGCCGCCACCAGGCGGAAAGCCAACGATCAACTTGATGGACTTGTTGGGGTAGGCACTCTGGGCACGTGCCCATGGCGCCACGGTGCTGGCGGCCAGTGCGGTGATGACGGTGCGGCGCTGCATGGGCAATCTCCTGGTGAGCCGGCCATCCTAAGGCCTTTGGGTCGACCCGGATCTCGGTGCGAATGCGCATGGGTGTACCCGCGCCCTGTCGGTGTGGAGCCCTCGGAGTCATCCTGGTTCAGCGGCATACGGCCGGCGCCAGGAGCTGCAGACTCGCCACGCGTGCGACGCAGGTGCGACGGGCAAGCCGCATCCGGCGCATCGCTGGAATGGCGCCATCAACGCGCCGAGGTTCAAGGCGGGTGGGTGGAAAAGCCCGCGGCGAGGCCCTGCGTGGTACGGTCCAGGACATCACTCGTCGGCGCGCACAACAGCAGGCGCTTGAATTGGCGCGCGAACGCTTGCGGGCGATGTACGAGACGACCCTGGCCATGGCTGCATTCGATCGAGGCAACGGGCCGGCTGCTGCATGTCAGCGATCCCTGGCTGGCTGGCCTGGCTGGCCTGCCAGGGCTACCCCTGATCGCCACGGTCGGGCTGGCGATGTGCCCTCCCAGCTGTTCACGCACAGCGGCGAACTCGTCGATGTGCTGCTGTCCACCGTGTTCGAGCGCGACAAACAGGGACAAGCCAATCGCAGCCCAACGACGCCTGCGGCCACGCCATTGGCGCCCAGCTGCTGCAACAGGGCAGTAGGCTGCTGGGCGATGCGGTTCGTGCGCGAGACACGCTCGCACGCCTGAGCGGCGGCGAGTTCGGCAATATCCTGGAACACTGCACCACTGAACAAGCCAACCGGGTCGCGCAGAAGATGGGCGACCGCATGGACGATTTCAGGTCAAGGGGGCCACGGCCGGCGTTCACGCCAAGGCGCTCCTGCGCCTGCCGAACGACGACGGGGTTGCTGGCGCTGCCGGGTGTATTCGTTCCCGCCGCGGAGCGTTTCCACCTGGTGTCACGCATCGACCGGTGGGTGCTGCGCCACACTCACCGAGAAGGTCGCCGTCACCAACCTGGCCGATGCTGCCACCGAGCCGCCTGGCCGGCTGATCGCAACAAGCTGCGCTGCCCTGTGCCTTGGCGGTGGCTGCCCTGCAGACGCCTAGGCAACCTTGACAGGCCCCTTGTGCCGCTGAACATCCCTCAGCAGGCGCTCGACGATGAGTTTCATGAAGTAAAAGCCGAGCTTCGGGTTCTGGTAGTAGAGCTGGTAGATCTGCTCGTCGGTCATCGTGTAGAGCTCGCAGTCGGTCTCGCAGATGACCGTGAGGGTGCGTTTCTTCTCGGGTGAGAAGAGGCCGATCTCGCCGATCAGGTTGTCAGGGCCGATGGTGTCCCCGACGCCGTCCAGGCGCAGCGTGCCGCTGGCCACGTAGTGGATCTCGTCGGCCTTGTCGCCTTCCCGGAACAGCACGTGGCCCGCAGGGTGCTTGTGCAGGTGCATGTGCGGCAGCAGCCACTCCGATACCGGCGACCGCTGGGTCACGGCCGCGATCTGCTTGGTCAGCCGCAGGATCTCGACCAGCCGCTTCGCGTTGACAGGCAGCAGGATCACGTTCAACAGGAATTCGGGCAGGACGGCGAGCTTGGCCCAGTCGAAATTCAGGTGGAACACGGCATAGATGATGAACAGCACGTTGCTGCACAGCGCCAGCAGGCGCAGCGGCACCATGCGGCGCATGGAGTGGCTGGCCAGGTAGAACACGCCGCCGATCAGGCCGACAACGGTGATGAGATCAATGTGCATGGGTGTCTCGGCTTTGTGAGGGGCCAGAACGTGGCCGCCCGTGTCGGTGCCCGATAGATTCTCCAGCAAGTCTCACGCCAGGCCGTACGCCGTGTCGCCCGGCTGCTAGAGTGGTGCTGCAGCTCAGCGAGTGCCTGTCCGACAGCCCAGCCTGGGCCGTGCGCAGATTGCTTGAGAGTGCCAGGAGCGGCCCGACGATGGCCTTGCAGACGTATGTGCCTCAGGATCGGTTGCGCGCGTTGCTGCGCGGCCAGAGCCTTCCTGAACGAACACGCGGTGCGGCCCTGTTCGCCGATATCTCCGGCTTCACGGTCATGACCGAGTCGCTGACACACCGTCTGGGTGAACGGCGCGGCATCGAAGAGCTGGCACTGCGGGTCAACGCGGCCTTTGACGCGCTGATCGCCGATGTGGAGCGCCATGGCGGCAGTGTCATCGCCTTCGCGGGTGATGCCATCACCTGCTGGTTCGACGCCGTCGAACCGGACCCTTCCCGGCGCGCGGTTCGCAGCGCACAGGCCATGCAGAGCAGCATGCGGGACTTTGGCGGTCTGTCGGTCAAGGTCGGCGTGAGCGCCGGGCCGGCTCGGCGGCTGGTGGTGGGCCACCCCGGCATCCAGCGCATCGATGTGGTGGCGGGCGCCACCGTGTCGCGCGCGCCCTTGGCCGAACACCTGGCCCTGGCGGGAGAAGTGTTGGTCGACCGCGAGACCCAAGCCCATGTGCAGGCCCGTTGCACGGAAACGCGCAGCGAAGGCGCGGGCGAGGCCTTTCACGTGCTGGACCCCACCTGGTTGTGCCCGGCATCCGACGGCGCGTCGCAGGCACCCGCCGCTGCGTCACCCGCACCGCCGGTGCCACCGGTGCCACTGGAGGTGCTACTGGAGGTGCCACTGGAGGTTCTAGAGCCCTGGGTACTTCCGTTTGTGCGTCAACGGGAGTCGGCCGGGCAGGCGCTGTTCCTGAACGACCTTCGCCCGACGACGGCCTTGTTTGTTCGCTTCTCGGGCCTGGACTACGACCAGGACGCCGAGGCGGCTGCGGCGCTCGACGGCCTGGTCTGCCAGGCACAGCTGGTGCTGCAGCGGCATGGCGGCGTTCTGCTGGAGCTGAACATCGGCGACAAGGGCAGCTACCTGTACGGTTCCTTCGGGGCAGCGCAGGTGCATGAAGACGATGTCTTTCGCGCGCTGCGTGCAGCGGTGGAACTGCGGCAGCACGTCGAGACCCTGCCGATCTCGGTTCAGATGGGCCTCAGCAGCGGCACGATGCGCGTGGGGGGGTATGGCGGCTCGACGCGGCAGTCGTTTGGTGCCACGGGCGACGATGTGAATCTGGCGGCACGGCTGATGAGCGCGGCCGCCCCCGGCGAGCTGCTCGTGTCGGCGCGCGTCAGGCAAGCCGTTGGCGGTGAGTTCACCTTCGAGGCGCGGCCCCCGGTGCGCATGAAGGGCAAGGCAGAGCCGCTGCTCGTCTTTGCGGTGTCGGGCCTGGATGAGCGGCGCGCGATGCGCCTGCAGGAGCCCGCCTACGCGCTGCCCATGATAGGCCGTGAGGCCGAACTGGCGCTGCTGCGCGAGGGCCTGTCGGCGGTGGTGCAGGGGCGCGGGAAGGTCATCGCCATCAGTGCGGAAGCGGGCATGGGCAAGTCGCGCCTCGTGGCCGAAGGCGTCCGCCTGGCCCGACGCAGCGAGCTGCTGGGCTATGGTGGCAGCTGCCCACCGGAGGATCTGCAGACCCCCTACCGCGTCTGGCGGTCGATCTGGAGCGCCTTCTTTGACCTGGACCCCACGCTGCCGCTGCGCCGGCAGACGCGTGCCATCGAGGCCGAGCTGGCCGACCGCGTGCCGCTGCACACCGATGCCATGCCCGTGCTGGGCCCGGTGCTCGGGCTGCCGCTGCCCGACAACGACTTCACACGTGGCCTGCAGCCCGAGGACCGCAAGAGCCTGCTCGAAACCATCCTGATCGGTTGCCTGGAGTCGGCCGCGCGCGAGGCGGCGGCCGATGGCCGGGGCCTGCTGCTGGTGCTGGAAGACCTGCACTGGGTCGACCCCTTGTCCCTGGACCTGCTGGTGCTGGTGGCCCGCGCCATCGAGCAGCTGCCGGTCATGCTGCTGCTGACCTTCCGGCCAACCCAGGGCGAGGTGCATGAGCTTCCGGTGGCCAGGCTGCAGGGACTGAGGCATTTCTCCCAGGTTCCGCTGAACGCGCTGGATGCGCCCCAGTCAGAGCTGGTCATCCGCGCACGGCTGGCGCAGCTCTTTCCCGAACGCACTGGGGCGGTGCCGGCGGTGTTGATCGACCGCATCACGCAGCGGGCGCAGGGAAATCCGTTCTACCTCGAAGAGCTGCTGAACTACCTGCATGACCGCGGCATCGATCCGCGCCATGCGGCCGCCTCAGAGGCGCTGGACCTGCCCACCAGCCTGTACAGCCTGATCCTCAGCCGCATCGATCGCCTGGACGTGCCGCAACAGCTCGCGCTGAAGGTGGCCAGCGTCATCGGGCGTGTCTTCCGGGTGAGCCACCTGAAGACGCTGCACCCGTCGCCGGGCAGCGACGACGACTTGCGAGGGGCCCTGCGCGAACTGGACCGGCTGGACTTCACGCCGCTGGCGTTGCCCGAGCCGGAGCTGACCTACCTCTTCAAGCACCTGGTGACGCTGGAGGTCGCCTACCAGAGCATGGCGCATGCCACGCGCGTGCAGCTGCACGGCCGTTTTGCCCGCTTCCTGGACAACCTCCCACCGCAGCGGCTGGACTCGTTGGCGCCCCAGCTGGCACACCACTATCTCCAGGCGCAGATCCCGGACCGTGCGGCGCACTACCTGCAAAAGGCGGGCGACGCCGCAGCCGCGGGCTTTGCGAACCACGAGGCGCTGGACTACTACGCCCGCGCGCTGAAGCTCACGCCCAGCGACCACACGCAGGCCCGCTACGACACCTTGCTCAAGACCGAGGCGCTGCACGACATGCTGGGCCAGCACGACCAGCGGCGCGCGGTGCTGGCGGCACTGTCCGGGCTGGCCGCTGGGGTGGAAGACCCCGTGCACTGCCAGGCCCGGGTCGCCACCCGGCTGAGCCGGCTCGAGATTGACGTCGGCGACTATGCTGCGGCGTTGGCCAGTGCCCGCGAGGCCATCGACGCCATCGACGCCATCGACGCCGCACAGGTCGCAGAGGCTGGGCCAGGCACCAGCGGGCCAGCCGCAGCCTTGCTGGTCGATGCCCTGCTGCTGGAGGCCCGGGCCAACTTCTTTGCCGGCCGGGTGGGGGCGGTGCGCCCGGGCTTGGAGCGCGCCTCTGCGCTGGCCAGGGCACATGGCTACGCCCGCGGGGCCTACAACGCGCTGGCCCAGGAGGGCGCCCTGGATTGGCACGCGGGCGCCTACGAGGCCGCCGAGGCCCATTGGAGTGCCGCCCTGGCCCTGATACGCCAGGCCGGGGACATTCGGCGTGAGATCGACATCCTCAATAACCTCGGCGTGGTGGCCAGGGCGCGATCCCGCTTTGCGGCGGCGGTTGACCACTTCGAGCAGGCGCAGCGCGCCGCCCGCAAGATCGGTGACCGCTCTGGCGAGGCAACCCTGTACATCAACCTCAGCAGCGCCAGCCTGGCGTCTGCAGACTACACCGCTGCAGGCCAGTACGCCGAGGAGGCGGCGCGCATCTTTGCCGATGTGCGCGAGCCCCTGCAGCATGGTTCGGCGCTGACCAACCGGGCCGAGGCCTACCGCGAACTGGGGCAGTACGGGCTGGCCTCGGCAGCGGCCCAGGAGGCGCTGGCCTTGCTGCGCACCAGTGGATACCGCCGTGGCGAAGCCATCGTGCTGTGGAACATCGGCCTCATCGAGTTGGCGCTGGGGCAGTTTGACCGCGCGCTGCAGACCACCACCGACGCCATGGCATTGGCGCGTGAGATCGGTGCACGCACCACGGAGGCCAGCACCCACCTGCACCTGAGCCTGATCCACACCACGGCCGGCCGCCTGGTCGACGCGCAGCAGGCGCTGGACGCGGCGCAGGCGCTGGTGGGCGATCTGCGCGATGCGCTGCTGGACGCTGAACTGCTGGGCGCACGCGCCAGGCTGTCCCTGGCCCAGGGCAACACGGACGGGCGCAGTCAGGCGAAGGCGTGGGTCAGCACGCTCGTGCCGATGATGGCCGCGCAGGCACCGGGTGCACCCATTCGGGTTCTGCCGATGGCGCTGTACCTGGTGGCCTGCCGTACCTTGGTGGCCTGCGCCGACCCGCGCGCTGACGCCTTGATCGAGCAGGCCCGGGCCGAACTGCACCAACGCGCCGCGCGCATTGCCGATGTCTCGGTTCGGCGCCGCTATCTGGAGGTGGCAGAGCATCGCGCCATCCTGTCCCCCTTCGATGGACACGACCATGGTTGACCACAAGGCCTACTCGTCCTTCATCCGGCTGGAGACCGGCACCCACACGGCCGCGATCACCCAGATCGCGGTCACGGCCGACGGCAAGTGCCTCGTCACGGCGGGCGAGACCACGCTGCGCGTCTGGGACATCGAGACCCGCAAGCCGCTGCGCACGTTGCTGGGCGAGGTGAGCGACCCGGCTGCGCTGTGGGACGGCAAGGTCCTGCGGTTTGCCCTCAGCCACGACGGGCGGTGGGTGGTGGCGCTTCGCTCGCGGGTGGAGGTGGGCGTCAATCGTCAGTGGGCGCAGCCCTTCACGCAGGTGCAGATTTTCGAGCTGGCCACGGGTGACCTCAGGGGTGCGTTCGACTTCCCTGGGCTGGTGTTCGACCTCGACCTCAGCCACGATGACCGCTACCTCGCGCTGGCCGTGCAACCCAGGGCAGAAGGCCCGGCGCGCGGTGTCATCGAGGTCCGTTCCTGGCGGGGTGTGCTGCGGGCCCGCTTCAAGGGGGCGCCAGAGCCCTTGGCGGCCATCGACGTCACGTCGGCCGATTGCGAGACCTTGCCGGCCTGCGCGCTGCGATTCCTGCCGCCGGAAGGCCTGGCCTCCAACGACTACCGGCTGTTGTGGGCCGGGCGCGAACCCCATGAGGCGTCGCGCAGCCTGCTGGCCTGGTATGCGTTTACCGCGGCAGCCGGCCTGCGGGCGGCGGCCCGCATCGACACCGACTTCATCATCAACCCGGCCACGCTGGTCATCGGCCCGGCCTTCTCCGCCATCGCTGCCTACATCCATGGCGCTGACCGTTCGCTGGACAGGACCGTCTTCTGCCAGGATCACCGGGGACGGCCGGTCGTGCGCCTGGCGACCGAAGCGCGGCCGGCGGGCTTGGCGTTTTCGCCGACAGGCCACCAGCTGCTGGTGGGCATGGCCGCCGAGCACGAGCCGGGTGTCGCGATGGTTCGGGTCAGCGTGTTCGACAACGCGCTGGGCCGGTTCACGCTGCGCAGCACCTACTATGGTCACGACGATTCCGTGGCGGCGGCGGCATTCCTGAAGGACGGCCGTGTGGCCACCGCCGGCGGCGACAACCACTCGCTGCATGTCTGGAGCCCTGCCTTCACGGAAGGCGAGCCCTTGGGTGTGGCCCGGGGTGTCGGCCGCGAGGTTCACCGGGTCGGCATCAACGGTGTGGGCCAGATCGCCTTCGACACGCTGCCGTCGCGCCTGCTGGCCAAGACCGACACCGGGGCTCAACGCATCTTCGACCTGCGCACTCTGACGCTGCGGCCGCGGTCACCGGAAGACCCGCCCGACTTCGGCCTGTTCTCCGAGGCCTGGCAGGTCATCGTCTTTCCGGGCTCACAGACGATCGGCCTGAAGTCCATGCGGGGCGGCGCAGATGGCGCGCGGGGCTTCACCTTTTCCAGCGGCTACCAGGAAACGGTGGAGGTGCTGACGCCGGACCTCACCCTGTTTGTCGGTGCTGACGATGAGTGGGTGATCTGGAGCACCAGCGGCTACTACGATGCCAGTGCACGGGGCGCACGCCACGTCGGCTTCCAGATCAACCGCGGCGCGCACCGAGAGGCGCTGTACGTCCCGAGTGATCGCTTCAAGGGGTTCTACCGGCCGGACATCATCCAGGCCGTCATCGCGCATGGCAGCGAGGCGATGGCGCAGACCAGCGGGGTGACGATGGCGGCTGTCGACGTGGCCGACATGCTGCCGCCCGTCATCGAGATGGACAAGGGCGGCGCCGAGCAGCAGGGCGAGCAGATCACCTTCGCCTTTACCGTCAAGTCACACCGGAAGGGCCATCCGGTCACGCGTGTGTGGATCCTGCATAACGGGCAGTTTGCGTGGACCGCGCCCAGCGTGAAGGCCCGGTATACCGTCACGCTGCCCTTGCGGCGCGGGCCCAACCAGTTTGCGATTCATGCAGAGACCGCCGATGCCAAGGCGATTCCGCTGGTGCAGGTGGCAACGGGTTCTGCACACGCGCAGCGTTCGACCGACGCGGATGCTGTCAAGAAGCCCGCCCAGCCGGGCAAGCTCTTTCTGCTGTGTGTGGGTGTCGCTGACTTCGAGGCGCGTGGCCCCGACGCGGCGGGTACGTTCAAGCCGCTGAAGTTTGCGCGCCAGGATGCCATCGCCATCCACAACGCCTTGGCCAAGGGCCGCTTCTCCGCAGGCCTGAACACGCGTTCGACGAGCCTGAACCGGGCGTTCGAGTCGGTCGAGGCCAGCGTGCTGCTGGACCGCGACGCCACCCGGGCCGGCATCATCACCGAGGTTCAGCGCCTGTGCGCGCAGATCAGCCTCAGGAGCCGGGCCGCGGTGCCCCCGCGCGACGTGCTGTTTGTCTATCTCTCGGGGCATGGTGTGCGTTTCCAGGGTGAGCCCGAGCTGTACTTCTGGAACCACGATCTGCGCCTGGACCAGCTGAGCGCCACCGGGCTCTCGCTCATTGAACTCGGCAGGATCATCACGTCGGTACCCGCTGAAGTGGTGCTGGCCATCGACGCCTGCCACTCGGGCATGGCGGGCAGCAATGTCCTGCGGGGGCTTGACCCGGAAGAGCTTGCTCAGCGCATCCAGCAGGTCAACGAGCGGGGCATGTACATCCTGAATGCGGCCCGCAGCGAGCAGCTGGCCTTTGAACATGCCGACATCGGGCACGGCTTCTTCACCAAGGCGATTGTCGACACTCTGCGCCTGGACAGGTCGCTGCTGGTTGAACAGCTCAAGCGCAAGGAGCGCACGGTCAGCATGGTCGGGCTGGCCTCGGCGGTGCAGGAGTTGGTGCCTTACTACACCGGCCACCGGCAGTCACCGGTGTGCCGCATGGTGGGCGACCTGCTCCCATTGGTGATCTTCAAGCGCTGATATATGCTCGTCTGACGGTGCCTTCCAGCACCAGCACCACCAAGGAACCGAGCATGGCTACCCAGAAGGCACCCGCAAAGAAGGCCGTCGCCGCCAAGACACCGGCCAAGTCGGCACCCGCGAAGAAGACACCCGCGAAGAAGGCGGCCGCCAAGGCGGCGCCTGCCAAGAAGGCCACCCCGGCGTCGACACCTGCCAAGAAGACCAGGAAGCCGGCTGGCATCAGCGCCCCTGTCGACATTCGGGACGACGATGGCGGGCGGGGCGGGGCCGACGTCATCCGCTGACCCGCGCTGAGGCGTGACTGCGGCTTGACCGCGGCGACATCGGCCGCTGAGACGTGAACTCGACGAACCATCAAGGCCGTATGGACACACTCAAGCCGTTCTTCGTTTTCCTCACCTTGCTGGTGCTGCTGTGCGCGGGTGTTGGGGTCTACGCCTACCACATCGACTCGTGCGTACAGACCCGAGACTACCTGCCGGTGGTGGAGTGCTACAAGCTCTACATGGCCTTCGGCGTGTTGTTTGCGGTTGCCGTGATACTGGCCCTGGGCGCCGGGATCTATGCACTGATTCCGCCCAACGGACAGGGTGACCATCCTGGCAAGAACATTTTCGACACGCTGTCAAAGACGCTCTTGCCCGTGGTCACCTTGGTACTGGGCTACTACTTTGGCAGTTCGCAAGTGGCATCCAGCGCGCGCGCTCCAGACGTCCAACCGTCAAGCCCCGCGGCCAGTTCCGTTCAGCGCTGACGCATGTCGCGCCCGCATGGAGGCCACATGTTGGCCTGTGTCCGGAATTGTCCGCAAAGGGTCCGGCAGTGGCGCTGCGCGGGCCGGCCAGCCCGGCGAGCATGGCGGCTTCCATCACCCGGAGGCCTGCCATGCAGACTGCCTTGCTGCTCATCGACGTCCAGCAATCCTTCACCCAACGTCCTTACTGGAACGACACTGAGGTGCCGGCCTTCCTGGCGCGCAGCAATGCACTCATCGCGGGCTGCAGCGCACGTGCCATTCCGGTGGTTCGAGTCTTCCATGTCGATGAGGAACCGGTGGGCGGGCCGTTCAGCCTGTCCAGTGGCCTGATTCGTCCGCTGGATGGCCTGGCGCCGTACGATGCGGCTTTCACGATCCAGAAGCATCGCCACAGCGCGCTGGCGGGCACGGACCTCTCGATACGCCTGCGCGAGCGCGGCATCCGGCGCCTGATCGTTGCCGGTATCCGCACCGAACAGTGCTGCGAGACGACCACCCGCCATGCCAGCGACGAGGGCTTCGAGGTCGACTACGTGACCGAGGCCACCCTCACCTGGGACATGACCACACCCTCCGGCAACACCTTGACTGCCGCGGCCATCCGCGAGCGTACCGCCACAGTGCTGGCCGGGCGCTTTGCGACCCTGTGCACCGTGGACGAGGCACTCCAGCGCGCGACATGACCGACATCGTCTTTGTGCTGTTGCCGCAGACACTGCTGCTGGACCTGGCCGGGCCGGCCGAGGCCTTCCGGCTGGCCAACCAGCGGCTGTCGAACCGTGGGCTGCCAGCAGGCTACCGGCTGCGCTACGTGGCCGCCCAGCCTGAGATGACCACCTCGGTCGGCGCGACCCTGGCCGCACTGGAGCCGCTGCCCGACAGCCTGCCGGACGGCGCCAGGGTCGTGCTGCTGGGGCAGCCCAGCGGCGCCGAGTGCGCGCTGCAGGCCCGCGTGCCGCGCGCGTGGGCCGACACGCGGCGCTGGCTGGCCCGCGTGGTCGCGCCGCGGCTGGGTGCGGTGGAACTGGTGACCGTCTGCGCGGGCACGCTGCTGGCGGCAGACGCCGGCCTGCTGGCCGGCCGCCGCTGCACGACACACCATGAGTCGCTGGCCGATCTGGCGCGTCTTGCGCCGGGTGCCACGGTGGTTGGCAACCGGGTCTTTGTGGTCGACGGCCCGGTGGCCAGCAGTGCCGGCATCACGGCCGGGATCGACCTGGCGCTGCACCTGATTGCACGCGACCACGGTCAGACGCTGGCCGCTGCCGTGGCCCAGGTGATGGTTGTTTACCTGCGCCGTGGCCCCGACGACCCTGAGCTGAGCCCCCTGCTGGCGCGCCGCAACCACCTGCACCCCGCGGTGCACCGGGTGCAGGACGCCTTGTGCGCCGACCCGTCGGCCGCCTGGTCACTGGGCCGCATGGCCGAGGTCGCGTGTGTCACGCCGCGCCACCTCGCGCGCCTGTTCCGCCAGCACGCCGGCGTGACGCCGCACGGCTATCTGCAGGACGTGCGCTTTGCGCTGGCCGAGCGCGCCATCGGCGAAGGCCGCCCGGCCAAGCAGGCCATCGCGCAGGCAGGCATTGGCGGCGACCGCCAGTGGCGACGCCTGAAGCAACGCCGGCAAGCGGCCGAGTGCCCTGTGGCCAAGACCTGAGACCCCGGGACGTGTCCGCCCGTCGGTGGAAGACGCTCCAGTGACGCAGCACAGCCTGATAGGAGTCTGCACGGCAGAACCGGGTCGTTCCTGATGTCGCATGGCATGGCGCATACGTTGATAGGGCATGACTGGAAGCTATCGCCCCTACGAACCTGACCAAGTGATGCTGCTGCCGGCGGCCCCGCAGGACTGGCTGCCGGCAGGTCACCGAATCTCTGCCGCGCAGACTCCTAGTTACCTTACCCGGCCCCAGTACATGCTCGGGCGCGCCATTGACAGACAGCGTCCAGGTTGCCTCGAAGCCCCAAAAAATGGCCGACAGCCAGACACTCGGCCGTCAAAAGATAACGCTGCAACAGCGCCGCGCAATGCGGATGCGGTTGCAGGTCAGGGTTCCTGTTTTGTCGACAGCCATCAGACTTGCGCAGCCCCAGGTTTCAATGGCTGCAGCATGCCGTTTCAGCACCTTCAGTCGGGCCAGCCGCCATGCGCCAAGCGCAAGAAAGACCGTGATGACCAGTGGAAACTCTTCGGGTAGGACGGCCATGGCCAGTGTCAGGCCGCGCAGCGTGCCTTCGCTCCACTGCCCTGCGAGCAGCCCATAGCCCAGGTCAAGCAACACCGAAAGGCCAATGCCCAGCGCGCCGAACACCCGTTCGAGCTGCGCGGTGTCTCGCTGCAGGGGGCTGGGCATCTCATCCATTCCGCGCAGCGCAGATGCGCCCTACTTCGGTATTGCCTGAAACGGCAGTGATCACGGCCCGCGCCTGGCCTGCGACCACGAGCGTCTGCGCAAGCACCGAAGACCCGCCTGTCAGCAGCGATTCGTCAACGGTCAGGTTGTGCGCCTCGGCAAGCTGTGCATTGGCGGGAACCCGGTCCCCTTCGCTCAGCAAGACGCAATCGCCCAACACCAGTTCCAGTTCGCGCGAGGGAATCCGCTGCGGCCGGCCATCGCGCAGCACCAGCGTTCGAGTGCTGGCCAGTGGGCGCAGCGCAATCAGGGCTCGCTCCGTGCGGTACCTCTGTACCACATGGATGGCGGCCGATACAGCCGCTGGGGCCATCAATGCCAGTGCGTCGGCGCGCTCGCCCAGCCAAGCATAGAGGCCAGCTGCCGCGAACAACAGTATGAACAGCGGCTCGCGCACAAACGAGGCCAGCGCTGTCAGGACACTGCTTGGCGATGACGCAATCAGTTCGTTAGACCCATTACGCCGAAGACGCGACGAGGCTTCGGCTGCGCTGAGACCTTCGGGGCCGCTGGCCTGTGTCATGAGCGGACCAGCAGCCCCTTCAAGGAACCCGGCCGGCTATTCGACTGACACTTGCCTGCTGGCTGCGCCCGTAAGCTTGGGCAGTGTCAAGGTCAGCACGCCGTTTTCGAGCTTCGCGGTGGCAGCCTTTTGGTCGATCTCCACCGGGAGCGAGAAGCCGCGCATGGCCGAGCCGATGCTGGATTCCTTGAGCAGCACATGGCCCTGGGCATCCTTCTTGTCCTGCTCCTTCTTGACCTCGGTCGAGATCGATACATAGTTGCGGTTGATCTCGACGCGGACGTCTTCCTTTTTGGCGCCCGGCACCTCGGCGCGGACCAGAAAGTCCGTCTCACGCTCAGAGATATCGAGCCGGATATCGGCGTGCGCCTCCACGTTCGGCAGCGTCATTGGCCGCATGAAACGGCGAAAGACCTCGGGAAACAGATCGTCCATGCGCTCAAGGCGCGTTACTGCTGTCATGGCAATCTCCTTCTGTTGCGATGTGATGCACGGTCTTGTGCATCGTTGTCAACGTTAGGAGCAGAACGGCCTTTCAAACATGATCTGAATCAAGGTGAATGGAGGCTGCATCTGCGCGTGAGGGGAAACTGGTGCCGATGGCTACCGAAGCCGAGGTGCGATGGCAGGTGTTCGCTGCGCGTACTGCAGCCAACCCAGTCCTTGCGCTTGAGCCAATGTCCGTTCCTCTAGAACCGCCAGCGTGGCGTACGCCGATGCAAACACGAAGAACATGACAAGGTTGATCGGCTCTGGCCAAGCGGCATGGGCCACCAGCATGATCAGCGCACACCCGAGATACTGCGGATGCCTCAAGCGGCGATAGATGTCCGTGGTGACCAGACCATCGCGTCGTCGAGGGCGCTGTTGTGCCGTTAGGCCAGCCACGATGAAGAAGGCGCCCGACCCGGCCTGCACAAGATCACAACTCAATACAGCAACGGTTGCTACGGGCGTTTGGTGTTGAACCCATTCGAGATCGAGTCGCCATATTGGCAGCGCCGCTGGATGAAGGAACCCAAGTGGCGATCCAAACGCAAGGGTACCGCATGGTGTGGGCCAATCAAAGCGACCGGAAATCCCAACGCAACATGAAGCGGCTTCTGCTGCTACTGGCTCGACGAAGGGAGCAGCAAGACTGGGGAAAAGCGATGAGAACGTGGTGAAAGCCGTACGCTAGGAGCCTGCGCGGCAGAACCGGGTCGTTCCTGATGTCGCATGGCATGGCGCATACGTTGATGGGGCATGAGTGGAAGCTATCGCCCCTACGAACCTGACCAAGTCATGCTGCTGCCGGCGGCCCCGCAGGACTGGCTGCCGGCAGGTCACCGAATCCCTGCCGCGCAGACTCCTAGGAGTCTGCGCTGCAGAAGTTGGGCGTCAGGCCTTTGCGGTCTGCTGAACGGCGCGGGCTGAGGGCGGCAGGGCTTGTGGCGGGTTTCGCGTGCTCCGGATGCGCGACTGAACCTGGTTTGATCGCGATGAGGCCTGGTGGGACGTTTGCAACCGCTATGGCGGGCCTCTTACCCCGCCATCGCCGCCATTCGCCGCAGATTCAGCGCCATGCACACGAGCTTCCACTCAGCCTGCACCCGGTGCAGCCCGCCTGCCCCTGCTCGGTCTTGAGCTTTGCGGCCATTGCCGCGGTGTGCGGGTACTGCCGGGCGTCGACCTCGGCGTGCTCCTTGCCTTCGCGCCCGAGTGCAACCACCACCTCGATCGGAGCGCTCTTGAGGTTGTCTTCGCTGCGGTAGCCGGCGTCAGCCAGACCGAGTTCGGGCAGTTGGCCCAGGTTGTCGCCCACCGCTTGGATCATCGGCAGCAGCCAGTTCGCATCCGGCGCAACGTTGTTCAGTTCGGCCGCCACAATGATGTGTGCTGACTCGTCCACGGCCGTCTGCCCGTTGTAGCTGGGGTCGAACCCGCCTCCGGCGCGCTTCATGATGCGGCTGTCCGGGTCGGTGAAGTTCTCCTGTGCCTTGTCCTCGGGAACGCCGAACTCGCGCTTGTAGCGCCCGCCCTTGGGCTTGCCGTCCGGGCCGCGGGGGCGGCGGTCGTCGTCATCGCTGCGGCCATGTTCGAGGTCTGCC
The DNA here is from genome assembly GCA_021298085.1 of Rubrivivax sp. GTDB lineage: Bacteria > Pseudomonadota > Gammaproteobacteria > Burkholderiales > Burkholderiaceae_C > Rubrivivax. The sequence goes on from JAJTDE010000050.1 coordinate 31,966, forward strand.
TCGCGCTGGCGTTGCTCCAGGCGTTCGCGGGCCTCGCGGATGGCTGCAAGCCGCGCCTCGCGCCGCTCGATCTCGGCGGGCAGGTCCAGTTCCGGCTCGTTGACTTCGGCCGCATCGGTGGCCTTGGCGCGCGCCAGCAGTGAGTCGATCTGCGCCTTGAGTTCGGCCTCAGCCTGCTTCATGCGCTCGTAGCTCATCGCCTTGTGGCGGCTGGCGTTGGCCTTGACCTTGGTGCCGTCGATGGCCACCGTGCCCAGCTTGACTAGGCCCATCTCGCGGGCGAGCTTGACCACCTGCACGAACAGCTCTGACAGCTCCTTGAGGTGGAACGCCCTGAAGTCGCAGATCGTGCGGTGGCGCGGGAAATTGCCTGCGGCAAGCATCCGAAACGCAAGGTCCTCGTGCAGCCGGCGCTCGATCTTGCGCGAACTGAACACACCTGAGGCGTAAGCGTAGATCAGCACCTTGACCATCATGGCCGGGTGGAAGGGCTGGTTGCGTGAGCCACCGCCCTCGTAGCGCGCGTAGAACGCCTTGAGGTCCAAGGCGTCGACGGTGTCGTTGATGAAGTGAGCCAAATGGCCTGCCGGCAGCCAGTCTTGCGGCGCCGCTGGCAGCAGCATCACTTGGTCAGGTTCGTAGGGGCGATAGCTTCCAGCCATGCCTCATCAACGCACTCGCCCTGCCACGCGACATCAGGAACTACCCGGTTCTGCCGCGCAGACTCCTAG
>JAJTDE010000196.1 GCA_021298085.1 Rubrivivax sp.
TGGCGGCGCGCAGCTCGGCCAGCGAATCGCAGAAGCGGTAAGGGCTGGTGGCCAGGCCCAGGGTCTCGGCGGCCAGGCGGCGGATGCCTTCGCGGTCCATCGTCAGGCGTGCGGCGCGGGCGGTGGGCACGACGCGCACCACCCCTTCGGCTTCCAGGGCCTGCAGCTCGGCCGTGGCGATGGCTTCGATCTCCGGCACCACCAGGCTGGGCCGCTCGGCCTCGATCAAGGCCCGCAGCGCGGCCGGGTCGCTCATCGTGATCGTCCGGGCGTGGTGTGCCACCTGCTGGCCGGGCGCATGCTCGTAGCGGTCCACCGCCAGCGTTTCCACGCCCAGCCGCTGCAGCGCGATCAGCACTTCCTTGCCGAGTTCGCCGGCGCCCAGCAGCATGACGCGGGTGGCGCTGGGGGACAGAGGGGTGCCGAGGGTGGTGCCGAGGGGGGTGCCGAGGTGGGTGGTCATGGGCCGCTGCAAATGGGTGGAGGACAGGCGCGCGAGGATACCGCCGTGCCCTTACCCATGGCCGTCTGGCCGTCGCGCCGCGGCCGCCACGCCGGTGGCGGCCAAGGCCAGCGCCACACAGGCGCCGCTGGGCGCGTCCCAGGCCCAGGACAAGGCCAGGCCGCTGGCAGCACCCAGGGCGGTGACCAGCCCTGCGGCACGGGCTGACAGCCCGGCGCGGCGCCACAGCGCCGGCACGATCAGCGCCGCAAAGACCACAAACAGGCCCAGCACCGGCACGGCCAGGCTGGCGACCACGGCAAAGCTGCCGTAGAAGAAGGTGTTGTTGGGCAGCCAGCGCCGCGTCAGCAGCACCGCCGCGGCGCACGTGGCCAGCAGGTCTGCCAGGCGTTCCCGGCCATGGGGGTCCTGCCGGGCACCCAGCAATGCGGCGCTGGCCCCGGCCACGTACAGCAAGCCGATCAGCGCCTCGCGCTGGGCTGGCCAGCGCCGTGCCAGCCCGGCCACGGCCCCGGCACACACCAGCGCACCGGCCGCGGCCAGCGCCTGGGTGACCCACCAGCTGGGGTGATCCACCAGCGCCGCCACCCACAGCGCCGCGGCCGCCGCCGCCTGGGCCACGGCCAGGTCAATGAACACCACTCCGCGCTGCAGCACCTGCTGACCCAGCGGCGCCAAGGCCAGAAGCCCACACAGCAGCGCCGCCGCCGGGGCGGCAAACCAGCTGTCGATGCTCATCGGGTGCGGGCCTTGAGCAGTGTGTCCAGCAGCTCGTCCATCCAGCGCATCAGTTCAGGCGCGGCAGCGTTCTCGCCGACCGTGGCCGGCAGTTCCAGCAGGGGCACCGCCACGCCGGGTCTGCCGCTGGTGCTGGCGCTGAGCTGGGTCGTCAGCCACCGGCCTGGCCGGTTGTCCTGGTAGCTGGCCACCACCACGGCCATCGGCGGCGTGGCGCGCAAGCCTTCCAGCAGCCGTTGCAGGTGCCCGGGGGTGGGCGCCATGCCGGGGCGGGGCTCCAGGTCGGCCACCTGGGTGATGCCCAACCAGCGCCACAGGTAGCCGAAGGTGCTGTGCTGCGCTGCCACCCGCTGGCCCTTCAGCGGTGCCGCGCGCTGCGCCCACTGCGCCATGCGGGCTTTCCAGTCACGCTCAAAGGCCTGGCGGCGTTGTTCGATGGCGGCCTTCTCGGCCGGCAGTGCCTGCTGCAGCCGCTCAGCCAGCGCGTTGGCCACTTCCAGCAGCTTGGCGGGGTCGGTGTGGAGGTGGGGGTTGCCTTCGGCGTGCACATCGCCGGCCCAGGGTGAGCCGATGGCACCGGGCTGCGGGTCGATCAGCTCCACCTGGTCGGCCGCAAAGAACACCTCCCGGGTCTTCGCATTGGCAGCGCGCTGCTGCAGCACCGGCAACCACCCGGCCTCGAGTGCGGCGCCGGTGCAGATGGCCAGATCGGCGCTGCGCAGCTGGGCGATCAGGGCCGGGCGGGCCTCAATGTGGTGAGGGTCCTGGCCGGCATGGGTGGCCACGTGCACACGGGCCTGCGGCAGCAGCGTGCGGGTCAGCGCGGCCCATTCGGGTTCACAGGCGAATACCGTGAAGGCCGCGGCCGGCGACGCGAGCGCCATGCCGAGCAGCAGGCCTGCGAGACAGCGTGCCAGACGGCCGGTCATGCCGCCTGTGTTAGCGGCTGCCCCAGGCCGCACCCCGCGTATCGCCCCCAGCATCCGCTCAGAAGCTGTGGGCACCGTGGGCTCCGAAGGACATCACATACTGCAGCTGCACGCTGCGCTTGGCCGGGTTTTCAACATTCACCGCGTCCCACTGGCGCGTGGCCTGCAGGCGCAGCGACTGCATGTGCGTCGGCTTCCAGGCCACCATCACCGCGGCCTCGCGCAGGCGGGCACTGTCGAAGTGGTCTTCGTGCGGCACCCGCACCCGCAGCCAGTCAGTGCGTGCGCCCAGCTCGACGCTGGGGTGGAAGCGCCACACCGCCGAGACGGCCAGGGCCTGATGCCGGTCGTTGGGCCCGGCGAAGCGGTTCAGGCCGGTGATGCGAGCGGCTTCGACGCCCACGCGCAGCTGCTGGCCGCGGTTGTTGCCGCCGGGTGCCCACTTCCAGGTGGCGTCCAGCATCCAGGTCTTGCGGCCGGAGAACAGGGCGCCATGGGCGTGGTGTTCCTCGTGGCTGTGGTGTTCTTCCTCGGCGCCCGCCTCTTCCTCGTGCTCGTGGGCCTCCTCGACGGCGGCTTCACGCCGGTTGCGGATGTACGACAGGCCGAACTGCACGCTGTGCTCGCGGTTCAGGTCAGCGCCGACCTTGGCGCCCAGGGTGGCGATGCCGGGGTTGCGTGCCGGCGCGGCGGTTTCCTCCACCAGCCGCTTGCCGCGGAACGCCTCCGCGCCAAAGGCCAGGTAGAACGGTGTGGGCGCCGTCCAGGACAGGCGCAGGCCGTCGTCGTTCCAGTGGCCGCCAAAAAACGCGCGGTACAGGAGCGGGCGTTCGGTGAAGTCGTCGGCGTGCATGTGCTGCTGGTTGAGGTAACCCACCTGCGAGGCAAAGCGGCCCACCCGCAAGGACAGCCCTGCCGGCAGGGCGGTGGTCTCGACATACGCCTCTTCAACGCGCTTTTCCAGCTCGCCGTCATGCGTGGCAAAGCTGGCGCCCAGCTGTGCCCTGAACCAGGGGCCCAGCGGCCCGGCGGCCGTCAGGTCGCTGTGGCCCAGCTGCAGGCCCTTGTCGCGCATGCCCAGGGCCAGGGGACGGCTGGTCTGGGTGATGTCCATCACGCCGCCAAAGGTCCATCCAGCTTCCTTGCCCGGTTTGGCGGGTGTGGCCTGGGCCCAGACCGTTGGCAGGGCGGCGATGCCGCACAGCAGCACGGTCATGCGCACGGCCATGCGAGGTGCGAAGGGGATGCGGTGGGTCATGGTGGAGCGTCCTGCTGCCCGGTGGGCGGGTGGTGGCCTGCTCAGCGCGGCAGGCCTGTTCTTTGACGAGAGTGATAAGGCATTATCATGAAGTTCCAAGGGATCAGCTACGCTCTGTGCATGGAACGCAACACCCGCCAGCGGGCCGCCATCCGCGACGCCATCGCCCAGGCTCAGCGCCCGTTGCTGCCTCAGGAGGTGCTGGATGCCGCGCAACGTGAAGTGCCCGGGCTGGGCATTGCCACCGTCTACCGCAACCTGAAGGCGCTGGTGGAAGAGGGCGAACTGCAGCCGGTGAACCTGCCGGGTGAAAACGTGCGTTATGAATCCGTGGGGCACCACCACCACCACCACTTCCAGTGCACGCAGTGCCAGCGGGTGTTTGACGTGCACGCCTGCCCCGGGGACTTGTCCCGGCTGGCGCCGCCGGGCTTCACGGTGGAAGACCACGACCTGACGCTCTACGGCCGCTGCCTGGAGTGCGGCACTGGCCGTCCTGGCCACCCATCCCGCCGAGCCACGGGCTGACGTGGCGGATACGCCATCGGGCCCGCTGATGAACACCGGGCTGGCCGCGCGGCGGCGCGTCCTGTGGATCATCCCGCTGGTCTATTTCGTCTTTGTCTCCGCCGAGTTTGCGGCCTTCACCGAGCTGGCCCTGCGCGCTACTCAGGAGGGGCGCCGTGCCTTGGAAGTGGGCGTGCTGGCCAGCTGCCTGTGGCTGGGCATCCTGGTGTCCAGTGCGCGCGCCCATGCGGTGGTGGAGCGTGTGGGCCACGCGCGGGTGTTTGTCGGGGCCAACCTGCTGGCAGCGCTGGCCATGGCAACCTTGCCGTGGCATGGCGTGTTCTGGGCCTGGTGCGCAGCGATGGGCGTGCTGGGCCTGGCCGGCGGCCTGGTGTGGGTCACCGGCGAGGCCTGGCTGGCCGAGCTGGCGCCACCCGAGCGCCGTGGCTTTTTTGTCGGCCTGTTTGAGACAGCCGTGGGCCTGGGGCTGATGGCCGGGCCAGCGCTGGTGACCTTGGCCGCGCACCTGCAGTGGCCGCTGCTGGCGATGGCCGCCGGCCTGATGGTGCTGGCCTGGGTGGCCAGCCTGCGGCTGATGGTCGCGGCCGCGCCGGTGACAGCCAGCGCCGATGTGGACTCAGACGATCTGGCGACAGAACCTGCTGTGCCGGCCCCACACCCACCCGGCCTGCCGGGCCAAGGCGTGGTGCCGTCCCCGCCTTCCGTGGCATGGCCCCTGGTGCTGGTGGCGTCGCTCAGCGGCCTGATGGAAAGCGGCGTGTCGTCCATGCTGCCGTCCTTGTCCATGCGCATGGGGTTCTCGCTGGAACACGCCGCCTGGCTGGGCACCGTGATTGGCGCCGGCAGTGCGCTGCTGCAACCCCCGGCCGGGCACCTGGCCGACCGCCTCGGTACACGCCGTATCGCGCTGGGTGCCTGGCTGGTGGTGATGCTGGCCAATGCCGTGCTGCTGCTGGTGGGTGGCCGCCACAGTGAGGTGCTCTGGGGGGTGGGTTTTGTGCTGGGCGGCGTGGGTGGTGCTGTCTACACCCTGCTCATCATCGACCTGGGGCACCGGCTGCAGGGCGTGCTGCTGGTGAAGGCCATTGCCGGGCTGGTGGTGGCCTATGCGGCGGGGACGTCACTGGGCCCTCTGGTGGGTGGGGCCCTGTTTGACGCCAGCGGCATCCAGGGCCTGGCGCTGGCCTTTGTGCTGCTGAGCGGCCTGGGTATTCTGGCCACGGCCAAGGGCCTGGTCAGGGCGCCAGAAAGGGCACGCCGTGCAGCGTGATGTCGGGTGGGTTGAGGGCGGTGTCGCGCGGCGCTGTGCCGGGCGTGGCCGCTGCGGACGCTGGAATCGCTACGCAGGGCAGCACCGCACCCGCGGCCTTTTCCTCGGGCAGCAGGCCCGGCCACTCGACACGGTAGGCCACCGTTCCGCTCGCCAGCTGCGACAGGCAGGCTCGGCAGGTCCCGTTTCGGCAGCTGCTGTCCATGGGCACGCCAGCAGCGAGTGCCGCTTCCAGCAGGCTGTGCCCGGCCATCACCGGGACGCTGCGCGCCCCGCCTGGGCACTGCGGCAGGTGCAGGTGGCACAGCGGTGTGGTGGTGGTGCTGGGCTGCATGGGTGGGGCATTTGGGAAACAAGGGCTGGCGTCACGCTGCGCCGCGGCCTGCGGGCGGGTGTGCCCTCATGAACACTCGCCACAGTGCGCCGAGCCTGGGTGAGGACGATGTCGTTTTTACCGCGGTTCGGTCACAGGGGCCCGGGGGCCAGAACGTCAACAAGGTGGCCACGGCTGCACACCTGCGCTTTGATGTCGCGGCGTCGGCGTTGCCCGAGGACGTCAAGGCCAGGCTTCTGACACTGGCCGGCAGCCGCGCCACCAAGGACGGCGTCATCGTCATCAAGGCACAAAACCAGCGCACGCAAGAAAACAACCGCGCCGATGCGCTGGCCCGGCTGAATGCACTGCTGGCGCAGGCGTGGACCCCCGCCACAGCGCGCAAGCCCACCAAGCCCACCTACGGTTCCCAGCAGCGCCGGCTCAAGGGCAAGGCCGAGCGCAGCGTGGTCAAGCAGGGCAGGGCCAGGCAGGTGGGTGAGTGAGTGCAGCCGGCTGGGCCTGGCGCACCAGGGGCCACTTCCAGCACGGCATGAAAAAAGGCGCCCCCGGCGCCTTTGTCAGAACGGGTCCGGTGTCAGAAGAGCTTGCACTGCTTTTCAGCAGCGATTCTCTCCAGGTGCTTCTGGCGTTCCTTGGCCGCTTCGATCGCTTCCTCGGTGTTCTTGTAGGTGCCGATCATGGCGGGCCAGAAGAACAGCGCAGCGGCCACATTGGTGCCGGTGACGCCACGCTCCTTGCGTGCCTTGGCCTCGAACTCCATCGCATCGGCGTGGGCTGCCCTGAGTTGTTCGCAGGTCATCCCGGAATCACCCGTCTGCTTGGACTGCACCACTGTCGGTGTGGCACAGCCGACACTCAACAGGCTGGCCAACAACACACTGCTCAAAACCAACGTACGCATTCAAACTCCCTCAGATAAGTGCCTGGCCAAACGGCCCAGGGCGCTTCCAGTGTATCGGCCGCTACGCTGTGGAATTGAAGCGCCAAGCCATCAAAGTTAGGGGCCTGCCGGGCATCGGGTGGCTGATGCGCCGTACGCCTCAGAACCCCATCGACGCCAGCAGGTCGTCGACATCCTCTTGCCCCATGGCCTTGTCGGGTGTTTGCGGCCCTTCGAGCGCCGCCGGGGCGACGGCATCGCGTTTGGACAGCACGGGTGCTGCCGGATCGGATTCAACCAGCAGCGACAACAGGCTGGATTCCGTGTCGCTGATGATGCGAATGACTTTTTTGATGACCTGGCCGGACAGGTCCTGAAAGTCCTGCGTCATCATGATGTCGCCCAGCACCTGATGCTGCTGTGCAGCCGATGACGCAGACTGTTCCAGCGCCGTGGCGGCGTGCGCCAGTGCGGCCCGCAGGTCCTCGGCTGACGTGTCGGGCGAGGCCAGCGCTGCCTGGACACGCTGCTGCGCGGTCTCGGCGGCGTGTTGTGAATCCTTGCAGCGCGGTTGCGCCTCTTCAACCAGACCCAGCACTCGGTGTGCGGCTCGGTCGGTCATCTGGCTCACATAGTCCAGGCGCTCGCGGGCGTCGGGAATCTGCTCGGCAATGGCCTGCAGCGGCGCGTCCAGTCCCAATTGCACGATGGTCTCATGCAGCTGGCGTGTAATCTGCCCTAGGTGCGCGCGGGTCTGTTCGGCGAACAAGGGCGTTTGTAGGTTCAGCGGTGCATTCATGCCGGGATGCCGTGTTTTGGGGTGTCCGACCTGCGGCCTGTGGCGCAGGCAAGAAACCCTCTTATCGGCAGGCCTGGCTGGGCGTTGAGGGTGTGTGAAAGCGCTTTTACGGCGCGTCCGTGTCCCGCAGCTGAAGCCAGATCCGCCCACCCTCGACCTTG
>JAJTDE010000197.1 GCA_021298085.1 Rubrivivax sp.
CTTCCGCGCGCAGTTCGACGAAGACTTCTTCACCGAGCGCGAGCTGCTGGCCGAATACCACAGCCGCTACGGCACACCCGATGCGCGCAGCGCCGCCCGGCGCCGCCAGCGCCTGCGCGAACGCCTGGTGCTGGCCATCCAGTGGTTGCAGGAGAAGGTCTCTCGCCCTCCCCGGCCGGACGACGCCGTCTCGCTGTGGCTGGATCCTCGGCTGGCCAAGCGGCTGTCGGCGGTGGGCATCCAGACGCTGCATGAGCTGCTGTTCTGGGTGGGCCACCGGGGATTTCATTGGTACCGGCCGATTCCGCGCCTGGGGCCGGAAGGCGCGGCTCGTGTGGTGCGCTGGCTGCGCGAGCACGAGGCCACGCTCGGCCGGCTGCCCTCCCCTGCCCTAGTGCCCTTGAGCCGGCTGGACACCGCCGCGTTGCAGCCCGCCGCCCGCACCGGCATCGTGCCGCTGGAGCGGTTTGCGCCGCCGGCCGATGCGCGCAGCGGTGCGCAGGGGCTGAACCGGGCGCCGCTGTCCCGCTGCAAGCTGCAGGCGGCCAACGATTTCGAGGCCGTTCAGGCCTGGTTGCGCCTGCGCATCGAGGGCAGCCACACCTGGCGGGCCTACCGGAAGGAAGCGGAGCGCTTTTTGCTCTGGGCGGTGGTGGCCCGCCGCAAGGCCTTGTCCTCGCTGGACGGGGACGACTGTGTGGCCTACCGGGACTTCTTGAGTGCGCCCGGGCCGGAATGGGTGGGCCCCCGCAACGCGCAGCGCTGGAGCGAGGCCTGGCGGCCTTTTGAGGGGCCGCTGTCGGCCCGGTCCCAGGCCTCGGCATGGGTGATCGTTCGCGGGCTGTGCGAGTGGCTGGTGCGGCGCCAGTACCTGGACAGCAACCCCTGGGACGACGTGCCGCAGCGCGCTCAAGCTCCGGCCATGCCCCGCACGCGGGCGCTGTCGGCCCGTCAGTGGTCTCTGGTCGACGGCTGGTTGGAGCAGCAGCCACCCTCCCCTGCCGCGCAGCGTCTGCGGTTTGTGATGCGGTTTGCGTACCTCACGGGGCTGCGCACTGCGGAGCTGGCGGCCGCGCAGCTGGGGTGGTTTCGGCACGAGGCGCTGGACGATGGCGAGATGGCCTGGTCCATCCTGGTGCTGGGCAAGCGCAACAAGTGGCGCGAGGTGCCGCTGCCCGCGGTCGCGATGGAGGCCTTGGGCGACTACTTGGCCGCGCGGGGCCTCCCTCGTGACCCGCTTGCCTCAGACCCCAACGCCCCGCTGCTGGCCCGTCTGGTCGAGGAAGCGCCTTTGTCCTGCGGGCGCATCTACGACGTTCTCACCGATGCATTTGAGCGGTGTTCGGTCGAGGTCTACCCGAACGACCGGCGCGCTGCGGAGCCGATCCGCCAGGCGTCCACGCATTGGTTGCGCCACACACACGGCTCGCATGCGGTGGCGCGCGGGGTGCCATTGGATGTGCTGCAGGCGAACCTGGGGCACGAGAGCCCGGCCACCACGGCGATTTATGTGAAAGCCGAAAAGGGCCGGCGGCACCGGGCGGTGCAGGCGGCGTTTGATGGTGTGGGTATGGGAGTGCGAGAGGCAGCTGACCTGCCGTCAACTCCCTCTGGCCAGCGGTGAAAACGAGCAGTCCGCGGCTTAGCCACGAAAGACCACTGCAGCTGTTGGCTGGAAACCAAGTTTCCGCTCAGGAGTTGGGCTTAGTGCATCCGATGGCCAGGCCCGGCTGCAGCCTGAGCACTCTGATCCAGTGAATGCTGCAAGAGCTCCGAATCAGTGGGTGCATCAGGCCAAAGCTGTCGAGCTAGCCACGCAAAGAAGAGGGTCGCAGCCAGCTTTCCCTTGGGTCCTTCCTGTTGCCACTTTCGCGCCACAACTCCGCTCAAGGTTTGCCCAAAAGCTTCACGGTGAGCGGCCTGGCTGTCTTCGTCCAAGGCTTCATAGGCATTACGGGCCCGTGCGGACTGGTGCCGAGACCAACTCTCGGCCAAGTCCTGACGCAGCCCTGCGGTGGAAGTGTGCGCCTCTCTTGGCTGAACGTTCTCTCGGTCACTTGGGCGAGCCGGCCGGATGTAGCCCCTCTTCAAAGCGTCTCGCATGTAGGCTGCGGCAGACCGTACCGGGGAGCCGTTAGCAATGCGTTGCTCGATGTGAGCCAACACACCAAGGATCTCTTGATCCAACCCACTGGCAAGAATCTCTTGCGCGTCTCGCTGCTTGATGCCGACGGCCATGAGGCGATCTAGCAGCCCCAGGTCAAGGGGCGCGGGCAACAGATTGGCTGCCGGAGGTTTTTTGGGGATCACCCGGAATTGAAACTCTTCAACACCGCGCCCGCGCCGGTGCTCGATGAGCTCCATGAAGAACTCGTCCGACACCACTTCCAATTCGGCGAGTGCCTTGGTCAACGTGTCTCGCTTCAGAATGCGGTAGTCAATTCCCTCGACATCGCTGCGGCCGGTGAGCACGGCTGCCCACCAAGCCACCCCGTTCCGCATCGTCAGCCTTCCGGGTGACGTCAGATACCGTGACCCCAGCTCGTAAAGCACCGCCGTCGCATGGCTACGTACCCGCGCGCTCACTTCAAGCAACAAGCGGGTGTAGTGCTGGGGCTTGAGCAACCACTCCTTGACGGCATCTGGGTAGGTCCACGTGATGACGCAGGGTCGCCCCCGGATGCCTTCTTCGATAGTCACAGTACCCAAGAGCTGACAGGAGGTCCACTTCCGCCCTTCCCCAATGCTGTCATGCCACTCGATCAGCGTGGTCTGCATCTCGCGGATATGGCCTTTGAAGACTTGCGTGTTGTTGCTGCTGAAGTGCGCGTCAGTGATGAGAACGGCCAGTGGTACTGTGTACCGCGGTTGCTCGACCCCCTGCTGCTGCGCATGGAAGAGCATGGCGTTATAGATGCGACGAGTCAGCAGCGTCAGCTTTCCGCGCTTGGGCCTGATCGCAATCGCTTCGTTGGCCTTCGCCACCGTCGGCTTTAGCAGCGAAGACTCGCTCAACTCGCCGGTCAGATTGGGCATCGTCATTGGATGTTGTCCAGTCGGGTGGAAACCTGGTTTCCAGTCACTCACTCTCTGCGGCGCTGCGCAGAAGGACAGCCAGGTTCTCAAGAATCTCCGGGACCCGCTCGGGCGTCACCACGCCAGACGCCAGCTCAAGCACACAGCTGCCGTCTGCTCGCTTCTGCCATCGTCCCAGCTCGATGCCATTTGCTTTGAGCGTTTTAACTTCTGGCGCGCTTGGCCCGGGAGCAGTGGCCACAAGCGCTGACACGACAGCGGCAGCCGAGCTGGGCGGTCCGTTCTTACGGAGCTTTTCCGCACGCCGAATCACAGCCTTCGAATCCGCTTCGAGCGCGGCTGTCAGCTCCCGGGCATGGCGATGCTGGATCTGCAATGGCGAAGTGAAACACTCGACCACGGCCGGGGGCAGTTCGGCGACGAGCAGTGCGTTGTTGACCCAGGTATGCGAAACGCCCAGCGCATCCGCAAGCTTTCGCCTCGACGGAAAGAGGCCCGCGTCCAGCGCTTGGCGGTAAGCGACCCCCTGCTCCCAAACGGACAGATCAGCACGTTGGCGGTTCTCGCGATCCATCAAGGCGAACAGCGACTGGTCGTCCACCGGCGCAAGATCAATCAAAGCGAGCACAGGTAGACCGAGCTCCAAGCACGCTCGATGACGCCGGTGCCCGAAGATGATTTCCCAGTCGGCGTCATTGCGCACAGCTGGCCGCACCCGGATCGGCTGAACGTTGCCTCCCGATGCAGCCAAGTCCGCCTTCAGGGCTTCAAACGCTGGCGTTTTGAACGAGGCCTCGGCACGATTCGCCCAGGTACTCGGCGCTATGCGTTTGGGGTCCAACTGACGGGCGGGCAACGCGCCATCGTGTTGGGCGAGCTCTGCGCGCAGGGCTTCGAGCTGCTTATCGCGTTCTTGCAGGGCCGTCCGAAACTCCAGCATCTGCCCGGGTGCGGTCCGCGCACCGGCAGCTGGGATCACTTTCGGGAACGTGACAGCAGGGGAGGGCGCACTGGCACCCCCGAGGTCACTGGTCAGGTCCAAGAGCTTGTTCTTGATGCTCACCTAAATGCTCCTTGTTCGAGTGGAAACCTGGTTTCCACTCAAGTCCGGACTGGCTTGCGCCAGGCGGCAACCACTGACTGCTCGACCAACTCGACCAGACGGTCGTACGCCTCGACAGCACGCCGATAAGCCTTGGCTGATCCGTCGTACTTCTGAACGTCATAGACCGTTGCGAACTCCGCCGACTTATTGGTCGTCACCGTTGTGCGCGGGATCTCGATCGGAAGAACGTGCTCACCGTAAGTGGCCTGAATCCATTGCCGAATCGCAGGCGCAGCCGCATCCATCGAGTCGACTCGGGCAAGCAAAACGTGCAGAAACTCGAAGCGCTTGCGGTGCACCAAGTCAGCCTGCTCGTCAAGATTCACACCAAGATCCGCCAGCAGCCCCCAGAACTGAGCACTGCTCGCAAAGTCGAGGCCGCTTAGCTGGGTTGGGACGATGATGCCGTCGGCCGCCCACAACGCATTGATCGTGACGTAGCTCAGGCTCGGTGGCGTATCGATGATGATGACGTCATACAGATCACGAACCGATTCCAACGCATCCGACAGAACCGTCCAGAAACGCGTACTGCCGTCCCTCAGCTGCCGCGATGGCAAGACGAATTCGGCACCGAAGAGAAAAGGTGCGGCAGCCACCAAGTCGATGCCGTCCCAATAAGTCGATCGAATCGCAGAACGGATGTCGTTGGAACTCCCGTGGCAGATAGGCGCAATCGTCATCTCCTCGGTGACGTCCGTTTCAGGAAGAACGCCGTGAAGCGTGGTGAGGGAACCCTGCGGATCAACGTCAATAGCCAGCACGCGATGGCCCCGCATGCTCAGCCCCTGAGCGAGCACCATGGCGGTTGTCGTCTTAGAAACACCGCCCTTGAAGTTCGCCACAGCGATACAAATGGATCGGCGACCAGCAGGACGCATTTGTGCCGGCCGGTAGGCACGCGCCCACTGGCGGATCTCGGCCAAGTCAAACTCTCTGCGCGCCCCAGTCGGTGTGAGCTTCCCGACAGGGAGGTCGCCCTTGCCCACCCTATAGTTCACATGCGCCTTGTCCACGCCGCAGAGAGAAGCGAGCTGCGTCGTGGTGAAGGTGGGTGGCAACTTGCGCGACTCGGGCGCCAGCAGCCGGTCCCGCACCTGGCTGACCATGCCTTCAGCCCGGGCAGCCAGGGCCTGGATCCGCTGCATATCAATCTCGCTGGAAACTTGGTTTCCAGTCTCTGCGGTGACTTCGGCCACAAGCGACTCCTATACGGTTTTCAGCGATTCTACGCAAAACCGTAGACTCGTCGCGACACAACAGAACAATCGCCTGAACCGTGTATAACGAGCGGAGAGTCTTTGGGGATCAGGCCTACACAGGTGGTGTGCAACACCCGGCAGGCCGGTCAGGACATGAAGGAATCGGCGTAAATCGTGCAGCTCAAGCGGTCACACAGCGTCTCTACACGCTGGATTCCACAAATCCACAACGCAACATCCCCAAAAGGTCTCCGTATCAGCCCAAAGAATCCCAAATCCACACAGCAAGAATCCCACAGGCTCACCAAAGATCCCCAAACGACCACCAAGAAAGCGTCTAAGTCATTGATTTAGAAAGATCTTCCGTGCGGTCAACTCTTCAAGGTGTTTTAACTTGCTATCAACTACTCAAGCAACACAGTGATGCTGATCGTCGACACACAAGACCAACAGCCAACACCCGCCGCAGTGACCACTCAGCCGACCAACGGATCGGTCACCGCCATTGGCGCCAGTAGCGTTCCCCCCTATCGCCTATGCCACACCGCGGGAACAGTGGGGCGCCGGGCGTCGAACGAGCCGTGACGGTGCGTGGTGCAGAACGTCGACAGCAGCGAGGCAAGAGCGAACGCGCACTTCCACATTCAAGGACATCAAGCGGAGCTGAGACATGACGACCTTGAAGAAGCTGAACGTGGACGAAGTAGCTGACGCCATCGAGACCGACGCAGGACAGGCGCTGCCAGGGTTGCGTGAGGCCCTTTCCGAGGCCAAAGCGGGAAAGGTGCGGCGGGTGCATACGTCTGCGCAAGTGGAGGCGCGTCGTCGGGGTCGCCCAGCCGGCAGCCTCGCCGCTGTGACCAAGGAGCCCGTGAAGATATGCCTCGATCCCGACGTGCTGGCCGCGCTGAGGGCAACCGGCGATGGTTGGCAGACTCGCGTCAATGACCTGCTGCGCGCCGGCCTGTTACTGGCAGGGCGCCTGGGGTAACCGTGCTGCGCCACGCAGCCTACGAGGCCGACTGCGGTTGTCGAGAGCTGCAACGGGCCGAATGGGCGGTTAGCGTCGGGTGTCGAGGCATGGTGCCGTTGGCCGTGCGCACATGCACCGTGCACCGATCGCGCTGCTTGAGCGTCGCAGTGATGCGGCACTGCGTGGCCATCGCTCGTTGCATCAGCCAAGCACGCATCCGTAGACGGTGAACCCGCCGTCAATGCAAAGCCTACGAGTTCCGGCAAGCCCGCTGGCTCCTGGACGGCGATATGGGTATGGCGTGATCCCGTTGCGCCTACCTGGCCGTGCTATTGCATCGCGTGGCACGCCGACTACCACTTGTTCCCGCTCAGCCTCGCGCAAGGCCGCGGTGAGGGACTGCTCCCAGGACACACGCTCTTCGGCTGAAAGAGTGTCGTGAACGCGTTTCA
>JAJTDE010000198.1 GCA_021298085.1 Rubrivivax sp.
TGCACAGTCGTGAACCCAGCAGATCTGACTTCGCGGGCCAAGGGGAGGCGCCCGAGCGACGTCTTTAACGGTGCCGCCGTCAAGCGGAAGTTTGTCGAGGAAGTACTCGACATCATCCGAAAAACTGCCACCTCGCATCAGACTTTCATCGAAGGAACCATGGTTTCGTCGTCCGAGCGAAGCGAGTGGACGCTACACGCGGGGAAGGCAGTGAAAACCGCGCCGTTCTGGGGGCGTCCGAGTTCTCTGTACGTCGAAGGCGAGGAGGCGCGGGCGCGGCTCATGCAGGCCATGGGCATCGACCTAGGTAGCAGCCATACCTACCGCAAGTACCTCTGATAGGCCTGCCAGCCGATCACGGAAGTGCAGTAAGATCTGCTCACATTTGGAATTGGGTCGACGCCCATGCCAACCTGCCTTCCCGGGCAAGGTGGAAACGCGAAAGCGGATGTGGCTCCTACTGGAGCAACGAAGCGGGTACAGCGTCGGCCCTCCCACAAAGGAGGGCTTTTTTGTTGTTCGAATCAATCATCGACGCTGGCACCGTGCAGGCCTTTCGGGAGACCGAGTACAGGGTGCATGGCGACGAACCGTTCACCCTGAGGGTGGGCGAAACCTCCTCGGCCTTGGCCGGCGCGCACAAACGCCACCGAGTCGAATGCAGCGCGTACATCACGGCCTGCAACCCCTTCAGCCAGATCCTTGACGACGACGCCAACGCCGAACGGCATGCCGCCCTGGGACGCGAAATCAGCCAACGCGGCCTTGCCAGCATCGAGGGGATCGGCCAGCACCCGTCCAATCAGTGGCCTGGTGAAGCGAGCCATCTGATCTTCGGCTTGACCTTGGAGGCGGCCAAGGCGCTGGGGACACGGCTGGAGCAGAACGCGATCGTCTGGGCGGGCGGCGACGCCGTACCGCAACTGATCTTGCTGCGATGAAATCACGGGCTGGTCAGCCCACCTTCAAGGTGAACGACCGGGGGGATTTGATCCAGATTGCCGCCCCCGACACATGTCAAAGCGGCTAAACAGGAGAAGTACATGCGTTCACTCATCCAGGCCACCCCGGCCTACGAGCTCTCGATCGACATCACCACCTCGGCGCACGGCCACAGCCTCAGGCTGATCAGCTACGTGCCGACAGCTCGGCGCCCCGAGGATCAGGTCAAGTTCAAGGGCGTGTTCAGCACTGCGGAGCTCAAGTCACTTCGCGACGCGTTGAACCAAGCACTGGCCCCAGAAGCCGACAGGCTCATCCAGTGAGCTTGTCGATGGACAGAATGATCTTCAGCACCCGCGGCTTGGCCAAGGTGCGCCGCGCGGGCGCATCGAAGCACAGGAGTTGCTCTCCTGAACGGCCGAGCTCGGGCAGATTTTGATCGGGGAGAAGCCATGTTTTGGAACAAGAAGGATGAACCCAGCCCACTCGGCGTGCCGCTCGGCGATCTGATGGCGATGCTGCAACCCACGTCGATCAAGGCAAGCCTGAAGGGCAATACCCTCACGGCCCGCCATGAGCACTACACGATCCGCATCGAGGTTGTGCCGCCCGAAACCCGAGAGTCGGAGAACGGGCCGATCCGCGCGGTGGTGCGCATGATCACCGAGTTGCCCAAGCCTATCTTGACCCTCTTCCAGGGCAAGGAGGCAGAGGCCACGGCGGCCTACAACACGTTCGCCGCGTTGGGGTCCCTGTGCGCAGATCGCGGCAACGTCTACATCGGATCCAGGCTGACGATCTACGAAGCTGAGGACTCTTGGCGAACGCTGCACCTGCCGCTTTTGATGTTCACCACGATCTGTGGCACCGAGGCGATTCTGGGTGCGCTGCGCCGGACCATGACCAACGAAGGACAGCGAGGCGGCACATCGAAGTGGACTGAGCCCGACTTCGCGCAGGTCGAGGGATATCTCTCACGGATGTGCCTGTGCACCACCGGAGGCTTAGGTCTGACGGCCGAGTTCGGCTTGAACGAAGACGCAGTGAGCGCGGCGGCCGGAGACCACAAGACCGCCTTGTTCCAGCTCATGGCCGATCAGCCACACCCAGAGCTGGGTGGCGGCTTGTTCTGCCTGCTGCAGATGCCGCACCAGCTGCAAGACGAGCGCCGCCTGAACCAGGTGTGCCTGCAGCTCAACAACATGGAAATGGCCGCCCATGACCTGCCGCCGCACTTCGGAGCCTGGTGTCCAGGCAAGTTGGGCAACAACCCGGCCTACATCAGCTTCCTCCCGAACCCGCTGTACGCGGCCTCAGGCATAGCCGTCAACTCGGCCTTCTGGGCGATGAACCGTGCACAGTGGGCCAACGCCATGCTGGCGTCGCTCGGAGTGCGGGCATGACAGCGCAGATCGCTGAAAAGCTCCGCTACAAGGGTGAGGATGTGGCCATGTGCACCAACCCTCTCAGCGACTACTTTGCCATGGGCGGGGTCAACCCGCGCTTCGAATCGAATTGCACTGCGCTGTGGCGCGGCTACGTTGGTCGCTGGGAGATCATCGATGGCCGGCTCTATCTGGTCGAGCTGCACGGCACCCTGGAGAGCGGAGACGAAGCATCGGTTGCCACCATCTTTCCGGACTTCCCGGACAGAGTTTTCGCCCACTGGTACTCCGGCACGATCCGCATCCCTCAGGGCAAGCAGCTCGAGTACGTTCACATGGGCTACGGCAGCACCTTCGAGCGAGACCTGTTTCTCCACTTGGAGCGTGGCGTCGTCAAGCACACCCGAGTGCGCCACAACGGGACGGCGGAGTCTGAAAGCGCACCTGAAGGCTACGAAGTCGGGGCCATGACCGTGTTCCCTCGGGTCAAGAAGGACGACGGGGAGGCCGCGTGATCTACCTGTACTGGTACCTCGGGGTCGGCGCTGCGGTGCTTGCCATCGTCTTTGGCGCGCACCGACTGACGAAAGAGCATGAGTCGGAGTCGATTCGAGAAATCCTCGATGCGGTGAACCCCGAGCGCAAGAAGCTTTCGTACCGAATCCTGAACAACTTCGTGGGGCCGGCGCTCGCTGCCGTGGCCATCGTCGTCGTCTGGCCCGTTGCCATCTACATGAAGGGCAAGGAGGTCTTCTCGAAGAAGGGATCGTCTGCATTGCAGGAGGAACGCGAGTTCGCAGTCGAGCGCGCTCACCTGCATGAACCACTGACAGTCCCGCAGATCGAGGCACGCGAAGCGGTAGAAGACCCGTTGGGTGCCGTACCGAACTTACCCTTCGGCCACCTGAATGCAGCCTGGAAGACCTTCATCGAAGGTGTCGCAGCTGACGAGGAACTTTGGTCATTCACGGCGCCCTGGCAGACGACGTGGGGGCGCAAGGAAATCAGAACCGGATATGTGGTCGTGCATGGTGGCAGCCCGGCCAAGCACTTTCTGACCATGTGGAAGGAGATCGAGGACGAGCCCGTTGATGGCAAAGCTCCCCATGCCGTCGGTACCGACGGAACACGGTTGTCGGGGTAGCAGGAAGGATTTGGGTATGCACAACATTGAGATGCACGAGATGACGGACGCCTTCTTTCCGTGCTGGACGGCTGCCGGCATCCACCTGAGCAAGCAAGTCGATGGCGGGATCCAGTCCTGGCTGCGCGCGCATCCCTACCCGCCGTTCCTGGAGCACCTGTCGTTTCGCCTCGGCAATCAGTTGTTCTTCGTCCGTATCGAGGACGTGGACGGCAGGGCCCAGGGCCCTGGCACCCTCCGTGGGCTTGCTGCCGCCGCCAGGAACGCCAATGGACACGCCTGCATCCTGCCGATGAAGAAGAAGCTCTTCGGCGGCTCCTGGGTGGCCGACATGCCGGGTTGGGGCTTGCTGGACGCAGAGACCAGAAAGCCGATCAACCCGGTGTCCCTGGTCACCGAAAGGAAAATAGAGATGACGCCGTGGGAGGTGCATGACATGGCGGTACAGGTGGTCCGGGACTACCTGCAGAAAGAAGGCTTCGAGTTGATGTCCTGGCAAGGCAACCCTGAGGTCGACCCGTCGATCTGGTTTGTGGGTAAGACCAGGAAACCCGAGTGGGTCGTCGTGCGGTCGGCCAAGTTCCCGGCCAGCAAGGCCGACCACCCGACCAACTGGGCTGCCATTGCAGATGGCTGCGCAAGGCTGAGTACCACTGGGCACTTCGCGTCGGTCGCCGTTGTCAGCGTGAACCAGCCCTTCGCGTCCAGTGAGGAGGCACCGGTACCCTTGTGGCGCGGGCACGGGATGCATGTGCGCTTCGACGGATTGGAATGACGACGCAAGGACGGGCAACCCGAATGAACATGCGCGATCAGTGTCCGCCGTGGGTGATCTTTCATGTGCCTCACGATTCGACGCTTGTTCCATCTGAGGTGAGGCGCCAGATCACCTTGACCGATGGCGAGCTGGACGAAGAGTTGATCAAGATGACCGATCACTTGACCCTGCTGCTGTTCGCCTCGGGTGCCCCGGAAGCTCAGGTCATCCGAGCGCCCGCCAGCCGATTGGTGGTGGACGTAGAGCGTTTCGCGGACGACCGGCACGAGCCCATGGCAGACCGTGGAATGGGCGCCGTCTATTCCGTGACCTCAAGTCTGAAACCCTTGCGGCGAGCGTTACTCGATGGCGAACGCGACGCCTTGATGCTGGCGTACTACCGCCCTCATCACGCCCGGCTCGAAGCCGCAGTGTCGGCGGCCATCGACCTTCACGGGCGCTGCCTGGTGATCGATTGCCACAGCTTTCCGAGCCTGGCGCTACCGTACGAATTCGCCGACCCCGCTGTAGCGAGACCGGATATCTGCATCGGCACTGACGCTTTCCACACCAGTGGTGAATTGGCCACCGCCTTCGTCGCAGCCTTCCAGCGCGAAGGATGGCGCGTGAACCTGAATCAACCCTTTTCGGGGGCCTTGGTACCTGGAAGCCGGTACGGGCAAGACCGCCGCATCAACGCCGTCATGGTCGAGATCAACCGTCAGCTCTACCTTCGCGAATCAGACGCGACACCGCTACCCACCTTTGCAACCGTCGCCGAACGCGTCAGAAGCTGTTGCATGGCGGCCATCGCAGCCTGCAACCCATAGGGAAACATGTCATGGCAAAGAGCAAGAAGACGGCGCCGCAACTCAAAGTGCCCGCGGAGCCCATCACCGAGTTCGAGGTAACCGAGGGCGGCACGCTGCGCATGGCCGACTACGCCGAGGCAGAAACCCGTGCCGAGTTCTATGAAGACGTGGCAGACCAGTGGGAGGGCTCGCCACTGGACCTGTCTGACGCGATGGACGAATGCCAGCCGTTGGCATGGGCCGTGAACTCGATCTACTCTGACTTTCGGGATGAGATCGTGGCAGACATCGGGACCGCGGAGACCGACGCCAAACGGAACAAGCGGCGCATTGCCGTCCTCAAGGAAAGGCTCAAGAAGCTGCCGGAGGAGCCTGAAGAGGGCGCCAGCGACTGGCTGCTCGGGCTCACCACGTCCGAGTTCGAGACGAACGTCGTTCCTCATATTCAGGAATGGTTTTCAAAGCCACCAAACTGGAACTTCGAAGACGACTACCTGCCGCAGACGGGCACAGCGCAGGGCGCGGCTCTGGAATTCTTTCGCGGCATGGACGCTGACTCTTTTGAATTGCTGGGCGTGGACATCGTCGAAGGCGAACATCCTGGCAGCACCTACTACGCGGCCGAACTGCGCGGAGACATCGACGCTGCCAACCGTGCTGCCGAAGCGGCAGGACTGCGGGTTCGGTTCGTCAAAGTATGAAGACGAGCGTGCCGACCATGACGGTCGCCACTCGGGCCCAGTTCGTGAATCAGGAGAGACCTATGGAATCAAATGGAAGCCAGCTCGGCTCGTTCGTAAAGGCAGTCGCATTCGCTGCCGAGAAACACCGGAACCAGAGGCGCAAAGACGCGGACGCCTCCCCGTACATCAACCACCCGATCGCACTGGCCAACGTGCTGGCCAACGAGGGAGGTGTCTCGGACGCAACTGTGCTTTGCGCCGCCGTCCTTCACGACACCATCGAAGACACCGAAACGACCGAGAACGAACTGACGACGACATTCGGCTCTCACGTTTCGTCGGTCGTCTTGGAAGTCACAGACGACAAGTCGCTCGAGAAGCATGTTCGCAAGCAGCGACAGATCGAGCACGCACCTCACATTTCCACCGAAGCCAAGTTGGTAAAGCTGGCCGACAAGATATGCAACCTGCGGGACATACTGGCATCGCCTCCAGCGAATTGGTCCACGGAGCGAAAGCAAGCGTATTTCGACTGGGCCAGCAAGGTCGTCGCAGGGGTACGCGGAGTACATCCCAACCTTGAAGCAGTCTTCGATGGGCTGGTCGCACGCCATGCCGAACTTCGCTGACCGCCGCCGCAACCCGTTGCTGCCAACGGATTGCAAGCTACGCTGCGTCGTGCAGCCCATCGCTGTTTGGGCGATCCGTGAGCACCAGGGGGACGCGAATTCTGATCAGCAGATTGGGCCAACCCTTGCGGGGTGGCGGACGACAATTATCTTGATCGGCCTGTTGCCTCACCAACTCATGTTACCCGTCAGCTTGTTGTCGTTCTGCAATGATCCCAACCATTGGGCGACGTGGATTTGCTGGCATGAC
>JAJTDE010000199.1 GCA_021298085.1 Rubrivivax sp.
CGCGCGGTCGGTCTGCATCGCCACGGCCAGCGACCGCGCCTTCTCGGCGGCCTGCTCCAGCACATGCCGGGCGTGCGAGGCGTGGTAGCGCCTGAAAGCCGCCAGCGCCTGCTGCCAGCGGCCGGCCTGCTCCAGGGCGAGCGCCTCGATTTCCAGGCCGCGGTGCTCCTCGGCCGCAAGGCCCGTCGCCTGAACCAGCTCGTGGTGGGCTGCCGTGCAGGCCAGGGCCTGCTCCCACTCGCCGCGCTGCAGGTGCGACCAGCCGAGTTGCCGCTGCACGAACATCTGCCCGCTGCGGTCGCCGGCGGCCGCGTAGTGCGGCAGCAGCAGCGCCAGGATGCGGCGCGCCGGCTCGTGCTGCTCCAGCAGCACCTGCGCCGCGGCCAGGTTGAGCCAGTTGCTGTCGGCGGTGCGCAGCTCCTCGGCCCCCGGCAACTCGCTGCGGACCAGCGCCCGCATCACCTCCGCAGCGCGGCCGGCCAGACCCTCCCACTGCGCTGGCGGAGCACCGGCACAGCGGGCGCGCCTGGCCAGCTCCAGCAGCACGTCGGCCAGGGTCAGCGCGACAGCGCTGCGGATGGCGGTCCCGTTGTCGCGGACTAGGCCGTGGGCCTCCTCGGCCAGGTCCAGTGCGACCGCGCATTGCCCCACAAGCCGCAGCGCCACGGCCAGGTTCTTCAGGCACAGCGCCAGGATGGCGGTGTCGCCGGTCTCCCGCGCCAGGGGGACTGTGGCCTGATGCAGCTCCAGGGCCGCGTGGGGCTGTCCGGCGTGCGACCGCGCACCGGCCAGGGCACTCAGCGCCGTGCAGCGACCCCAGGCGCAACCCTGGGCCTCGAAGCTTGCCAGGGCCGCTTCGGCCAGGGCGGCTGCATCGACATGGCTGACGTCGCACAGCCGGATCGCCAGCACCGCCTGCGCGTAGGCCTCGTGCCAGGGCAGTTGCCGCTCCTGGGCCTGCCGCAGAAACCCGCGCAGCCTGGGCTCACCTGGCTCGGGCGGCGTGCCGCGCAGCGCGTGGATGGCGGCGAACAGCGGGTCGGTGGCGGAAGGGCGAGGCATCGCGGGGCAACGGCCGGAAAGAGACCGGAGGCTTGGCTTGGTATCGGCAACCACGCGACCGCACTGAAGCCCAGGGGCTGACCACTGAGACGCGGCGTGGGCAGAGGTCACGACGCATGGGCATGAGCCTGCCACGAGAGGCTCGGCGTCGGTTCCGCACCGGGTCCGCCGCCTGTGGTGGTGGGCCTGTGGTGGTGGCTGCGGCGCCGGGCCGGGCCAGCCCTCAACCCCGCGCGGGGCCGGGCAGGGGTCCGGCCGGCAGCGCGTCGGCCCGCTCCAGCAGCTCCTGCAGCTCCTGCAGCGCGGCCCAGGACTCGGGCCACTCGACCATGTGCACATGGGCCGTGCCGCGCAGCAGCCGGTTGTCGGCCCCGGGCAGCGTGGCGGTGGAGGTCGGGAACACGACGTTGTCGCAGCTGCCGTGCAGGCAGGTGAAGCCGGCGTAGGCGCCGCCGCGGGCGGCAGCCGCCGCGGCCTCGCGCGCGGGTTGGTGCACGGGCTGAAGCAGGCGCTCGCTCGCCTGCCGCTGCAGCCAGGGGTTCCACAGGCCGCGGTTGCAGACGAAGCAGGGTTGAGGCGGCAGTGGGCAATGGCCCGCGAGAGGCCCCGGACCTTGCTCGCTGTAAGGCGCAAGATTCGCCCTCCGTCCGCGGGCACGGTGCGTGAGGCTAACGCAACGCTTTGGCTACTGGTGACGTAGGCGGTGTCAGCGCCGGTCCGGACCGCGGGGCCTCTGCGGGTGGCTGCTGTTCACCACACCGAACTCGACCGTTTCGGGCGTTCCGGTCAGCTGCACAGATTGCCACCCCCAACCAAGTACCGCAGCGGACGTGGCCATGCGGCGCCAGGGGCTTGCCAAGTGCTTGCATTCCCGACAAGACCGAAGTGACATGCCGCGCCGAAGCCAGGCGCTACGATACGAACACCAATGTGCCTGGGGAGGCATCGTGTCGCGCACTTCATTTGTCGTCGCCTGCGTTCTGCTGTTGGCCTGCACACAGGCCGCCGCCGTCAACCGCTGCAAGATGCCTGACGGGCGAACGGTCTACCAGGAAGCGCCTGCCCTGGCGCCACAGCTACCAGCCAACCTGTGCAGCTGACGGCCAACACCGTGGCCGGCATGGACCCCGCCGTCGCCTACCGCCGCGCCCGGGCCGTCAAAGGCAGCACACCTGATGAAGTCATCCAGCTGAAGTGTCAGCAAGACTGGCCAGACGACGGCCGCATGCGGGGTGTGTGCGTCAACGCCCAGGGGCAAGCCCTGCGAGAGCTTGAGACACCCATTTCCGGCCTCGCGGCAGAAGTTGGCGCAACGATCCGGGTTCGATGCCAGCACGATTGGCCCGACGACTACCAGATGCGCCTGGTGTGCGAACGCGCAAACGTTCGGGCCTGGCACCAGTTGCAGACGCCCCTTGCTGGACGGGCTGACGCGGCCCAGCGGTTGCGGCAAAGCTGCCTCGAGCGCCATCGTTCAGACCTCCTTTTGCGCGCCGTATGCGAGCAAAAGCTGCAGGAGACCCGCCGATGAGGTCGCATGGCGCCATACCGCTGACAGCAGTCCTGCTGCTGTCAGGTTGCGGTGGAGGCGGGTGTGATCTACGCGCAGGCACTCAACTCATGGGCAGCCAATGCACCGCCGACAGCGGGCCCATCGCTCAATTGCCGCCGTCCACCACGTTCAGGAAGTCAGGCACCGGGCCCAGCGTGTTTGTGCTGCCCGACGTGGACCTCATCACCGTGACGGCCACCTCCGCTTCGCTCGACAACTTCGTGGTCTACCTCAACGAGCAGACCATCATCAACGAGATCATCGGCGCAGGCTCTGCGCTGCCAACGTACTCCGGCACCTTTGCCGCCAAGCCCGGCGGCCTGGTGCACATCACCCTGGGCGCCACGGTTCAGTGGACGGTGACCGGGGGAAAGCTGCCGCTGCAGCCCTGAAGTTGTCGCAGTTGCCGATCCGAGCTTGACGCTAGCCTAGCCTAGCCTAGCCTAGCCTCTGGCTGAAGCATGCACCATTGAAAAGCATCGCGGCCATCCTCGAGCGGTCGGTGATTGAGAAGATCCTTATCCACCTGGGGCTGGCCCCCCGGCCACCGCGAAGGGCCCGAGCGCGCGAGCTGGGTCAAGACTTCGCCACCTGTGCCGCGCCAGCCGTCAAAAGCACCCCCACGGGCCCTCAGGCTGCGCTGCCAGCAGCCAGGATGACGCTGCGCCAAATGCCGGCTCGATGCCGATGGATTCAGGGTCAACTCTGACAAGAAGCACCCAACGACCCTCAAGCCGATCTTCAGGGGCCGACCGAATCACGACAGGACGACGTCGTAGCCGTCCGTTCCAAGTCGTTCGGGCCAGCATTACCCGGCCACCGATGCGTGATTCGACCGTTTCGGGCGTTCGGGAGGCCGTTTGAATTTCCTATGCGCCGAGCTACACGCAAGGTCTTCGGCGAGGTGCATCGGCCTGACAGCAACGCCGCCTTCAAGACAGCAGGCAGGCTCAGCAGCGTCACGTGGTGGGCCACGGTCGTCTGGTCGATGCCCAGCTTCGTCGCAATCGTGGCGTTGGACTCACCCGCCTCCACCCGGCCCTGAATGAAACGCGCCAGGTCCATCGGTGAGAGGCTCGCGCGCTTCAGGTTCTCGGCCACCTGGGCATAACCATCGTGTGCCGCGGATGTGATGACAACTGGCATGACCGACAGCTCTGCGCTCACAGCCGCCTTCAGCCGCTGACCACCGAACCACGGGCGATGGCGTCCTTGGACATCGGCAGGCGCGACGACGATGGGTTGCAGCACCCCGCGGATCGCGATGTCGGCTGCCAGCGCGTCGAGTTCGATCTCGTCGCCTTCGCGGCGCGGGTGGCTCGGGTCGGGCTCGATGCGGTCAACGGGCAGCAGCAAGGGCTCGCCGTTCGTCACGGGCACGCCGTCGAACAAGCTCGGTTGCGCGTCGCTGTCGGTCGGCCGCTTGCGCCCTGCCCGGCCGCTGATCCATGGCACTTTCATGCGCCGATGGTGGGGTCAGACTGTCACCATGGCATCGATGGAAAAAGCCACCAAATTCAGCAGGCCCTGTGGATCGGGAGGCTGACCCAGTGTCGGGAAAATGCGTTTCTGCCAGTCACAACGGCTCAACGGCAGGCATCTCCAGGCTTGGGAAGGGCCCTCGACCCAGGGCAATGGCCTTCCATGCTGACGGCTTGCAGAGTCGTGCCTCTGCCGCACGCCTCCGAGGCGATCCGGCGGAGCCTCTTGGGGACTTTGTGTGCGCGGCTTTGCATGACAAGGCGGGGCGTGGAGGTCGTCCAAGATGGCGGTGCTGCCGCAGATCCCCGGCAGTCGCTTGTTCCGACCAAATGGTCACGAACACACCGAGAGCGTCGTGATCACACTCCCCCTGCGCGGCAGTCAATCTGGCCGCGGCGGCGGTCCAGGATCGCCCGAAGATCGGGTTACCGAGGCCCGAAGCCTCCGTTCGTGGCCACCGGCGGTCGGCCAGCAGCAGCCCACCGCGGGCCGACGGCTACGGGGTCGACGGGCAGCGATGCTCGGCAGGTCCCAGGTGGTCTCGATTGACAAGGAATATCCGCTTCTTTACGATATCCGAAACCGTAAAGAAGGATGCCGCATGTCGGAGCCAACCACCATCTCGAGCAAGGGACAGGTCACCGTGCCGCGGGACGTCCGCGAGCGGCTCGGCCTGCAGGCTGGAGACAAAATCGCCTGGTCGATGCTGAGCAACGGCACCATCGTGCTGCGGCCCAAAACGCGTCGCCTGGCCGACCTGGTGGGCATCCTGACGCAGCCGGCGCAGCCCAGTGTGCGTGTGGACGACATGCGCCTTCCGGAATGAGCATCGCCGTCGACACGAACGTTCTCGTTCGGATTCTCATCCAAGACCCCTCGGCGCCGGAACAGTGTGCCGCGGCACGCCGCCTCGTCTCCGACGCCACCGCTGCGGGCGAGCCGTTACTCGTCAGCCTGTGCGCACTGCTCGAGACCGAGTGGGTTCTTCGGAGCCGCTACCAGGTGAACCGCAAGGCGATGACCACGGCCTTCATCGCGATGTTGGAGAGCCCCGGCATCGAGTTCGAGCACGAGGCCACGGTGGAAGAGGCGCTCTACCTGCTCGACCAGTTTCCGACTGCGGACTTCGCCGACTGCCTCCTCGCCGCCCGAGCGACACACCTTGGCCGCTCGCGCTTCGTGACCTTCGACGCCGGAGCCGCACGTCTGCCACGCGGAGAACTTCTGCAATAGGCCGCCAGCCTCTCAACACCCGCAGCCGGTCAACAAGCATGTGGGGTCTTTGGCCGACACCAACTGGCGGTGGTGCGACGCGACATCCCAGCAGATCCCAGAACGTCCCGTACCAGCGCACAGAAATCTGTTGCCAATTTTGTTGCCCATGGCCCGGAAACGAAAAACGGGTCAGCCCCTTGTGAGAGCTAACCCGTTGTCGATTTTTTGGTCGGGGTGGCGGGATTCGAACTCGCGACCCCTTGCACCCCATGCAAGTGCGCTACCAGGCTGCGCTACACCCCGACTGAGCCTCACATTATAGGGCCAGAAAAGCCGGTTTCTCAGATGTCGAGCAAACGGCGGATGGAAAGCAGTTCGGCCCGCAGCCACTCGGCGTCCACGGCGCCGGTGCCCAGCACCGAAAGGCCGTGCAGGGGCACTTCCACCGCGGCGGAATCACCCTGTCGAGCCGACAGGGCCGCCACGGCCAAGGGCTCGTGTTCGTCGTCGACGATCTCGGCGTTCCAGTCGATGTCGGCTTCGGGGTAGACCAGGCCACCTGCCGCTGCGGAGTCGGTCAGCCGGTTGCGCGCACCGGCGATGGTGAAACCTTCGTCGTACAGCAGGCCCCGGATGCGGCGGATCAGCTGCACCTCGTGCATCTGGTAGTAGCGCCGGTTGCCGCGCCGCTTCACGGGCTTGAGCTGCGTGAACTCCTGTTCCCAGTAGCGCAGCACGTAGGGCTTCACCTGGCAGAGGTCACTGACCTCACCAATCGTGAAATACCGTTTGGAGGGAATGGGGGGCAGGGAGTTTTCCATGCAGATTCAGCCACTTCCGTGTGGCGCTGAAGACTCTACTCGAAGTCCTCGGGGGGCGGAGTATCGCCTTGTACAACTGCTTTCAGCTTGTGGCTGGCATGGAACGTCACGACATCGCGTGCGTCGATGGGAATGGTCTCGCCGGTGCGCGGGTTGCGGCCGGGCCGGGGTGCCTTGCGGCGGATGTTGAAGTTGCCAAAACCCGACAGCTTGACCTCCTGGCCCTCGGCCAGGGCGTCATGCACGATGCCAAAGAAGGCCTCGACCATGTCCTTGGACTCGCGCTTGTTCAGCCCGAGACGGTCAAACAACAGTTCCGCCAGCTCGGCCTTTGTCAGGGTGGGCGTTTCCAGGGACGCCACCTGCAGCCCGGCGGGGCCAGGCGCAGCGGGTTCGCGTGGTTCGGTGGTCATGGGAAAGCCCTCCTGTGTTGT
>JAJTDE010000200.1 GCA_021298085.1 Rubrivivax sp.
GCTGCGCAATTTCACAACGCCCAGGCCTTGCTGCTCGACGCCCATGTCGACGGCTACGGTGGTGGCGGGAAGGCATTTGATTGGTCCATCGTTCCACCCGACGTTCCCGCTCCGGTCGTTTTGTCTGGTGGGTTGAATCCTGCAAACGTGACCGATGGGATCCGCCGCGTCAGGCCTTGGGCCGTTGACGTGAGCTCCGGTGTGGAAGTGGCCAAGGGCATCAAGGATGCCGCACTGATGCACCGGTTTTGCCACGCGGTCAGGGCCGCCGACGCCGCCTTGCTGGGGGCAGGCTGAACGCGCCGCCCCTCCCGCCGTGTGAACCACCCTGCAGGACACCTCCGATGTTGGAATACCACCAGCCCGATGCCCGCGGCCACTTTGGCCCGGTCAAGGGCGTCACCTACGGCGGCACCTTTGTCGCTGAAACCCTGATCCACGCGCTCGACGAACTCAACACCGTCTATGCCCGCTACCGCGATGACGCCGAATTCCTGGCCGAGTTTCGGCGTGAGCTGAAGCACTTTGTCGGGCGACCCAGTCCCATCTACCACGCCGCCCGGCTCAGCCGCGAGATCGGCGGCGCGCAGATCCACCTCAAGCGCGAAGACCTGAACCACACCGGCGCGCACAAGGTGAACAACACCATCGGGCAGGCCTTGCTGGCCCGGCGCATGGGCAAGCCGCGGGTGATTGCCGAAACCGGTGCCGGCCAGCACGGTGTGGCCACGGCCACCATCTGTGCCCGCTACGGCCTGGAGTGTGTCGTCTACATGGGCAGCGAGGACGTCAAGCGGCAATCGCCCAATGTCTACCGCATGCACCTGCTCGGGGCCAAGGTCGTTCCGGTGGAATCGGGCAGCAAGACACTCAAGGACGCCCTGAACGAGGCGCTGCGCGACTGGGTGACCAACGTCGAGAACACTTTCTACATCATCGGCACGGTGGCCGGGCCTCACCCCTACCCGATGATGGTCCGCGATTTCCAGTCGGTCATCGGCGAGGAATGTCTGCAGCAGATGCCCGAGCAGATCGGCCGCCAGCCCGACGCCGTGATCGCCTGTGTGGGCGGCGGCAGCAACGCGATGGGTATCTTCTACCCCTACATCCGGCACGAGGGCGTTCGCCTGATCGGCGTGGAAGCAGCCGGCGAAGGCCTGAACACCGGGCGGCACGCGGCCTCGCTGTCGGCGGGCACGCCAGGTGTGCTGCATGGCAACCGCACCTACCTGCTGCAGGATGCCAATGGCCAGATCACCGAAACACACTCCGTCAGCGCCGGCCTGGACTACCCGGGCGTTGGCCCTGAACACGCCTACCTGAAGGACATCGGGCGGGCGGAGTACGTCGGCATCACCGACCAGGAGGCGCTGCAGGCCTTCCACCGCCTGTGCCGCACCGAAGGCATCATCCCTGCGCTGGAGTCCAGCCACGCCGTGGCCTACGCCATGCAACTCGCTGCCACACTGCGTCCTGACCAGCACCTGCTGGTGAACCTCAGCGGCCGGGGCGACAAGGACATCGGCACGGTGGCTGACCTGTCCGGCGCCGATTTCTATTGCCGCCCGTCGTGCCGTGGCCAGAGCGTCAAGGGCGCTGGGAGCCAACCATGAGCCGCATTGCACCCACCCTCGCCGCCCTGCGCGCGGCTGGCCGGCAGGCGCTGATCCCGTACGTCACCGCCGGTGATCCCAACCCGGCGCAAACGGTCGAGATCATGCATGCGCTGGCTGCGGGTGGCGCCGACGTCATCGAGCTCGGCGTGCCCTTCTCGGACCCGATGGCCGATGGCCCTGTCATCCAGAAGGCCAGCGAACGGGCCCTGGCCCGCGGTGTCGGCCTGCCCCAGGTGCTGCAGTGGGTTCGCGAGTTCCGGCTCAGCAACCCGCACACCCCTGTGGTGCTGATGGGTTATGCCAACCCCATCGAACGGTTCGACCAGGGCAAGGGCGCCGGCGCCTTTGTGCGCGCCGCTGCCGAGGCGGGCGTCGATGGTGTGCTGGTGGTCGACTACCCGCCCGAGGAGTGCGAGGCGTTTGCCGCGTTGCTGCGCGACGCCGGGCTGGACCTGATCTTCCTGCTGGCCCCCACCTCCACCGAACAGCGCATAGCCGCCGTGGGGCGCATCGCCACCGGCTACGTGTATTACGTGTCGCTCAAGGGCGTGACCGGTGCGGGCCACCTGGACACCGCTGCCGTCGCCGAAGCCGTGCCGCGCATCCGGGCGCACGTCTCGGTGCCCGTGGGTGTAGGCTTCGGTATTCGCGACGCCCAGACGGCCAAGGCGGTGGCCGCGGTGTCCGATGCGGTGGTGATCGGTTCGCGCCTGGTGCAGATCCTTGAATCGGCTGCGCCGGAACAGGCTGCTGAAGCCGCGCGGGCGTTCATGCACGAGATCCGCAGCGCGCTCGACGGCGCGCCGCCCCCTGAACGTTGACCTGTCTGCTGGAGTGCTCCGATGAGTTGGTTTGACAAGCTGCTGCCCCCGAAGATCCAGCACACCGACCCGGCCGACCGCCGCACGGTGCCGGAAGGCCTGTGGGTCAAGTGCCCGTCGTGTGAATCGGTGCTCTACAAGGCCGACCTGGAAAAGAACGTCAACGTCTGCCCGAAGTGTTCGCACCACCACCGCATCGGTGCGCGCCAGCGGCTGGACAGCTTCCTGGACGGCGAGGGGCGCTATGAGATAGGCCAGGAAGTCCTGCCGGTGGATGCGCTGAAGTTCAAGGACAGCAAGAAGTACCCTGAACGGCTCAAGGCGGCGCTCGAGGACACCGGCGAAACCGATGCGCTGGTGGTGGTGGGCGGTGCCGTGATGAGTGTGCCGCTGGTGGTGGCCTGCTTTGAGTTTGATTTCATGGGCGGGTCCATGGGCTCGGTGGTGGGCGAACGCTTTGTGCGAGGCGTTGAAACCGCCATCGAACAGAAGGTGCCGTTTGTGTGTTTCACGGCCACCGGTGGTGCACGCATGCAGGAAGGCCTGCTCAGCTTGTTGCAGATGGCCAAGACCAACGCGGCACTCACCCACCTGGCCAAGGCCGGCCTGCCGTACGTCAGCGTGCTGACCGACCCGACCATGGGCGGTGTGTCGGCCAGCTTCGCCTTTGTCGGTGACGTGGTCATCGCCGAGCCCAAGGCGCTGGTCGGTTTTGCCGGGCCGCGCGTGATCGAGAACACCGTGCGCGAGAAGCTGCCTGAAGGCTTCCAGCGCGCCGAGTTCCTGATGAGCAAGGGCGCTGTCGACATGATCATCGACCGCCGCGAACTCAGGCCGACTATTGCGCGGGTGTTGAGCCTGCTGCAGCGCCAGAGCGCCGAAGCCGTGGCCTGAACGCAGGCACTGTCACCACGATGACCCCTGACCCCACCCGCGCAGGCTGGCGCCTGGGTGACTGGCTGCGCCACGCCGAACAACAGCACCCCCAGGCCATCGCGATGGGCTTGGAGCGTGTGCAGGCCGTGAAGGAGCGCCTGGGCCTGGCATTCGATGCCGTGGTGGTGACGGTAGCCGGCACCAACGGCAAGGGGTCGACCTGCGCCATGCTGGAGAGCATTGCCCTGCAGGCTGGCTGGAAGGTTGGCCTCTACACCAGCCCGCACCTGGTGCACTTCGAGGAGCGCTGCCGGCTTCAGGGTCAACCCATCGACGCGGCGGCGCTGCTGCCGCACCTTGAGGCGGTGGAGCAGGCCAGGGGCAGCACCCCACTGACCTATTTCGAATTCACGACGCTGGCCATCCTGCGGGCCCTGGCGCTGGCCGGGCTCGACCTGGTGATCCTGGAAGTGGGTCTTGGCGGGCGGCTGGACGCCGTCAACGCGGTGGACGCCGACGCCGTGGTCATCACCAGCATCGACCTGGACCACATGGAACTGCTGGGCCCAGACCGGGAATCCATCGGCCGCGAGAAGGCGCACGTGATGCGACGCGGCCGTCCGGCCATCGTCAGCGACCCTGTGCCGCCCCACAGTGTGGTGGCCTATGCGGCCGAAGTGGGCGCTGACCTCTGGTTGGTGGGCCGAGACTTTGCCCACAGCGGCGACCGCCAGCAATGGAACTGGACAGGCCGCCAGCAGCGGCTCAACGGCATGGCCTACCCGGCCTTGCGCGGGGCCAACCAGCTGATCAATGCCGCCGGTGTGCTGGCCGTGCTGGAGGCCCTGCGTGAGCGCCTGCCAATGTCGGCCCAGGCCGTGCGCAGCGGCCTGGCGCTGGTGGACCTGCCAGGCCGCTTCCAGATCGTTCCGGGGCAACCCACGCTGGTGCTGGATGTCGCGCACAACCCGCAGTCGGTGGCCACGCTGGCGGTCAACCTGGACCAGATGGGCTTTTTCCCGCGGACGCTCGCGGTGCTGGGGGCGATGGCCGACAAGGATCTCGCGGCCATGCTCCCCCGGATGCTGCCGCTGGTGGATACCTGGTACCTGTGCGACTTGCCCACCCCGCGCGCGGCGAGCGCCGCCCAGCTTCAGGCCCGGCTCGAGGCCGCGTCAGCGCAAGCCAGCCCTGCCCGGACACTCGCCCCTGTTCACTGCCACGGCAACCCGAGAGCCGCCCTGGAGGCCGCCCTGGCCGCGGCCGACAGCGCCGATAGAATCGTGGTCTTCGGATCGTTTTACACCGTGGGTGGCGTCCTGGAGGGCGGTTTGCCACGGCGTGCTGCGCCGCATCTGAGCCGTTAAGCCTGGCCACCGCCGGCGGGGTTGCGGCGGGCGTGGCATGTCACTCGTCTGCTTTGCCCGCCACGTCAGTCCCTCTTCAGCACACCATGGCCTTGCCCCCCCTGCTCAAGCCCCGCGCGCCCGATGTGGCCGACACCTCACCGATGGATGTCGCTGACGTACAGGCCCGCAGCCGTGCACGGCGTCGCCTGATCGGTGCGGCGGTGCTGCTGTTGCTGGGTGTCGTGAGCTTTCCCTTGCTGTTTGAATCGCAGCCGCGGCCCGTGCCGGTGGACACGCCCATGGTCATCCCCTCGCGGGACGGCGCTGCGCCGCTGCAGGGCCCGGGCAAAGGCCAGGATCGCTCGGCCTCTGGCAGCGTGGTGATGGCCGAGCCGGCTGTGCCCACGGCGTCCGGTGCGACAGCGGCAGTACTTGCGGCGACGGCTGTTGTGCCCGCCGCGACGGTGGCCGGCGCCGCAGGCCCTGCCCCAGCCGCGGCGGCCAACCCCGGGGTGGCCGCCCAGCCGCCTACGGTGGCCACAGCGGCCACGCCGGCCCCCCAGGCCACACCCGCCCCAGTGCCAGCCACGCCAGCGCCGTCGGCGTCCAGCGTCAAGCCCGCAGTCAAGCCGGAGGTCAAGGCCGACACGAAGGCATTGCCGAAGGCCGAACCGAAGCCGGAGCCCAAGCCCGCGCCCAACGCAGGGACCAAGGCCGACACGAAAGCCGACATGAAGTCGGGAACCCGCTTTGTCGTGCAGGTGGGCGCCTACGCCGACGAGGCCTCCGCCAAGGACGTCCGCCTGCGCGTCGAGAAGCTGGGCTTCAAGACCTTCACCCAGGACGTGCAGACACCCAACGGCCGCCGCATCCGGGTGCGAATAGGTCCCTTTGACAGCCAGGCTGAAGCCCAGAAGGCCTTGGAACGGCTCAAAGGCTCCAAGCTGCCCGGTGCGGTTCTGACGCTGTGAGCGCTTGGCACGGCCTGGACCTGGCCATGTTGTCGGTGCTGGCGCTGTCGGTGCTGGTGGGTGCGTGGCGCGGCCTGGTCTACGAGCTGATGTCGCTGGGCGCTTGGGTGGTGGCCTACATCGCCGCGATGGCACTGGCACCCTATGTCGGCCCGTACCTGCCCATCGGCGAGCCGCGCTCATCGCTCAACTCGGCCGCGGCCATCGTGGCCACCTTTGTGGTGGTGCTGGTGGTGTGGGGACTGCTGAGCCGCCTGGTGCGAATGCTCATTGCCAGTACGCCGCTGACCCTGCCTGATCGGGTGCTGGGTGCGGCTTTCGGATGGTTGAGAGCGGTGATTGTGCTGCTGGTGATGGTCACCGTGATCGGCCTGACACCCACGTCAAAATCGCCGTGGTGGCAGGCCTCGCGCGGTGTCCAATGGCTCAGCGTGGTGGTGGATGGCCTGCGGCCGTTCCTGCCCCAGGATGTGGCTCGCTGGCTGCCGCCTGCACCCAAACCCGCTGCATCGCCAGCGCTCTGAAGGATTTCCTATGTGCGGCATCGTCGGCGTCATCTCGAGCGCCCCGGCCAACCAGCTCATCTACGACGCCCTGCTGCTCCTGCAGCACCGCGGCCAGGACGCCGCTGGCATCGTCACCATGCAGGGCACCAAGTGCTACATGCACAAGGCCCGCGGCATGGTCAGGGACGTCTTTCGCACCCGCAACATGCGTGCGCTGCCGGGCACGGTGGGCCTGGGTCAGGTGCGCTACCCGACGGCCGGCAATGCCTACAGCGAGGAAGAGGCGCAGCCTTTCTACGTC
>JAJTDE010000201.1 GCA_021298085.1 Rubrivivax sp.
AAGCTGTTCTGGTGACGCTGCGTCTCGTCAAAACGCTCCAGCTGGCGGATGAAATCGCGCGACTGCCGGCCCCAGGTGGACAGCAGCGGATGCCCTGCCGGGGGCAAGGCGCTGGTGTCCGTCCAGTCAAAGCGGCAGGGGTTGGGCACGGCCAGCAGCACCTGCATGTGACGCGCCAGCGCGGCCAGCAGCTCCAGCGTCTGCAGCGGCAGCTGGGTGGTGCCAAACAAGACCAGCCGGCTGGGCAGGCCGTCCAGCGTGCGCCCCGGGGGGCCGTCGTGCAGGCGGCGCAGCGCCTCGCGGTGCAGCGCAGGCCGCGTCACCTGGCGCTCCGCGGGGCTGAGCCGCGACTGCAGCAGGCGCCACAGCGCCGGCTGCCAGGCCTGTTCGGGCGGCAGTGAACGCTGCCCGTCGGCCGTCGATTCCGGCGCCACACGCAGCACGTCGCGGCCGGCCTGCCAATCGTCCAGCCAATCAGGGCGGTAGACCTGGTATTGGTCCATGACGTCGGCCACGCGCCGGCACCAGGCCAGCCGCTGCAGCGCCGGCTGGCCAAACGGGGCCTCGGCCGCCAGGGCCGCATCGGTCGTTGACAGGCGCGCCGCAGTGCCAGCGGACGCGGTGGTGGACGCCGCACCCTCGCCCCGCAGCCAAGCCGCGGGTGATGACAAGGGCGCCGGCAACGAGGGCTGCGACAGCCAGGACATCAGGCGCCAGACCATCGGGTCCTTGTCGAGCGGCAGCTGGGTGGGTACCTGCAGGGACGCACCCAGCACCTGGCGGTAGGCACGCCAGCAAAAGCGTGCCGGCAGCTCCACGCGCATGCCCGCGCACACCCCCAGCCGTTGCGCGGCCGTCATCTTGAACCACTCGGCCATGCCGTTGCTCTGGACCAGCACGGCCTCGGGCACCAGCCCGGGCAGCGGGTGCTGCTGAAGCCAGGACAGCACCGCGCTGGACAGGTCTTCCAGCCGGTTGCCATGGAGCACCAAGAAACCCGATTGCATCCGGCAAGTGTGCCGCAGCCGCACGCCCCCACGCGCCGCGCGGACGGGGCTTGCGCTGGCAACTGTTTTTACATACAGTTGTTCTTACATACAGTGCCTGTGCATCTGCAGAAGCACCCACCACCAGGAGCCCCACCATGCAAGCCCATGATTTCCGCCGCTTCTACCAGCCCAGCCGCCTGCGGCTACCCCGGGTGCTGACCCGGCTGTGGGGCTGGCTCTGAGGTTCAACCGGGCCTGCGCCCGCCGCGGCCTACAGCGGGTGCGTCACCAGCCTGAAATCCGGGTCGTCGCTGAAGGGCTTGACGGAAAAGCCCAGGCTGCGCATCAGCTTGAGCATGCCGGCGTTCTGCGTCAGCACCAGGCCCTCGATGTCGGACAAGCCCTTTTCCCGGGCCACCTCCATGATGCTCTCCATCAGGCGTGCGCCCAGGCCCTGGCCGGCCATGTCGTCGGCCACCAGCAGGCTGAATTCGCAGGTGGTCTGGTCAGGGTTGGTGATACAGCGGCTGACACCGACGATGCGCTCCTGCTCGGTCACCGTGCCCTCGGCGTCCACCGAACGGTCCTTGACCACCGCCACGAGGGCCATCTCACGGTCATAGTCGATCAGCGTCAGCCGCGCCAGCATGGGCGCCGGTAGCTCCGAAATGGCCGACGCAAACCGGAAGTAGCGGCTTTCTGGCTTGAGCCCGCGCACCAGCGCCTGCAGCATGTCGGCGTCGTCAGGCCGGATGGGCCTGATCAGGTATTCACCGCCCCCGCGCAGCGGCACCAGCTGCTGGTGGCGCGCCGGGTACGGCAGGATGGCCAGGTGCTGGTATTCGGCCGAACGGGTGCCGCCCGTGCCCCGCCCGCTTTCGTGCACATGCTGGATAACGATGCGGGCGTCCACCGCCACCGCCCCGGTGTCGTCGACGATGATGGGGTTGATGTCCATCTCGCGCAGCTGCGGGAACTCGCACACCATCTCACTGACACGCAACAAGATGTGCTCAATGGCCTCCAGGTCGGCCGCTTGCGCGCCGTGCCAGCGGGACAAGGTCTCGGCCACGCGTGAACGCTCGATCAGGCGGCGTGCCAGGAACTGGTTCAGCGGGGGCAGTTCCATCGCGCGGTCGGCGATGAGCTCGATCATCGTGCCACCCGCGCCAAACAGGATCACCGGCCCGAAAGGTTCGTCGGTGACCACGCCCACATAGACCTCACGCCCGCGACGTGCACGCGCCATCTTCTGCACCGTCACCCCGTTGATGCGGGCGTCGGGCTGCAGGCGCTTCACCCGGTCAACGATGTCGGTGAAGGTGTCGCGGGCACTCGGGCCCGTCATGATGTTCAGGGCCACACCTTGCACATCGCTCTTGTGCGTGATGTCGGGTGAGTCAATCTTCAGCGCCACCGGGAAGCCCAGCTGGGTGGCGATGATCAAGGCTTCATGCGCGGTGCGCGCCAGCACGGTCTGTGTCACCGGAATGTGGAAGGCCGACAGCAGCGTCTTGCTCTCCACTTCGCTGAGCGTCTTGCGGCGCTCGGCCAGCACACTCTCGATGACCAGCCGCGCGCCTTCGAGGTCAGGCTGCGCCAGCGACGACAGCGGCGACGGCGTCTGCTGCAGCAGCAGCTGGTTCTGGTAGAAGCTGGTGATGTTGCCAAAGGCGCCCACCGCGCCTTCCGGCGCCCGGAAGCTGGGAATGTTGGCGGCTTCCAGCACGCGCCGGGCGTCCTGCACCGACACATCGCCCATCCAGCAGCCCAGCAGCGGCTTGCCGCTGGCGGCCTTGCTGGCGGCCACGGCGCGCGCCACCTCGGCCGGGTCGGCACCGATCTGCGGGCTGCAGATGACCAGCACGCCGTCCACACCGCGGTCGTCGGCCGCCGCCTTCACCGCCAGCGCATAGTGCTCCGGCCGTGCCTCGGCCGACAGGTCGATCAAGTCCACCAGCGAGGCCTGCGACGGCAGCTGCGCCGCCAGGCTGCTGACCGTCTCGGGCGACAGCTTGGCCAGCGTCAGGCCGATGGCATCCACACGGTCGGCCGCCAGCACACCCGGCCCGCCCCCGTTGGTGATGATGGCCAGGCGCCGGCCCACGGGCCGGTAGCGGCTGGCCAGGCACTTGGCGGCCGAAAACAGCTCAACAAAGGTATTTACCCGCACGGCGCCCGCGCGCCGCAGGGCTGCGTCGAAGACGTCGTCGCTGCCGACAATCGCCCGGCAGTGGGTCAGTGCAGCCTCAGTGCCCGACGCGCGCCGACCCGCCTTGAGCACCAGCACCGGCTTGGCATTGGCGGCCGAACGCAGCGCGCTCATGAAGCGCCGCGCACTCGAGATGCCCTCCAGGTAGACGATGATGCTTTGCGTGCGGCCATCGGTGGCCAGGAAATCGAGCACCTGGGCCAGGTCCACCGCGGCGCTGGGCCCCAGCGACACCACCTGCGAAAACCCGACGGCATTGGCACGTGCCCAATCCAGCACGGACGCCGTCAGCGCACCCGATTGCGACACCAGGGCCAGCGAGCCCTCCTGGGCCAGCGGGCCGGCCGCGCTGGCGTTCAGGCACAGGTGGGGGCGCTGCACACCCAGGCAGTTGGGCCCCAGCAGGTGCAGGCCTTCACGCCGCGCCACCCGCTTGAGCTGCGCGGCCAGCTCAGCGTCCACCCCCGTGCCCACGATCAGCGCCGAACGGCAGGCGATGCGGCCCGCCACCTCCACCGCCGCCATCAGCTCGCCCGGTGGCAGCGCGATGATGGCCAGGTCAGCGCGTGCACGCGCCAGTTCGGCCAGGGTGCCAGTGGTGTTGACGTCCAGGAACACGGGCGCCTGCGGGCCGGGTGATTCGGCCAGCGCGGCGCGCAGTGCGCGTGCCTGGGGCGTCTGCCGCTCGGGCTGGTCTTCGGGGCCGGCAAACACCACGATCGAACGCGGCTGGAACAGGGGGGTCAGGAAGTGGTGGTCCATGGAGGGCGGGCAGAAACAGCGGGCAGTGAGGGAGGCTCAAGGGGCGGGCTCAATCAGCCCCGATCAACACCCGCACATGGGCCGTGGCGGCGCGCGCCAGCGGGTTCAGCACATAACCCCCTTCCAGGCAACTGACCACCCGGCCTTGGGCGTGGCGCTGCGCCACCGCCATCAACTGCCGGGTGACCCATTCGTAGTCAGCGTCCACCAGCCCCAGGTTGCCCATGTCGTCCTCCCGGTGGGCGTCAAAGCCGGCCGAGACCACGATGAGCTCCGGCCGGAAGGCGTCCAGGGCGGGACGCCAGTGCTGGGTGACGGCTGCGCGAAACGCGTCGCTGCCGCTGCGGGACGGCAGGCCGACGTTGACCATGTTGCGGGCGTCGGTGGCGCTGCGGGCATCCGGGCCGTTGAAGGGGTACAGCCCGATCTCGAAGGTGCCGCACATCAGCACACGCTCGTCGTGGGCCAGGATGTCTTCGCTGCCGTTGCCGTGGTGGACGTCGAAGTCGATCAGCGCCACCCGCTGCAGGCCATGCACATCCAGGGCATGGCGTACGGCCACCGCCGCGTTGTTGAAGAAGCAGAAGCCCATCGCGGCGTTGCGCTCGGCATGGTGGCCCGGCGGGCGCACGGCGCAGAAGGCCGTCGGCACCTCGCCGCCCAGGACCAGGTCAACGGCCTTGACGGCGGCACCCGCGGCCCGCAGCGCGGCACGTACGGTGTACGGGTTCATGCGGGTGTCCGGGTCGATCTGCGCGTAACCCTCGGTCGGGCCGGCGTCCAGCACGGAGCGCACGTGCAGGGCCGAGTGGGCCCGCTCCAGCTGTTCCTCGGTGGCCAGCGGCGCGTCCACCGGCAGCATGTAGTCAAGCAGCCCACGCAGCAGCAGCGCGTCGGCCACCGCGCCCAGGCGCTGCGGGCATTCGGGGTGCCCTTCGCCCATCTCGTGGCGGGCGCAATCAGGGTGCGTGATGTAGGCGGACAGCATGGTGCCGATGCTCCCTGGTCAGGCGGGTAAAGGCCGATCTTAGGCAGCGCGTCCTGGCGGGCGCTTGACGCAGCACAAGGGCCGCCCATTCGTGTGAGCCAGAGCCACCCAGGAGGCACGGGTTTCCACCAGCCACGCAGCGGGTCTCCGCATCGCCTAGACTCAAGCTACCGCACGCCAAGAGGGCCACGACGCGCCGGGGTCAGGTGTTGTGCACCGCACATCACCTGGCACGGGCGGCGCCGCTGCTCATGCCGCTGGACACCACAAGCGATTCACTCACCCGCGATTCCTACTACGAGGCCACCGCCTGCCGGGGGCCGCAGCGCCCCGGCCTGCAGGGCGCCCAGCACTGCGACGTCGCCGTGGTCGGCGCCGGGCTGGCCGGCCTTTCAGCCGCCCTGGAACTGGCCCAACGGGGCTACCGCGTCGCCGTCCTCGAAGCCCGCCAGGTGGGCTGGGGCGCCAGCGGCCGTAACGGCGGCCAGGCCATTCACGGCCTCGCCTGCGACCCATCCATCATCGAACAGCAGCTGGGCGCTGACGCGGCGAAACTGGCCTGGGACATCACCATCGAGGCGCTGGACCTCATCCAGCAGCGCCTGACGCGCCACCACATCGACGCCGACTGGCAAGGCGGCTACCTGGGCCTGGCCACCAGCGCCCGCAAGGGCGCCGAGCTCGCCCGCTGGGCCGACACCATCGAGGCCCGCTACAGCTACCCGCTGCAACGCATCGCCCCTGCCGAGGTGCCGCAGTGGATCGAATCGGGGCGCTTTCACAGCGGCATCCACGACCCTCGCTCGGGCCACCTGCATCCCTTGCGCTACACCCTGGGCCTGGCCCAGGCGGCCGAAAGCGCTGGTGTGCAGCTGTACGAGGGCACCACCGTCACCGGCTGGCAAGGGGGGGCCTCCGTCACGCTGCAGACGCAATCGGCCACCGGCGGCGGCACCCTGCACGCCAAGCGCCTGCTGCTGGCCGGCAACGTCTACCTGCAGGGGCTGGCGCCCCAACTGCGCAGCCGCATCATGCCGGTCGGCACCTACATCGCCTGTTCTGACGTGCTCGATGAACGCCGCTGCCGGGCGCTCATCCCCAGCCGCTCGGCCGTCTGCGACACCAACTTCGTGCTCGACTACTTCCGCCCCACGGCCGACCACCGCATGCTCTACGGCGGGCGTGTCAGCTATTCCACCGTGTCCCCGATGAACCTGGCCGCCAGCATGCGTCAGCGCATGCTGGCCACCTTCCCGCAGCTGCGCGATGTGGCGGTGAAGTACGCCTGGGGCGGCTATGTGGACATCACCATGAACCGGGCACCCGATTTTGGGCGCCTGCCTTCCAGCCCCGGCGGGCCGGACAACGTCTACTACCTGCAGGGCTTCTCCGGGCACGGCCTGGCGCTCACCGGCATGGCCGGCCGGCTGGTGGCCGAGGCGATGGACGGCTGGGCATGGCCTGGTACCGATTGAGAGACCTGCTCGGATGAACCCCGACACCCACCCCCACCACCTGCCCACCGCCACCGTCACCGATGGCGCCAGCGCTGCCGCGCGGCGCCCACCCGTCATCCTCCTGCCCTCGTGCCAGAAGATGCTGGGACCCTACCCTTCGCACACCATTGGCCGCAAGTATGTGGATGCCGCCCGCCTGGCCGGTGGCCTGCCCCTGGTGGTTCCGCCGGCCGACCCGGCCGAGCTCGACACCTACCTGGCACTGGCCGACGGCGTGCTGCTCACCGGCTCGCCCTCCAACGTGCACCCCTCTCACTTCGGAGAGGACGTGCACAACCCCGCCCTGCCGCTGGACCCGGAACGCGACCGCTGGACACTGCCCGTGATCCGCCGCGTGCTGGCGCTGGGCATGCCCCTGCTGGCCATCTGCCGCGGCACCCAGGAAGTCAACGTCGC
>JAJTDE010000202.1 GCA_021298085.1 Rubrivivax sp.
GTCATCACGCTGTCGATCTACACCGGCATCGCCACGCCCACCGAGGCCGCGGCCATCGCCGCGCTGCTGACGGTGGTGCTGGCCTTTGCCGTGGGTGGGCTGGACTTTGCGGGCTTCAAGGGCTCCCTGATGTCCACGATGCGCACCATGGGCTACCTGGGGCTGCTGCTGTCGGCGGGCGTGCTGTTCGGATTTGTGATGACGTACTACCGCGTGCCGCAGCAGTTCACTGAACTCTTTCAGTCCTACCAGCTGAGCCCCTATGCCGTGCTGGCGATCGTCGTCGTCTTCTACCTGGTGCTGGGGATGTTCCTGGAACCCGTGTCGATGACCTTCATCACGCTGCCCACGATCTTCCCGCTGATGCAGGCGGCCGGCTTCGACATGATCTGGTTTGGCATTGTCTACACCATCACGATGGAGATTGCGGTGCTCACACCCCCAGTGGGGCTCAACCTCTACGTGATACAGGGCATCAGTCGAGGAACGATCTCCATCGGCGAGGTCATCTATGGCTGCCTGCCCTTCATCGCCAGCATGCTGGTGCTGATTGCGTTGCTGATCGCCTACCCCCAGACTGCCACCTGGCTGCCGGCAGCGATGAAGTGAAGCCCAGCCCATCGGCGGCGCAGCGGCCCTGATCGATACGGGTACGCCCGCTCGCCCGACAATCGGCGCCTTCGGGGGACAGCAGCGATGGAACTCAAGTGGCTCGACGACTACATGGCGCTCATCGAGACCGGCAGCTTCTCGGCCGCGGCCGCCCGCCGCCATGTGTCACAGCCGGCCTTCTCGCGCCGCATCCAGCTGCTGGAGGAGTGGCTGGGTGTCACCTTGATCGACCGGGCGCGCAAGCCGCTTCAATTCACGCCCGTGGCCGCGGCCAACCAGGCGGCTTTCAGCAGCCTGGTGGCCCGCATCTATGAGTTCCGCTCCACGCTGAAATCAGAATCACTGGACATGGCGGACCTCACCATCGCCGCCCAGCACAGCCTGGCCGCGTCGTACCTGCCCGCCTTCCTGAAACGGCTGCGCCACCGGGAAGCCGAGCACAACTTCCGCATCCGCTCGGAGAACCGCAGCGACGCGGTGACGATGTTCATGCGCGGCCAGGCCGAGATCCTCATCGCCTACGAGACCGCGCAGATGCCCTGCGGCATTCCCGCGCCCATCGCGCAGCGCCAGGTGCTCGGCGAGGACAAGCTGGTGCTGGTCGCCTGCCCGGCACTGCACACCCCACTCAGCGGCCGCCGTGACACAGGCCCTGCCGTGCCGATGCTGTGTTTTCCCCCGGACAGCTTCCTGGGCCAGGCGGTGCGCCTGGAGGCCCTGCCCGAGCTCATGCGGGGGCATCAGGTGGTGGTGCGCTGTGTCAGCGAGTTTGCGATGGGTCTGCGTGAGCTCGCCCTGGTGGGGCAAGGCGCCGCGTGGCTGCCCGCGTCCTTGATTGCCGACGACCTCAAGCGGCGAAGGCTATTGCCGCTGGAGGCACTGGGCCGTTCTGTCCCGATGGACATCGTGGCCTACTTCGCGGTGCAGTCTGGCGACAAGGGCGAGCTGCTCAAACGCCAGTTTGAGGCCTTGCAGGCGGGCAGCGCGAAGCAACGCCGCCCTGCCGACGATCACAGCCTTGACAAGGTCCGCACGTAGTCGTGCTGGGCGGTGTGGATGGTCGACACCCGGTATTCCACCGGCCTGTCGCCAAACGTCAAGGCGGTACGTCGCACCTGCAGCACCGGCGTGCCGGGCGGAATGCCCAGCGCGCGGGCCACTGACTTGTCAGCACCCACGGCGCGCGCGCGTTCCTCGGCGCGCAGCACGGTGATGCCGAAATCCGATTGCCACAGCTGGTAGAGCGTGCCGGGCCTGTCGCGCAGCCGCTTTTCGGTCAAGCCCTTGAACAGCGCAGCGGGCAGCGTCAAGCAATCGTGCACCACGGCGCGGCCCTGCAGCAGCAGCCGGTTCTCGACCTGCACAGCCGGCTCACCCGGCTTGCCATGCAGGGCGGCGGCGGCCTCGTCGTCCAGGCGCACCCGCTCAAAGCCGGCCAACTGCACCACCGGCTGCTGGCGCAGGCCGTCGGCGCGCTCCACGTGGAAAAACTGGAACAGGAAGCGGTCAGCGTTGTGCGTGGCCACGAAGGTGCCGCGGCCCTGGCGCCGCACCAGGATGTGTTCGGCCACCAGCTCGTCCACCGCATGCCGCAGGGTGCCCACCGAGACACCCAGCGCCCGCGCGAGCGCGGCTTCGGCCGGCAGTGCATCGCCGGGCTGCAGCGAGCCGTCTTCGATGCCCTGCAGCAAGGCCCGCTTGACGGCCCGGTACAGCGGCATGCCCGCCGCTTCGGGCGAGATGGGGGTGAAGACTGGGGCTGCGGACGGCGCCATGCCGGCGATTCTGACAGCCCGAACCGCTGGCGCCTGAACCTGTTCAGCCAGATCAACCACGTCATACAGGTCATTTAAATGACTTGATTGACGTGGGGCTCGTGTTGGTCACAATGCGCTCCGTCGGGCTGCCCGGGTGGGC
Organism: Rubrivivax sp.; assembly: GCA_021298085.1. Taxonomy (GTDB): domain Bacteria; phylum Pseudomonadota; class Gammaproteobacteria; order Burkholderiales; family Burkholderiaceae_C; genus Rubrivivax. The sequence continues at coordinate 2,530 of JAJTDE010000202.1, forward strand.
GGCCTTACCAGGAGCACCCAACGATGATTCACTTCGTATTGCACGACGCGCACGACACCGTGGCCGTGGTCGTGGTTGAAGGCGTAAAGGCCGGCATGACGCTGAATGGCTGGATCATGGACGACGACAGGTCCACCGAACTGACCGCCTTGCAGGACATCCCCATCGGCCACAAGGTGGCGCTGAAGGACATGTCCACCGGCGACACCGTCGTCAAGTACGGCATCGACATGGGCAAGGTTGTCGCGCCCATCCGGGCCGGCGAGCATGCACACGTCCACAACATCAAGACCAAGCGCTGGTAAGCCACAGGAACACCCCATCATGAGCGTCATCAGCAAAGACACCACCTTCCTCGGCTACCGTCGCGAGAACGGCCGCGTGGGTGTGCGCAACCACGTCATCATCCTGCCGCTGGACGACCTGTCCAACGCCGCGGCTGAAGCCGTCGCCCACAACATCAAGGGCACGATGGCCATCCCGCACCCCTACGGCCGCCTGCAGTTCGGCGCCGACCTGGACCTTCACTTCCGCACGCTGATCGGCACCGGCTGCAACCCCAATGTGGCGGCGGTGGTGGTCATCGGCATCGAGGACGGCTGGACCAAGAAGGTCGTCGACGGCATCGCTGCCACCGGCAAGCCGGTGGTGGGCTTCGGCATCGAAGGCCACGGCGACCACGAAACCATCATGAAGGCCAGCAAGGCCGCGCGTGAGTTTGTGCAATGGGCCAGCGAGAAGCAGCGCGAGCTCTGCCCCATCACCGACCTGTGGGTCAGCACCAAGTGCGGTGAAAGCGACACCACCAGCGGCTGCGGTGCCAACCCCACCGTGGGCAACGCCTTCGACAAGCTGCACCCGCTGGGCAACTACCTGTGCTTCGGCGAAACCAGCGAGATCACCGGCGGCGAAAAGATCGTGGCTGCGCGCTGCAAGACACCCGAGGTGGCCGAGCAGTTCATGTTCATGTTCAACCGCTACCAGGACATGATCAACCGCCACAAGACCACCGATCTGTCCGAGAGCCAGCCTACCAAGGGCAACATCGCTGGCGGCCTGACCACCATCGAGGAAAAGGCCCTGGGCAACATCCAGAAGATCGGCAAGAAGTGCACGGTCGACGGCGTGATCGACAAGGCCGAGATGCCCACCCACCCGGGCCTGTGGTTCATGGATTCGTCGTCCGCCGCAGCCGAGATGGTCACGCTGTGCGCCGCGTCGGGCTACGCCGTGCATTTCTTCCCCACCGGGCAGGGCAACGTCATCGGCAACCCGATCGTGCCGGTCATCAAGATCTGCGCCAACCCACGCACCGTGCGCCTGATGAGCGAACACATCGACGTCGATTCCTCCGGCCTGCTGCAGCGCCAGATCACGCTCGACCAGGCCGGCGACCAGCTGCTGGAGTGCATGCTGCGCACTGCCAACGGCCGCCTGACCGCCGCCGAAGCGCTGGGCCATCGCGAGTTTGTGCTGACCCGGCTGTACGAGTCGGCCTGAAGTGACGGGTGGGCGGGTGCGCTGCGGCGCATCCGCCGCAGCCCCCGCTCAACCCAGCATGCCGCGGGCCAGCAGGCTGGCCCCGCTGGCCAGCAGCAGCATCCAGATGACACGCCGCACCAAGTCCTGGGGCAGGTGCGACTGGATGCGGCTGCCCACGGCATAACCCAGCACGGCACAGGGCAGCAGCAGCAGCGACATCGCCAGCAAGCCCGGCTGCGCAAAGAAGCCGCTGCCGGTGAACAGGGCCAGCCTGACAAAGGCCGAGCCCAGGATGACGGCCCCGATGGTGGCACGCAGCCGGCTGGTGTCCATGATGCGGCGCGCCAGGTAGAGGGTGTACAGCGGCCCACCGGTGCCAAACAGCGCACTGAAGATGCCCCCGGCCAGCCCGGCGGGCCAGGCCCACCGCGCCGAGACCGGCTGCCGGCTCGGCCTGCCAAACAGGTTCCACAGCGCAAAGCAGCCCACAAAGGCACCCAGCAGCAACAGCAGCCAGCGCTCAGCGGCCCAGTTCAGCAGCAGCACGCCCAGCACCATGCCACCCAGCATGGTCGGCAGCAGCCGCCGAATCTCGCCGAAGTCCGTCAGCTGACGGTTGCGCACCCCCAGCAAACCGGCCACGATCAGGTCCAGCACCAGCAGCAGCGTCACCGCCACCTGCAGGCTCATGAAGTGCGCCAGGATAGGCAGCGACACCAGGTTGGCGCCAAAGCCGCCAAACCCGAAGACCATGTACGCCAGCACCATCACCACGCACACCGTGGTGAGCTGCAGCGCCGACAGCGCGTCGATCAAGCCGGGTCTGCCGCCAGCAGGCTCTGGCCAGGCGCCACCCGGGTGAAGCGCACCGGCTCGCGGGTGAGCGCCAAGGCATCGCCGGCCTGCCGCACCACGATGAAGTGCGAGGCGTCGAGGTCACCCGTGTCGGGATGGTCCTCGCGGTAGTGCGCGCCGCGGGAGTCCTCCCGGGCCAGTGCCGACAAGGCGATCACCCGGCTCACGGCGATCAGGTTCTTCAGGTTCATCCAGTCGTGCCAGCCCAGGTGGAAGGCGCGGCCCATGTCGGCCACGCCGGTGCGCGACAGCAGCGCGTCCAGCTCATCCAGACGCGCCAGGCCCCGCTGCAGTGAGTCTGCCGTGCGCAGGATGCCCACATCGGCCCACATGCAGTCGTACAGGCCTTCGCGGACAACTTCCAGGTTACCGGGTGGCTGGTGGAAGGGGGCTTCGGCCCGCGCCACGGCCTCGGCCACCACCGCATCGTCGGCGTCACGGAAGCGCCCTTCCCGCTGCACCCACTCGGCCATCACGTCGCCGGCGATGCCGCCAAAGACCGTGGAGTTGGCCACACCGTTGCCGCCCAGCCGGTTGGCGCCGTGTACGCCGCCGGTGTCCTCGCCCGCGGCAAACAGGCCCGGCAGCGGCGTGCGCGTGTCGGGCGCAAACACAACGCCACCCATCATGTAGTGCGCCGTGGGCACCACTTCCACCCGGCCACCGGCCAGGTCAAAGCCGCAATCGGCACAGCGTTCCACCATGCCCTTGAACTGCCGGCGGACGATGTCGGCGCCCAGGTGGTGCATCTGGATCCACACCCCGCCGTTGGGTGTGGTGCGGCCGTCGCGCATCTCGCGGTAGATGGAGCGGCTCACGATGTCGCGGGTGGCACGCTCAGCACGCGCGTCGTAGCGTGACATGAACCGTTCGCCATCTCCGTTGAGCAGCCACCCGCCCGCGCCGCGCAGGCCTTCTTCCAGCACGGTGCCCGTCATGCGGGTGCCCGTGCCCGCCAGCAGGCCGGTGGGGTGAAACTGCACCATCTCCATGTCGCGCAGTGGCAGGCCGGCGCGCAGCGCCATCGCCAGACCGTCACAGCTCTTGTCGCCCGAGGGCGTGTGGTACTTGTACATCGTGGGGCCACCGCCGGTGGCCAGCAGCACCGCCTTGGCCTGCACCAGGACGTACTCACCACTGCGCATGTCCACCATCAGCACGCCGGCCAGCGCGTCACCCGTGGGTGTTTTCACCAGCTCGATGGCACGGTGCTCCTCCAGCCGATCAATGCCGCGGGACCACACCTGCTCGGCCAGCCGGTTGATGATCTCGATGCCGGTGAGGTCACCCTTGTGCACCGTGCGGTCAAAGGTTTGCCCGGCAAAGGCCTTCTGGTGGATGCTGCCGTCGGGGTTGCGGTCGAAGAAGCAGCCGAGCTCGTTTTCCAGCTCGTGGATGCGCTCCACGGCGGTGGCCACCAGTGTCCAGGCCAGGTCCTGGTCGGCCAGCCACTTGCTGCCGTCGATCGTGTCCATGAAGTGGCGCTCGACGGAGTCGCCCTCGGCCAGCGCCACGTTGTAGCC
>JAJTDE010000051.1 GCA_021298085.1 Rubrivivax sp.
CGTGCCCAGGCTCTGCGGCTGCGCATGCGCGCGGCGCGCCTGGACAAGCGCAGCCTGCAGGCGCTGGAGCTTGCCCGCTTGCTGGCCAAGCATCAGGCCTTCTCGGTGTCGGCCGCGGCCGGGCTGATGCGTGCCCTGGCGCTGGAACACCTGGACGCCGCGCGTGACGCCGAACAGCTGTCCCGCCAATGGCAACTGCTGGACCCGGCCGACCGTGCCGATGCCGTTGTCCTGGCCCATGCCATCAAGCGGGCAGCCGGCTGGCGCGCGTTTGAGCTGGGGCGCCAATGGCTGGCGCCCGCCTGGGCCCAGTTGGCCGCCAGCACCCCCACCGACCGTCAGCGCCTGGCGCTGGCCCTGGCCTCCTGCGCCGAAGGGGCTGGCGTCGACTGGCTTGAACGGGCAGAGACTGCCACCCAGCAATACCCGGGTGATGCCTTTCTTGCCCTGGCCACCGGTGAGATCTGCGCCGAACGGGCGCTGTGGGGCAAGGCGCTGCAGTATTTGGAAGCGGCGCAGGGCGCATCCGAACTGCCGCCCGCCGCCCGCCGTCAGGCACTGCGCCGGCTGGCCCAGCTGGCCAGCCGCGAAGGCGACCAGGCCCGCGCAGACCGTTATGCCCACGCCTGCGCGGCTGTGGTGGACTGATGGGCCGCGCGACAACGCTCTGCGCCTTTTTGCGTGGCGCGCCGCAAACCGTGCTATAGTCCAAGGCTTCGCGGCTGTAGCTCAGTTGGATAGAGTACTTGGCTACGAACCAAGGGGTCGTGGGTTCGAATCCTGCCAGCCGCACCAAAAAGACAACGGGTCAGTGTCCACAAGACGCTGACCCGTTTTTCTTGGTGCCGAGGCAACTGCCTGGCCCGGTAGCGCCCGTTCACCGTGGCTGCGCTGACCTTTCTTTGCCGCCTCAGGCCTCGGTCTTGAACCGGTGAACCACCAAGTCAAGCTCGCCCACCGAGTGGTGCACCGTGTCGATGCGCTGGCTTTCGCGCCCACGGAGCGGCTGTTGTCGCTGATCGACTGCGTCACCTCGCGCGCCGCGGTGGCTGAACGTTGGGCCAGGTTGCGGACTTCGCCGGCCACCACGGCAAAGCCGGGGTCCTGTTCGCTGGCACGCGCCACTTCCACCGCTGCGTTCAGCGTGAGGATGTTGGTCTGGAAGACGATGCCGTCAATGGTGCCGATCAACTCGGCAATGCGGCGGGAATCATCGTTGATGGCGCGCTGCTCCCACTTGGTTCCGGACAGTTCCGCCATGGTGTCCCGCAGGGCCTGGGCCTGCCGTGCCTCGTGCGCGGCCAGGCGCTGCAGCGCCGCCACGGCGCTGGGCCCCAGTTCCCGGGGCGAGGCGGCCAGGCTGGACAGTGCCTCTGACGGCAGCTCGCCAGCCGACGCCGCCGCTGCGAGCGCCTTGGCCAGCGCTTCAGCCCGTTCTGGCGCGGACTCGCGGGGCGTCGCCAGGCCCTTCCATTCGAAGGCCGGCCGCAGCCCTTCCTGCTGCCGGGCGAGCTGCTCGCTGGACTGATCGATCAGCCCGCTGGTTCGTGAAATGGCAGCCGCGGCGGTGAACAGGACGACCACTGCCAGGATGACAACGGGAAGCCACAGACGGACGGACAAGGGCCAGTGTTTGATGGCAAGCGTGACGAACATTGGCGTGATAACACGGCCGCAAAGCTCGACATCCTGCGCCCGGAAGAACAGCAAGAAGCCGGTGCTTTCGCCACGACTGCAACCTCGTGGTGCAGGGGCCTCGGGTCATCCGGCAAGGCGCGTGTGTCAGGGCACGGCGTGCCCTGACGACCCCCGCCTCAGCCCGGCTCAGCCCGCCTCAGCGCCCAGCATCACCCAGGGCAGCACAAACGCGAAGAACGCCCCCGTGGCATAGACCACCACGGCCGCCACCCACACGCCACGCGACCAGCGACGGGTGCGCAGGCAGGCCTGGCGCAGCCGAGGGTCCAGGGGGCAGGGTGCGCTGCGTGCCCGCCACTGCAGCACGCCGGCCGCAGCCAGCATGGCGCCGGCCAGCCCGAACACCAGACCCTTGGCCTCGCTGAGCCAGACGAGCGCCGGCACCGTGCTGACCAGACCCGCCAGCGCTGCCCCCAGGCCCACGGAGACCAGCAGCGCTGGCAGTGCACAGCACACCAGCGTGCCGCCGCTGGCCGCCAGGGACAGCCAGGCGGTCCACCAACCGGCACGGGCGGGGGCCTGAAGGTCCGCGTCCGCCTCGCTGAGGTCCATCGCCGTTGCGCCTGGCCGCGCGTTGGTGCTGCTCACTTCTTCGCGCGCAGCTGCTCACGCAGCTGGGCCACCGTCTGCGTCATCGGCTCGATGCTGCTGACCTCGTAGCCGGCATCGGCGACTTCGGCGCGGATCTTGTCCAGGGCGAGCGTCGCGCCGGGTTTGGGCTGCACCGCGACAACCTTCTGCTTCAGGTTGATGTAGAGGTCGGCGGTTTCTGGCATCTGCTTCAGGCGCGCTTCGATGCCCTGCGCGCAGAAGGCGCAGACCATGCCGTTGACGGTGATCTTGACCGCGGTGGACGCTGCCTGCGCCTGCGCCTGCGCCTGCGCCTGCGCGGTGACGTGGGTCGTCAGCAGGGTGACCGCGGCAGCGCCTGCCAGCAGTTCCAGTGTCCAGCGGCGCTGCACAGAACCGTTGGCGAAGCGGGTGGTGTGGGAGGGGGTGGATGTGTTCATGGTGAGTCCTTGCGGGTGAATCAGTGGTGTCAGGGCACCAGCATCAGGTTGAGGTGGGCGTTGCCGCGGCGGGCGCCGATCTCGACAAACCAGCGGCGGTGGATGAAGCGCAGCATCGGCATCCATTCGGTCTGGGCGACGCGGTGCTCGACAACGTGGCCGGCGTGCAGTGCACGGGGGTAGCGCTCGCGGGTGCGCTTGGCTTCGAGGATGAACCAGGGCTGTACCTCCTCGTACTCGACCTCGTAGAACGAGAAGCCAGTGCGGGCGTAGGCGGTTTCTCGCCGCCAGTCGCCCGCGCGTTGCAGCTGCAGGCCACCGCCGACGTAGAGCCGGGTGGTTTCCCAATCGGCCAGTACCGCCGGTGACCACATCGTCCGCGTGCCCAGGCCCTGCGCGTTCAGCCGCCCGGCTTGGCCGACCAGCCACAGGTTGGCCTGCGCATGGGGCAGGTTCCAGCGGTACACGAGGCGGGTGTAGGTCAGCGCGACCGATTCGCGGCGCTCGCCGCCCTGGCCGGCGCCGTGGCCCGGGCTCTCGACACGAGCAACGGCGGCGCCCAGTGCGTCACGGCGGGTGATGGCGTGGTTGGCCGAGAGCGAACGGTCGTCGCCCTCGGCCTCGGCCATCACCATCCAGAAGCCCTCGGACGCCATGGGCAACGCCGCGGCCGGGCCGGCCACCGCCAGGCAGGCCAGCAGCCCGCCAGCCCAGGCGCCCCACGGGGTGCCTTTCAGAGACAGGTTCATCAGTGATCCTCGACAGCATCTGCAGTGCTGGCCGGTGCCGGGCGGGCGCCCATGAGGGTGCCCGGGGCAGGGTCAGCCAGCGGTCATGTCACGGCGTCAGCGGGCACACCGCTTGGGGTGCACGCCGGCCGTCCCGCGGGGAGGGCGTCAGCCGCGGGGAGGTCGTTCGAGGGTTTCGGCCAGCAGCCGCCCGGTGTCCCGGGACGGTGATGGCACCAGCGCACCGGCGCGCGGCGCCGGGCCCGGGAGGGCGTGTTCGGCCTCAGCCGCCAGCGGGCTGTGGCACAGCACACAGCTCGCGCAGGTGTGCCCCGCGGCGCTGTCGTGGTTGGCGTGATCATCACCGTGGCCGGCCGGGTGTGCCCCACCGTCTGGCGACGCATCAGCCCCCAGGCCCGTCAGGGCTGGCGCAGCGTCGTGGTGGCTGTGATGGCCATGGTCATCAGCTGCCGCGGCATGGCAGGGCATCGGCGCGGCGGGTGAGGACCCCGCCACGTTGATGGGCATGCTGACCACCGCCCAGGCGCGCAGCGGCAGCAGTGCTGCCAGCAGCAGCACCCACCAGACTGACCACGGCGTTGAACGGCCTGAACGCATGGAGCAGATGCTAGCCGTTGTCGCGACACCTCGCTGTACACGGGGGCTGTGCGGTTTCAAGGTCCCGCCCACAACGTTCACGAAACCATCACACCACCATCGTGCGGCTGATCAACGTGGCCCAGCCCACCCCAGCGCCATCACCTTGGCCCATGCCGCCACAAAGTCACGCACCAGCTTGTGGGTGTTGTCGTGCTGGGCGTACACCTCGGCCAGCGCACGAAGCTGCGAGTTGGAGCCGAAGACCAGGTCCACCCGGCTGGCTGTCCAGCGCGGCGCGCCGCTGCGGCGGTCGGAACCGGTGTAGGTGTTGTCGCCGGCGGGCTGCCAGGCGGTCGACATGTCGAGCAGGTTCACGAAGAAGTCGTTGCTCAACACCCCTGGGCGCTCGGTGAAGATGCCAGCGGTGGTGCCGCCATGGTTGGCACCCAGCACCCGCAGCCCGCCCACCAGCACGGTCATCTCGGGGGCCGAGAGCGTCAGCAGTTGGGCCTTGTCCAGCAGCATCGCCTCGGGTGCGGCGCCACGGCCGTCGCGGTGGTAGTTGCGGAAACCATCGGACAGCGGCTCCAGCGGGGCAAACGAATCGGCGTCGGTCTGTTCGGCGCGGGCATCGGTGCGGCCGGGCGTGAAGGGCACCGTCACCGGGTGGCCGGCGGCCTGGGCCGCGGTTTCCACCCCGGCGTTGCCGGCCAGCACGATGAGGTCGGCCAGCGAGACACGCTTGCCGCCGGCCTGGGCGGCGTTGAAGTCGCGCTGAATTTGCTCCAGCACCGTGAGCACCCGCGCCAGCTGGGCTGGCTGGTTGGCGTCCCAGTCCTTCTGCGGGGCCAGGCGGATGCGGGCACCGTTGGCCCCGCCGCGGTGGTCGCTGCCGCGGTAGGTGGAGGCCGACGCCCACGCCGTGGACACCAGCTCGGCCACGCTCAAGCCGCTGGCCAGAACGCGGGCGCGCAGCTGCGCCGCGTCGGCGTCGTTGATCAGCGGGTGGTCGACGGCGGGCACCGGGTCCTGCCAGATCAGGTCTTCGGCCGGCACCTCGGGGCCCAGGTAGCGGGCCTTGGGCCCCATGTCGCGGTGCGTCAGCTTGAACCAGGCGCGGGCGAAGGCATCGGCAAAGGCCTCGGGGTGGGCCAGGAAGTGGCGCGAGATCTTCTCGTACGCCGGGTCGACACGCAGCGAGAGGTCGGCGGTGGTCATCACCGGCGGGTGGCGGCGGCTGGGGTCGTGGGCGTCGGGGATCATGTCCTCTGGCGCCACGTCCACCGCCTGCCATTGGATGGCACCCGAAGGGCTCTTCACCTGCGTCCATTCGTACTTGAACAGCGTCTCGAAGTAGCCCATGTCCCAGGTGGTGGGGTTGGGCTTCCAGGCGCCCTCGAAGCCGCTGGTCGTGGTGTCGGCGCCCTTGCCGGTGCCGTGGGTGTTGATCCAGCCAAAGCCCATGGCCTCGAGCGGTGCCGCCTCGGGCTCCGGGCCGACCTTGGCCGGGTCGCCGGCGCCGTGCATCTTGCCGAAGGTGTGGCCGCCGGCCACCAGGGCCACGGTCTCGACGTCGTCCATGGCCATGCGGGCGAAGGTCTCGCGCACATCGCGGGCGCTGGCCAGCGGGTCTGGCACGCCGTCGGGGCCCTGCGGGTTCACGTAGATCAGGCCCATCTGCACGGCGGCCAAGGGGCTCTGCAGTGCGCGGTCGCCACGGTACCGGCTGTCGAGCTGGTCACTGGTGGCCAGCCAGGCCTTTTCCGGGCCCCAGTGGATGTCTTCCTCGGGCGCCCAGATGTCCTCGCGGCCACCGCCGAAGCCGAAGGTCTTGAAGCCCATGGTCTCCATCGCGACGTTGCCGGCCAGGATGAACAGGTCAGCCCAGGAGATGGCGTTGCCGTAGCGCTGCTTGAGGGGCCACAGCAGGCGTCGGGCCTTGTCCAGGTTGCCGTTGTCGGGCCAGCTGTTCAGGGGCGCAAAGCGCTGGTTGCCGGTGTTGGCGCCGCCGCGGCCGTCGGCGGTGCGGTAGGTGCCGGCGGCGTGCCAGGCCATGCGGATGAACAGGCCGCCATAGTGGCCCCAATCGGCGGGCCACCAGTCCTGTGAATCGGTCATCAACGCGGCCAGGTCGCGCTTGAGTGCGGCGTAGTCCAGCGTGCCGAAGGCGTGCGCGTAGTCGAAGTCCGCGTCCATCGGGCTGGAGGCCGGCGCGTGCTGGTGCAGGATGGCCAGGTTCAGCTGGTTGGGCCACCAGTGGGCGTTGGACGGTGCCGCCGGTGTGGTGCGAGCACCGGTGGCGTGGAAGGGGCATTGGGCGGGGGCTGACATGGGGGCTCCTGAAACAGTGGCTGCGATGTCGATAGTGTTTGTGAAATGCTGCATTAAAGACAATTGCGTTTGACTATCAAACGGATGGCCGCGGTGAATCTAGGCCCCGAGCGTGGCCAGCGCACGGGCTGTCGCGTTCCGCCACACCGGGTCTGGGCCGCCCAGTTCGCGCTGCGACAAGTCCCAGGCGGCGTGCGCGGCCTTGATCGCGTGTTCGTCCGTGTGACCCACGCTGACGATGGCGAGCGCGTTGGCTGGCTGCCCATCGGCGACGTCGCGCGGCGCGCGGGTGTGGCGGCCAGCGCGCTGCGCTTCTACGAGGCCGAAGGCCTGATCCACGGTGGCCGCAGCCCGGGTGGGCGAAGGGTGTACCCGCGCCATGTGCTGCGCCGCGTGGCCTTCCTCCGCGCCGGCCAGCGCGTCGGGCTGAGCCTGGACGAACTTCGCCGGGCGATGGCCTCGTTGCCCGACTACCGCCCGCCCACCAAGGCCGATTGGGACCGCCTCGCGCGCGGCCCAGGCGCACGCCGGCTCAAGCATGGGCAGGCGCTGGTCAACGCACCACGCCCGGGACGGCCGCAGAAGGGCCGGGACGTGGGCCCATAATCGTTTGGCACTGCTGCGCGGCGATCGGCGTCCGCCGTCGGAATACCCGGCTCTTGCAGGGCCACTGAAGGGCAAAACCGCCGCTGGGGGTCACGATGTCTGCTGCTTTCCTGTCAAGACGCCGCGCGGCCGCGGTGTGGGTGCTGGCCTTGGGGCTCGCTGCGTGCGGCACGCCGGTCGAGCGTGGTCCAGCCCCTGCCCCGGGCCCTGTGGCGACCACTCCGCGGGCCACCGTGGCCAGCACTGCGCACCCGCTGGCCTCCCAGGCCGCCCTCCAGATGCTGGCCGAGGGCGGTTCCGCGGTCGACGCCACCATCGCCGCGCAGATGGTGCTGGGCCTGGTCGAGCCGCAGTCGTCGGGCATCGGCGGTGGCCTGCTGATGATGGTCTGGGACTCACCCGGCCAGCGCCTGCGCAGCTACGACGGGCTGTCGTCGGCACCGGCCCGCTCGACGGCCGGCCTGCGCGTGGACACCGATGGCCGTCTCCTGCCCCTGAACGACGTGTCGCGGGGTGGCCGCAGTGTCGGCGTACCTGGCGCGCTGATGGCGCTGGAATTGGCGCACCGGCAGCATGGCCGGCTGCCGTGGGCGCGGCTGTTCGAGCCGGCGATCGCGCTGGCCACGCAGGGCTATCCGTTTGCGCCTTACGCACAGGGCATCCTGGCGCGGGACCGTGGCGCTGTCGAGCACCCGGAATTCCTCGCCGATCATTTCGACCGTCAGGGCCAGGCGCTGCCGGCGGGCACGGTGCTGCGCAACCCGGCCTATGCCGAGACGCTCAAGGCCGTCGCGTCCAAGGGCGTGGCGGCGTTCTGGCGCGACGGCGCGGCGCAGCGGCTGGTGGCGGCGGCCCAGCGCGGGGCCCACCCCAGCCTGATGACGGTGGCCGACATCACCGGCTACCGGGCCGTCGAACGCGAGCCCCTGTGTGCGCCCGTCCGCAGCGTCAAGGTCTGCATGTCCGGCCCGCCGTCCTTCGGCGGCGTGACGGTGCTGCAGATGCTGCAGATGCTGGCCGACCGTGCACCGTCGCCCACTGCCGGTGACCTGGACGGGCCCGCCTTCTGGCACACCTATGTGGAAGCCGGCCGGATGGCCCAGGCTGACCGCCGCCAGTTTGTGGGTGACCCTGACCACAACCCGGTGCCCACCTCGGCGCTGCTGGCGCCCAGCTACCTGCGCCAGCGTGCCGCCACCATCAACCCCGAGCGTGCCGCCGGCCCCGTGCGGCCCGGCAACCCCAGTGCAGCCACCGTCTCCCGGGGGCCGAATGGCACGGCTGTTGATGGCGGCGACGCCACTGAAACCGGCGCCATCAGCGCCGACCAGACCAGCCAGATCGTCGTGGTGGATGGCACCGGCAACATCGCCAGCACCACCACCACCATCAACCTGAACTTCGGGGCGCGCCTGCGGGTGGACGGTTATGTGCTGAACAACGCCTTGACCAACTTCTCCGGGGCGCCCGAGGCTGGGCGAACGAACCCCAACCAGATGGCACCCGGCAAACGGCCGGTGACGTCGATGTCACCCTTGGTGGTCTTTGACGCCGCGGGCCAGCCGGTGGTGGCCGGTGGTTCCGCTGGGGGCGGGCAGATCGTCGACTACATCGCGCGTTCGCTCATCGAGATGCTGTGGCTGGGCCGCAGCCCGGCCCAGGTGCTGGCCGCCGGCCACGTGACCACGGCGCTGGCCCCGCGGGTGCAGCTGGAGGCCGGCACGCCGCGCGCCGAGCTGGCCGCCGCGCTGCGGGCCCGTGGCCACGACGTGGCCGTTGAGCCTACCGTCAGCGGCGCGGGTTTTGTGCTGCGGGTGCCTGGGGGTTGGCTGGGCGCGGCTGACCCACGGCGCGACGGTGCGGCGCTGGGGCGCTGACGGTGGTGGCAACGCCGCGGGCAGCCGACCACACGATGCGCCCTGCACGCCAAGCGTGCCGTGGATCTTCAAGGACACCATGACGTCTCACCGCCCACTCACCGGTTTTCCCCAGACGCCGGCGCGGCTGGCCACGCTGATGCTTGCCGGGGCATTGACCGCCACGCTGACGGCCTGCGGCGGTGGCGGAGGTGGCGCTGCCGCCAGCCCCGCACCGCCCGTGGCGGCACCGCCGCCACCGCCACCCGCACCGCCGCCGCCGGCACCCGCACCACCCCCGCCGGCACCTGCGCCGCAGGGCCCGGCGCCGGCTGGCTACACGCTGGTGTGGGCCGACGAATTTGACATCCCCGGCCTGCCTGACGCCTCACGCTGGGGCTACGACACCGAGCGCAACCGCCTGGGCTGGTGGAACAACGAGCGCCAGTACTACGCCGCGGCGCGTTTTGAGAACAGCGTCGTCGAGGACGGCCGCCTGCGCATCACGGCGCGGCGCGAGTCCTTGGCGACGCTGCCCGACTGGGGCGGCCAGGCCTACAGTTCAGCGCGCCTGATCACCCGGGGCAAGGCCGCCTGGACATACGGCTTCTTCGAGATCCGCGCGAAGATGCCCTGTGGCACCGGCACCTGGCCGGCCATCTGGATGCTGGGCACCGGTGGGGTGTGGCCTGACGACGGTGAGATCGACATCCTGGAACACGTCGGCCGCAACCCCGGTGAGATCCTCGGCACCGTGCACACGCCCATCACGGGCGGTTCCGGCAACGGTTCGCGCACGGCGCTGGCCACGGCTTGCACGCAGTTCCATGACTACCAGCTGCACTGGACGGCCGACGAGATCAGCATCGCGGTGGATGGCCGCGTCTACCACCGGTACATGAACCCGCGCTCAGGCCGCGCCGCCTGGCCGTTTGATGCGCCACAGTACCTGCTGCTGAACATCGCCGTTGGCGGAACCTTGGGCGGTGCGGTGGACGATTCGATCTTTCCGCGCACGATGGAGATCGAGCACGTGCGGGTCTGGCAGCGGGCGCGCTGAAGCGCCTGCGCGGTCAGGGCGCACGGGCGCGCCAGGCTCGCTCGGCGTCATCCCAGGCGGCCAGGGGCTGCAGGTCAGGCACCCAGGCCAGGCCTGACTTGGCGTCTGACGATGCCGCCTCGGGCGTCACCAGCACGTCGAGCAGGGCGGGGCGGCCCTCGGCCAGCGCGGCCTTGGCGCGTGCGATGGCGGCCGGCAGGTCGTCAGCGCGTTCGACCCGCTCGCCATGCGCGCCCAAGGCGCGTGCCATGGCCGCATGGTCAGCAAACTGCAGGCGCGTGCCGACCACCTTGCCGTGGGTCTCCTGCTGGTCGCGCACCTCGATGGCCCAGCTGCCGTTGTTGGCCACCGCAATCAGCACCGGCGCGCGGTGCCGCACGGCCGTGTCGATCTCCATCGCGTTGAAGCCGAACGCACCGTCGCCGGTGGCCACCAGCACGAGGCGGCCCGGGCAGGCCAGTGCCGCCGCCACACCGAACGGGGTGCCCACGCCGATGCAGCCCAGCGAGCCAGGGTCGAGATAGGTCGACGCCGGCAGCCCGACGCGGGCAAAGCTGAGAAAGTCGCCGCCGTCGGCCACCACCACCGCATCGGCCGGCAAGGCCTCGCGCAGCGCCGACACCAGCCGGTTGGGGTGCATCAGGCCGTCGCTGCCGGGTGCCGCGCAGGCCATCGCCGAAGCCAGCTTGTCGGCGCGGGCCAGGTGCTGGCGGCGTGTCTCGGCGGCCCAGGTGCGGTCGGCCGCGCTGGTTCGGTCACCCGCGGCATCGAGCAGGGCCCGCAGCGCATCGGCTGGCGTGGCGAGGATCTCCGCCGCACCACGCCGGTTGTCGCGCAGTTCCCCCGCGGTGTCGGCGATGCGCAGGAACCGGGCCTGGCCGAAGACGGCCGGCGAGCCATAGGCCAGCTGGAAATCGAGCTTGCGGCCGAGTGTGACGATCACATCGGCCTGCTGCATCACGGTGCCGCGCATGGCCGCCACCACCGACGGGTGGTCGTCGCCGACCAGACCGCGGCTTTCGCCGGTGTCCAGGTAGAGGGCGCCGGTGCGGTCGAGCAGGTCGCGCAGCGCGGCGCTGGCGCCACGCGCGCCGCGGCCGGAGATCACCAGTGGGCGCCGGGCGCCCCAGAGCAGGTCAACGGCGGTGCGCACGGCTTCTGGGTCGGGCAGCAGCCGTGCCTTGGGCGTGGGCTGGAAGCGCTCGGGCAACTGCACCGCAGCGCAGACCGGGGCCCGCAGCGTGTCGACGGGAAAGTCCAGGAAGACGGGGCCCGGCTCGCCGCCCTGGCCGAAGGCCCGCGCCACCGCCTCGTCCAGCTCCTGCAGCACCAGGTCGGGCTCGCGCACGGTGCGGGCGTAGCGTGTCAGCGGCGCGACGAAGGCGGTGTGCGACATGTCCTGCAACGCGCCACGGTTTTCCTGCGCACGCGGTGGGGTGCCGGAGAGCACCAGCACCGGCACACGGGCGACGTGCGCGTTGGCGATGCCCGTCATCGCATTCGTGACGCCCGGGCCAGCCGTGACCAGCGCGACACCCAGCCCGCCGGTGAGCTCGGCATGCGCATGCGCCATGTACACCGCGGCACGCTCGTCGCGCACGTCGACCAGCCGGATGCCCTCGGCGTCCAGCCGCATCCAGGTGGGCATGATGTGCCCGCCACACAGCGCAAACACACGGTCGACACCGCGTGCCTTGAGGAAGCGGGCGATCAGCGCGGCGGCGGTGTGGGCGCCGATGCCGGCGGGGAGGGCAGGGGTGCCGAGGGTTCCGGGGGTGCTCATGGCCGCTGGCTCCTGATGGTGTTCCTGGTTGTCTCCGGGCAGGCTTCAAGTGTAGCATTCTGAATTCAGAGTTCTAATAATGCGCCTTGCCGGAGCCCTGCCATGAACCACCTGCTGACCCTCGCGGACGCCGTCGCCACCCACGCCCGGCTCACACCCGACAAGCTCGCCGTGCGCGATTCACGCCGCAGCCTCACCTATGCGCAGTGGCTGGTGCGCACCCGGCGCCTGGCCAATGCCCTGCTCGGGCTGGGCCTGGCCAAGGGCGACCGCGTGGCCCTGCTGGCCTACAACTGCGCGGAATGGATGGAGATCTATGCGGCACTCGCCGCGGCCGGCCTGGTGGCTGTGCCGATCAACTTCCGCCTGACGCCGCCCGAGATCGCCTACATCGTGCAGCACAGCGACGCGCGTGCGGTCATCGCGCAGGACGTCCTGGCCGACGCCATCGACGCCGTGCGCACTGAGCTGCCAGTGCTGCCCGGGGCCTTCGTCTGCTTCGGCGAGGAACGCTCTACGGGCTGGCGTGACTACGAGGCACTGCTCACGGCCGCGAGCGACGCGCCGCCTGACGTGCCGGTGAGCCCCGGCGACATGGCTGCGCTGATGTACACCTCGGGCACCACCGGCAAACCCAAGGGTGTCATCCGCAGCCACGAAGGCAGTGCGCTGATCGCGCTGGCCACCGCGCTGGAAATGCGCTTCACGCGCAACGACACCGCCTTGCTGGTGATGCCGATGTGCCACGCCAACTCGCTGTACTTCGGCCAGACCTTTGTGCACCTGGGCGCCACCTGTGTCATCGATGACCGCCGCAGTGTCGACCCGGAGGCGCTGCTGGCCACCTTGGCCAACCAGCGCGTGACGTTCACCTCGCTGGTGCCCACCCACTACATCATGATGCTGGGCCTGCCCGACGCGGTGAAGGCCCGCCACGACGTCAGCCGTGTCGAGAAGCTGATGATCTCGTCGGCACCCGCGCGGCGTGAGACCAAGCTGGCCATCCTGGAGCACTTCCGCAATGGCCGCCTCTACGAGCTGTACGGCTCCACCGAGGCCGGCTGGGTGACGCTGCTGCGCCCCGAGGAGCAGATCGACCAGCTCGGCTCGGTGGGCCGAGAATGGGCCGGCTCAGGCCCGATCCGCCTGCTCGATGCCAACGGCCACGAGGTGCCCGACGGCGAGGTGGGCGAGCTCTTCTCCCGCACGCCCTATGTGTTCGACGGTTATTGGAAGAACCCCGAGAAGACCGCCGAGGCCTTTCGCGGCGCCTGGTGCTCGGTGGGCGACATGGCCCGTCGCGACGCACAGGGCTACCTCCACCTCGTCGACCGCAAGAGCAACATGATCATCAGTGGCGGCGAAAACGTCTACCCGTCAGAGGTGGAAGCGGTGCTCGGTGCGCACCCCAAGGTGAAGGACGTGGCCGTGATCGGCGTGCCGCACGACAAGTGGGGTGAGGCGGTGCACGCGGTGGTGGTGCTGCACCAGGGTGCCAATGCCACGCCAGGCGAACTGGTGGACTGGTGCCGCGGCCGCATCGCCGGCTACAAGCGCCCGCAGTCGGTGCGCTTCGTGGGTGATGCCGAGATGCCGCGCACCGCCACGGGCAAGATCCTGCACCGGACGCTGCGCGACCGCCTGGCCACCGCCTGAGCCCCGCGTAGACTACGCGGCACCCGGCAGCCCCCACGCATGAAGGCCCTCACCACCCAGCCCAACCTGGTCGAGCAGGTGCGCGACGCCATCCTCGAGGAAATCGCGTCCGGGGCCTTTGCGCCGGGCGACCGCATCATCCAGGAGCAGATCGCCCAGGCGCTGGGGGTCTCGCGCCAGCCGGTTCAGCAGGCGCTGGTGCTGCTGCGCACCCAGGGTGTGCTGCAGGACGCCCCGGGCCGCGGGCTGCTGGTGGCGCACCTGGACCCGAACCACGTGCAGCACATGTACGACATCCGCGCCGCCATCGAAGGGCTGGCTGCACGCCGTGCGGCGGAGCTGGGCGCAGAGCGCGCGGCCAAGGCCGGACCGGCGCTGGTCGAGGCCGGCCGCAAGGCGGTGGCCGCCGGTTCGGTGGCCCGGATGATCGCCGCGGACATGAAATTCCACGCCTTCATCCATGGCTTGTCGGGCAACCCGCTGATCGCGCCCGCGCTGGAGGCCCACCTGACCGTCACGCAGCGGGCCATGGGCGAGGTGCTCATGCGCGACGAGCAACCCCGCGACATCTGGGATCAGCACGAGGCCATCCTTCAGGCCGTGGCCGCCAGCGACGGCGACCATGCCGAGGCCCTGGTGCGCACGCACCTGATGCAGGCGGCCGGGTTCATGGTGGCGCGGCTGCGCGGCGGGCCTGTCGGGACTGTCGTGCCCGTGCCGCCGCCTGGTGCTGATCGCCGATAGCGGACTGAGAAGCGCCGCGGCGACGGCCGCAGTGGCTGCCGTGTTACGCGGTCATCATGCGGCGATCCGTGTCCTGCGGAAGGCGAAACACCGACACCACCTGCACCAGTTGCTGGGCCTGCTGTTTCAGGCTCTCCGCCGCTGCGGCGCCCTGTTCGACGAGCGCGGCATTCTGCTGGGTGGTGCGATCCATGTGCCCCACGGCATCGCCAACTTGCTGGATCCCGGCGGCTTGATCGGTGCTGGCGGAGGTGATCTCCGCGACGATGCCCGTCACGCGCTGGATGCTCTTGACGATGTCTTCCATCGTCGCGCCGGCGTGGTCCACCAGCTGCGTGCCCTGTTCGACCTGGCCCACGCTGTGCTGGATCAGGTCCTTGATTTCCTTGGCGGCCGCGGCGCTGCGCTGCGCCAGATTGCGCACCTCGGTGGCGACCACCGCAAAACCCCGCCCTTGTTCGCCCGCGCGGGCCGCCTCGACAGCGGCATTCAGGGCCAGGATGTTGGTCTGGAAGGCAATGCCGTCGATGACGCCGATGATGTCGCCAATCTTGCGGCTGCTGTCGCTGATGTCCTTCATGGTGTTGACCACGCGCCCCACCACATTGCCGCCTTCCGAGGCCACGCTGGAAGCCCCTTGCGCCAGCTCATTGGCCTTGGCCGCACTGGCGGCGTTGTTGCGCACCGTATGGCCCAGGCTGTCCATGGTGGCCGCCGTCTGCTGCAAGGCGCTGGCCTGCTGCTCAGTCCGGCTGGACAGATCGAGGTTGCCGTTGGCGATTTCGGCAGAGGCGGTCGCCACGGCCTCGGCGTTCAGCCTGACGTTGCGCACAACCTCTGTCAGGCGGCTCTGCATGTCCTGCATCGAGCGAAGCACACTGCCTGACGGCGCCAGTGAAGCACCCCGTTCGGCCAGAGAGCCATCGGCGATGCGCTGTGCCACACCAGCCAGCTCCGCGGGTTCCGCCCCCAGGGCACGGTTCAACGAGCGGGTGACAAAGGTGCCGATGCCCACGGCGGCCATCAGGGAAACCAGCGACACGCCAGCCAGCACCAGAGCGGCCTTGTCGGAGGTCTTCTCGGTGTCGGCAAAGCCTTCGCGTGCCTCTGCCACCTGCGCGTCCATGAACTTTTCCATGGCCTCGGTGAAGGCGGGGTTCAGCTCGCTGACTTTCTTGTAGTGGGCCGCGCGTGCCGATGCCTGGCCGGCATCGAGCAAGGCGGCTGCCAGCGGGGCAAAGCCCTGCTGGTTGAGCGCCTGATAGGCATCGGCCACGCTGCGGTGCAGGGCCTGCTCTTCACCATCATGGACGCTGGCACCCATCGCCGCCAGGCTCTTGCGGACTTTCTCGTCGTAGTCCTGGTACTGCTTGACACGTTTGGCGATGCTGTCCGGGTTGGACGACTGAAGGGCGTCCATCAACACCACCCGTGAACGGGTCACCAGGTAGTTGACCTCGCCCAGCTCGCGCAGGTGAACGGTGCCACCTTCGTACAAGGCTCTTGCGGTCTGACGGACCTGGCTGACGCCATACTTCCCGGCCACGGAGGCCAATAGGGTCAGCAGGCAGAGCACGCCAAAGGCGAGCCCCAGCTTGGTGGAGACCTTCATGTGGTGGAGTTGAGACATCCTGTATCCCGGTGGTTGATGACGACAGACGACTTCGGCGGGTGTGCCGCTGTAAAGCCAGCACGCCCGTGAATCGGACGGCTCAGGCCGTCGCAACAGTCAACCATTCTGGGATTTGGTTCCCGGGGCCATCGCGCCATAAGCCATGGCTTTATGCACAAGATCGGTGCATGGCGCCGGCGCAGCCCACGGCTCGTCTCGGTCCTCATCGCGTTCTGGCCGATGAGCCGGAACAACCCACACCACGGGCAGACCCGCTATGGCGCCTTGGCGCGGATGACGCTGGCGGCGCGTGCAAACAGGCCACCACCCAGGTGATGAATGGTCTGCAGCGACGCATGCGCGTCGCTGACGGACCAGTGGCCTTGCGCAAAGACACGCTCGTCGGCCGCTGCAGCCACCACCTCGGCGAAGCAGGTGTCGTAGGCTTCCTCGGCATGGGGCTCACGGATCAGCCGGCACTCCAGCCAGGCCGCACAACCTGTCTCGATCACCGGCATGCCCAGCACGGGGCCCTCTGCTGCCACCAGGCCATAGCGCGCAAACTTGTCCTCGTCGCGGCCGCTGGTGCTGCCCACGGCGTAAGTGAGGTCTGCCAGGCCGGCACCGGGAATGCACAGCCCGAAGGCACCGCTGGCCATGACCAGTTCCCGGGTGAAGGTGCGCTTGTCGATCACCACGGCCACCCGGGGCGGCGTGAACTCCACGGGCATCGACCAGGCCGCGGCCATCACATTGCGCCGCCCACCGGCGGCGCTGGTCACCAGGAGCGTCGGGCCTTGGTTGATGAGTCGGCTCGCGTGTTCGAGCGCCACCGGGCGGAAGTGTGTCGTCATGGCGTGACGGTGGGCGTGTTGGTCAAGGTTGACGTCATTGGACACGAAGCACGTCCAGCGTGGACACTGGCGACGCCGTATGGCCCCAGGACTGCCGGATGAACGTGGCCACCGCTGCCACTTCGTCGCTGGTGAGCACCTGCCCATAGGGTGGCATGCCATAGGGCTGGCGGTTGCCCGCCGTGGTGGGCATGAAGCCGCCGTGGCGGATGATTTGCACCACATTGTTGGGCGAGCTGAGGGTAACCGCGCGGTTGCCCGCCAGCGCGGGGTATATCCCCACTGCGCCTTGCCCCTGCTGGCCATGGCAGTCCGCGCAGTGTGTGTCGTAGACCTTGCTGCCCACTGCCATGACGGCTGTCTCGGCGCGCATGGGTTCACCCGTTGGCTGTCGACGAACGGGAATCGACGCCAGGTAGTGGGCCATGGCGTCAAGATCGGCTTCGCGCAGGTATTGGGTGCTGCTGTAGACCACCTCAGCCATCGGCCCTGACACCGATGCCGTCTGCGACACGCCATCCTTGAGCAGGCGGACGAACTCTTCGCGAGGCCAGTGCTGCACGCCGGCTTCGGCAGGGTCTGCCAGCGACGGCGCCATCCAGCTTCCGTTGGGCATGAGGCTGCCCGCAAAGGCCAGGCTTTTGCGCGTGCCGCCCAGGGCGTCGCGGCCGGAATGGCAGGCGGCGCAGTGGCCCAGGCCAAGTGTCAGGTACCGGCCACGGTGCCACTCCGGGCCGTGGCGGGTGTCGGGCGCCAGGCCGCCGGGCCGGAAGTACAGCGCCCGCCACACCGCCAGGGCGGCCTGCGTGTGGTAGGGGAAGCGCAGTGCGTGGGGTGCCGTGGCCTTTGCCACCGCCGGCATGGCCCGCAGGTAAGCGTACAGGGCGTCCACGTCGTCCCGCGTCACGTGGGTGAAGCTGGGGTAAGGGCAGGCCGGGACGAGCAGGCGGCCGTCCTTCGAGCGGCCATGGTGCAGGCTGCGCCAGAACGCGTCGGCTGACCAGCCGCCAATGCCCGTCGGGGTGTCGGGCGTGATGTTGGGCGAGACCACCACGCCAAACGGTGTGCTGACCTCGCGGCCACCCGCCAGGAGGGCGCCGCCGGGCGCCGTGTGGCAGCCCAGGCAGTTGCCGGCGCGGGCCAGGTAGGCGCCGCGGTCGATGACGTCCTTGGGCGCAGGCCCTGAAGGCCCTGCAGGCCCGTTGGCCGTCAGCGGTTCTTCGCCGTGCAGGTTCATCCAGGCCACCCAGGCTGCCGCCATCAGCACCAGGCCCAGTACGGTGGCGCCAGTGCGCCATGCCAGTGTGCGAGTGCTGACGGTGCTCACCGGTGGCCGCCTCCGCAGTCAACAGGCAGCGGCTGCGTGGAGGCCGCCTCCGGCGTGGTGCCCGTGGGCAGGCTCTGTGCCGACAGCCAGCGCGCCACGACGCTGATTTCCTCCGGCGTGAGGCGCTTGGCGATGTCGGCCATGCAGTCTGGCGCGGTGGCTGCGCGCAGGCCCGTGCGCCACGCGCCCAGCTGGCCGATCAGGTAGTCCGCCGGCAGCGTCAGCAGCCCGGGCATGGCGGGCAGGCGGCCAGCCATGCTGCGGCCGTGGCACGCGGTGCAGGCCGGGATGTCGCGTTCCGGCGCACCCTGGAAGACCAGCTGCTCGGCGGTGCGCTGCTGCTGCGGCGACAAGCCATGCGCCTGCGCCGGCGGGTAGGGCAGGTCCAGGCCTGCAAAGTACCGCGCGATGTCGCGCAGGTAGTCGTCTGACAGGTGTTGCGTCAGGTGGCTCATCGCCCGGTTGCGCCGCCGGCCGTCCCGGAAGTTCTGCAGCTGGTGGAACAGGTAGCCCTCGGGCTTGCCAGCGATGCGCGGAAAGTACCCCGTGTTGGTGGCGCGGCCTTGTTGCCCGTGGCACATCACGCAGGCCTGCATGCGCTGCGCCATCGTGTTGTGCACGGTGGGGGTGGTTTGGGGGGCCGCCGAAGTCGTCGGCTGGGCAGGCGTCAGGGCTGTGAGGGTGGCGAGGCTGGCCGCCAGGAGTGTGTGCGCGAAGAACCTGGTCGCCTGCTGCTGGAGACGGGCTTCGGCACCTTGGCCGCCAGACACGCGCTTCACCCCACCGTCAGCGACAACGCCATCCGCCCCGTCCGGCAGCTGTCCACCACCACGTCCACCGTCCCACGGCCGCGCACCACCAGCGTCACAAAGCGCTCGTGGCCGTTGCCGCGTGTCCACGGCGCGAAGGTGCTGGGGCCGCCGTGCAGGCCGGTGCCCCAGCCGTCCAGGTGGCCGATCTCGATCACCGACTCCGCCGGTGCCAGCACCTGAGCGTCGCCCGAGGCCCTGACGCTCAAGCGCATGGGCTCCGACAGCGGCAGCTCACGCGCCGAGGGCAGGCCGTGGCTGGCCAGGTAGCCGCGGTTGACGATGCGCAGTTCAATCTGCGTGTGCTCACCCACCGTCTCTTGCCGAACTGCCTCGAGCGCCAGCCGCGGCATCAGCGCGGCCACGCGCAGGAAGGCCGCTGTCTGGGTGGCGCAGGTGTCGGCCAGCCGCTCGTAGGGCGGGTTCCAGATGCCCACGCGGGGGTCGAAGCCGCCCACTTCCACGGTGCCCAGCTGCGGGTGCTGCACCGTGCGCCAGGGGCGGAACATGCGTGATGCGTTGTGGGTGCGGTCAAACTCGGCCAGCGCCCGCATGTCGCGGCGCGTGAACTTGCGGTAGTGGTCGACAAAGGGCTTCTTCCGCTCGATGCCCAACTGCTGAAACAAGTCCCAGAGTTCCACCACATAGGCCAGCGCGCCGCGCTGGTAGTAGGCGTAGTCCACCAGGTCGCCATGCAGCGGCTTGTCGGGTTCGTAGAGGAATTCGTGGAAGCCGCTGACACTGGCGTAGCCGGTGTGTTCCGTCATCCAGGCTTCGACCTGCTCGTAGATGGCCAGGTCACCGGCGTTCATCTTGCTGTCCGGGCGGTCGCCCAGCGGGCGGATCAGCACACCGCCGAAGGTGTGCAGGTTCAGCCAGGCCATGATGTTCGGGTGGCGGGTGGCGAACTCGATCACCGCGCGGGTTTCCGGGGCGCTGCCCGGGTAATGGCCGCCGCCGGCCTGCTGCGGCTCTGGCGCCCAGTGGAAAGGAAAGTTGCGGTTGAAGTCGTAGAGGTTGTCGGCCAGGAAGAAGGGCGCGGGGATGGTGCGGCCGTCGAAGTTGGCGATGCGGCCCTCGGGGTAGAGCTTGAAGAAAGGGCCTTCGTCTTCGGGCATGCGCGCGACCATCACCGGAGGGTCCAGCGGCACGCCGTGTTCGTCGCGCAGCTCCACCAGCTCACCTTCAGGGTCTTGCTGTCGCATGGCGCCAGCCATGCCGTCGCCGTCGATATCTTCGGTGCGCCAGTGGGCGTGGCCGCGGTTGACGCGGTCGTCCACCGGTGACGAGCGCAGGTAGCGGCCGCGCTGCAGCACCTGTTCGGCGCCATCGGGCGAGATGCGCGGGACGACGTAGAACAGGGTTTCGCGCAGCGCCTGGGCCATGTGGGCGGGCAGGGCCTTGCCGCCCACCGCGGTGGCGCCCTGGTGCAGGCCGATCAGGTCTTCGGCGATGGCCAGTGCCACGCTGGAGCCGCACACCTCGGAGGCGTGCATGTTGGCGTCGACCCAGACAGCCGGCCGCGTGCGGTCAGGCTCGGTGCCGATGGTCAGCAGCGGGATGTCGCGGCCTTCGGCCGAGGTGCCCAGCGAGCCCAGGCGAACGACGCCCGGGTGTTGCGCAGCCCAGGCCTGCAGCTGCTGCACAAGTTCGTCGTGGGTGAGGTACTGTTGTCGAAACACGGGGCGCTGTCCTGCGGTGGTTGGCGTCGGCCGGGTGCAGCCGGTGTCCGTATTGTCACCGTGGGCCGGGTGTCCCTGCACCGTCGGGCGCTGGTATGGAACGATCTTGTCGGATGTCCGCCCCGCACTGACGCAAACCCACCCTCCCGGCCTAAGATCGGCGTGTCAACCCCTACGCCAGGAGAGCGCATGAACACCCGTCGCCACTTCATCCGGATCGTTCCCTTGGCCGGTATCGCCGGCCTGGCCTCCTTGGCCGCCTGTGGCGACAAGGCGCCACCGCCGGCTGCCGCACCCGCACCAGCCCCCATGCCGGCGCCTGCGCCCGCCGCCGCGCCGGTGCCCAGCACCGAAGCCAGCGCGCCCAGCACGGCAGCTGCGCCCGCGGCGCCAGCACCCGCGCCGGCCCCCGCGCCGTCCCCCGCGCCGGCAGCCGCTGCCGCCACGGGCCCGATGGTCGACCCCGCTGACCCCGGCGCGGTGGCGCTGGGCTATGTGAGTGACGCCGCCAGCAGCAAGAACACCAAACGCGTGGCCGGCGCAGCCTGCGCCAACTGCGCGCTGTTTGCCGGCAAGGCGGGCGACAGCGCCGGCGGCTGCCCGCTGTTTGCTGGCAAGCGCGTGGCCGCCACCGGCTGGTGCACCGCCTACGCCAAGAAGGCCTGAGCCGCAGCCGGCAGCACAGGCTGGCCCTGTCATGTCGTCGAAACCGACCGATCATGTCCAGGCCAGTGAGCCGCCTGCCCAGGGTGTGAAGGCCTCGGATGACCAGGCCCCTGCCTCGGGCCTGAGCGCAGCCCTGGCCGCCCAGCGCCTGGCCAGTGAGGGGCCCAACACGCTGCCCGGCGGCCAGCGCCGCTCGTGGCTGTCGATCGCGCGGGAGACGGTGCGCGAGCCGATGTTCCTGCTGCTGCTGGCTGCCGCCACCCTTTACCTCGTCTTGGGCGATTGGCAGGAAGGCCTGACGCTGTTCGGCTTTGTGGTGGTCACGCTGGCCCTGACGCTGTACCAGGAAGGCAAGACCGAACGCGCCATCGACGCCCTGCGTGACCTCACCAGCCCGCGCGCATTGGTCATCCGAGACGGCCAGCCGCAGCGTGTGGCGGGGCGCGATGTGGTGCGTGGTGACCTGCTCAAGCTGGGTGAAGGCGACCGCGTTCCCGCCGATGCCCTGCTGCTGTCGGCCGATGGCCTGCAAGCCGATGAATCGCTGCTGACGGGTGAGGCGGTGCCCGTGGGCAAGCGGGTGGCCACGGCCGCGGAGCGGGCCGCTGTTGACGCGCCCGGCGGCAGGCCGCACGTGGCGCCCGGCGGCGACGAACAGCCCACGGTCTACGCTGGCACGCTCATCGTCCAGGGGCATTCGCTGGCGCAGGTGCTGGCCACCGGTGAACGCAGCGAGATCGGCCGCATCGGCACCGCGCTGGGCGCCGTGGACAACGAACGTTCACCGCTGCAGAAGCAGACGGCCCTCCTGGTGCGCAGGCTGGCCCTGCTGGCGCTGGTGCTCAGCCTGGTGCTGGTGCTGGTGCATGGCCTGCTGAAGGGCGACTGGCTGCAGGCCCTGCTGGCCGGCATCGCCCTGGCGATGGCCATGCTGCCCGAGGAGTACCCGGTCGTGATGACGGTGTTTCCGGCGCTGGGCGCCCGCCGGCTGGCCAAGGAAGGGGTGCTCACCCGGCGCATCACGGCCATCGAGACGCTGGGCGCCACCACCGTGCTGTGCAGCGACAAGACCGGCACGCTCACGGAAAACCGCATGACAGTCACGCACCTGGCGGCTGGCGGCGTGGCGCTGCCCGAGCGTCTGGCCCTGGATACGCTGGCTGAAGGCCCGCTGCCCGAGGCCTTTCACAGCCTGGTGGAGGTGGCCATCCTGGCCAGCGTCGTCGACCCGTTTGACCCGATGGAGCGTGCCTTCCACCAGCTGGGCAGCCGTTTTCTCACCGGAACCGAACACCTGCACCGCGACTGGCGCCTGGTGCAGACCTACGCCCTGAGCCCGGCGCTGCGGGCGATGTCGCATGGCTGGGCGGCGGGTGATGACGGTGTCCACACCGTGGCGGCCAAGGGCTCACCGGAAGCCGTGATGGACCTGTGCCACCTGAGCGCCGCGCAGAAGGCGCAGGTGGCCCGGGTGGTGGACGAACTGGCCGCCTCAGGCCTGCGTGTGCTGGCGGCAGCCCGGGGCACGTTCACGGGCAGCGACTGGCCGCCGAGCGAGCATGACTTTGACTTTGCCTTCGTCGGCCTGCTGGGCCTGGCCGACCCCTTGCGCCCGCAGGTGCCCGCCGCCGTGGCCGAGTGCCGGGCGGCCGGCATCCGCGTCCTGATGATCACCGGCGACTACCCGGCCACGGCGCGCGCCATTGCGCACCAGGCCGGGCTGGCCCCGCGGGAGCCGCGTGACGGTGACCTGCTCTCGGGCGACGAGATGGATGCGTTGAGCGACGAGGCGCTGCGTGCCCGCATGGCCACCGTCAGCGTCTGTGCGCGCATTGCACCCGCGCAGAAGCTGCGCATCGTCCAGGCCTTGAAGGCCCGCGGCGATGTGGTGGCCATGACGGGCGACGGCGTGAACGACGCCCCGGCACTGCGCGCGGCGCATGTGGGCGTGGCCATGGGTGGACGCGGCACCGACGTGGCCCGTGAGTCGGCGTCGTTGGTGCTGGTGGATGACAACTTTGCGGCCATCGTGGCGGCCGTACGGCTGGGCCGACGCATCTTCGACAACCTGCGCAAGGCCATGTCGTACATCCTGGCGGTGCATGTGCCGATTGCCGGCATGGCCCTGCTGCCGGTGATGCTGGGATGGCCTGCGCTGCTGTACCCCATGCACATCGCGTTGCTGGAACTCATCATCGACCCGGCGTGTTCGATCGCCTTCGAGAACGAGCCCGCCGACGACGACCTGATGCAGCGGCCACCCCGAGATGTGTCGGCGCCCCTGCTGGGTGGCGCCACGCTGTGGCTGGCGCTGCTGCAGGGCTTGGGTGTGCTGGCCGCCGTGATCGGCGCCTTTGCCTGGGCCAGCCCGCGGCTGCCAGAGCCTGAGGCGCGTGCCTTTGCCTTTGCCACCCTGGTGGTGGGCAACCTGGCGTTGATCCTGTCGAACCGCTCGGCGACACGGCCGCTGTGGGCCACGCTGCGCACACCCAACCGGGCCCTCTGGGCCGTGGTGGCGTTTGCCCTGGCTCTGCTGCTGGCGGCGCTCTACCTGCCGTGGGCCGTGGGCGTGCTGCGGTTTGCGCCGCTGCCAGCGCACGAATTGGCCGCCGCCGCGGCGCTGGGGCTGCTGAGCGTGGTGTGGGTGGAGGGGCTAAAGTGGGCGCGCCGAAGGGGCGCAACCATTGATCCAGATCCAGTTTGGCCCGATTGACTTCAAGCCCAGCAGCCTCGCAGAGAACCTGCGGTACGCCTGGTGGTACGCGGCAGTGGCGGTTGTGATCGGTGTGGTGCAGGTTCAACTGTTGGGTACAGCGGCGTGGTGGACGGCGATTGGGGATGGCTGGCCGCCCACGCTCAGTCAACTCGCCATTGGTGCCTTGGCGGGCCTGGTGTTGCTGTTGATCGGCATGACCGTGTTGCGGCTTTCAGGGGCGGGTGACTTCTCGTGGACCTTCAAGGCCCTGGCGGCGATTCCGCCCAGCCATGCCGCCATCGTGTCACTGTCGCTCAGTGCGGCCATCCTGGAGGAGCTGTTGTTCAGGGCAGCCCTGGTGCCAACCGTGGGCATCGTGGCCTCGGCAGCCTTGTTTGCGCTGGCGCATGTCGGGACAGCCTTGTTGGCACCCAACCCCAAGCTTGCCCTGTGGCTGATGGTCGACATGATGGTCTTTGGCATCGCCATGGGCTACCTGTTCCTGCAGGCGGGATGGTGGGCCTGTGTCATGGCGCACCTGGTTCATAACCTGCTTGGGTTCTACCTCGCCCGGCGGGCGTGGAAGGCCATTCACGCCCAGTGGCTGGCAGGAGACGGCACGTACGTACTGAAGTGGCCTTAGCCCTACCGTACCAGCCGGCGTGAGCGGGCGCCTGCCCGCAAGGTGCCTCAACACACAGACTGCTGGCTCGCGGGGCTTCAGAGTCCCGGGTTCCCGTCACTGTTGATCGTCATCCTGCAGGCAACCCGCCGCGCAGGTCATCGCGCCGGCGGGGCGCGACACGCCCTCCACTGAAAGAACTCACCATGAATACGCTCATTGACGTTGCGGTTGCCGATGGCCGCTTCAAGACACTCGCCAAGGCCCTCACGGCTGCGGGCCTGGTCGACACGCTCAAGGGGGCAGGCCCCTTCACCGTCTTTGCACCCACCGACGCGGCGTTTGCCAAGCTGCCGGCGGGAACCCTCGACGGCCTCTTGAAGGACATTCCCAAGCTCACGGCCCTCCTGAAGTACCACGTCCTGGCCGGCAAGGTGACGGCCGCTGATGTGGCCAAGCTGGACGGCAAGACCACCAAGACGCTGAACGGCGAGACGCTGAAGGTGAGCACCCAGGGCGGCGTGAAGCTCAACGGGCAGGTCCATGTGGCCAAGACCGATATCGTGGCATCCAACGGCCTGATCCATGTGATCGACTCGGTGCTCATGCTCAAGTGATCAGCGGCGGTTGACGGCACCCATGAAGCGACACCCATGAAGCGACACCTGGCTGCTTACGCGGGCACCGTGGTCGTGCTGGTCGGCCTTGACCTTCTCTGGCTGGGTGTTGTCGCCAGGCCGCGGTACGTTCAAGGCATCGGCCACCTGATGGCCGAGCAGCCTAACGTGGCCGCGGCGGCTGTCTTCTATGCGCTGTTCAGCCTGGGTCTGGTGGTGTTTGCGGTGCTCCCGGGCGGGCCGGCGTCGGGCTGGGGCAAAACCCTTGGCTTGGCAGCGCTGTTCGGCTTCATCGCCTATGCCACCTACGACCTCACCAACCTCGCCACCCTTCGGCAATGGCCGCTGGGCTTGTCGGTGCTGGACATCTTGTGGGGTGCCTTGCTGAGTGCGGCAGCCGCCGCGGGCGGCAAAGGCCTGATGGCGTGGGCGGCTCCCCGGTAGTGATCTGGCCGGGGCAGGGCACACCGTCAGTCAGCGCCCATCTGCCTCAGAACCGTCGCACCACCGTGGCCTGCGCATCCAGGATGCGTTCGCTCAGGCTGTCGGCCCAGGCAGCATAACCGTCTGCATTAGGGTGGACACCATCCTCGGCCATGCCGGACGTGGTCGTGGTGTCCGGGTGCCAGTGCATGATGCGGCCGACGTGTTCGATCAGCACGCTCGCCAGGCTGTGGTTCATCTGCCAGGCCCAGCGGCCCATGAACCAGCGCAAGGGTTGCGGCAGTGCGCGGCAGCTGTGCATGGGTGGCACGGCGCTGTAGACCAGCAACGCGGGTGCAAAGCGCCGGTCGATGACGTCGGCCAGGCGGGTCTGCCAGCGGGCCCACTGCACGGGCGTGCACAGGCCGGTGGCGTCGTTGGCGCCCATCGAGAGCACGACCACGTCAAAACGTCCGCAGGGGGCGTCCTGCAGCAGTTTCAGCAGGCCCGGCGAATCCAGCCCCTTGACGGCCATCACACACCACTCGACGGTGTGGTGCTCGCTCAGGCGCCTGACCAGCTGGCCGCACAGTGCCTGGTCCTGTGTGGTCACGCCCACACCCGCAGCACCGGAGTCACCCGCCACCAGCAGGCGCACCAGCGTGCCGCTGCCGCAGATGCCGGCGCGGTGGCCGGGTGGCTCGGGCATGAACGACGTGTCGCGGCGCACCTGGCGGGCCTGCAGCCAGAGCAGCGGCGCCATCAGCCACAACAGCCCCTGCAGCAGCCCCTGCAACAGCAGCCGCTGCCAGCGGGCAGCCATCAGCACGCCAGCCTGTGGGTGCGGGCGGTACCCGTTCGGCGGGCGATCTGCCGCCCACGTGGCAAGGGCGCCCTCATCCGACGAATGGCGAGGTCCAGATAGCGTTCGGAAGACGTGCTGAACAGCATGGGGGCGGGCTCCAGGAAGTGGCCAGCCCGGCGGGCTGCGGCGGGTCTGCGCCACCGGCGAGACCCTTAAGATCGGGACACGCAGCCTGCGCGTCGGTGCCCGTGCCGTCTGTTCGGTGTCGTACACCGGGCGGCTGACGACCTCACGCTGTTGTCCGGCCACCCCACCTCCACACCGCCGCCACGCCATACCCACGGCAGCCCCATGAACCCTGACGACACCATCCGCCGCCACAGCCCCGCGGCCGAGCGCAACAGCCCTGCGCTGCTGGCGCAGCTGAAGCGCGTACTCCCCGCCCGGGGCCTGATGCTGGAGATCGCCAGCGGCACGGGCCAGCACGCGGCGGCCTTCAGCGCGGGCCTGCCAGGCTGGACCTGGCAACCGACAGACCTGGACCCCGGCGCGCTGGCGTCGGTGGCCGCCTGGTGCGCCGGGTTGAGCCGGGTGCGTGCGCCACTGCGCCTGGACGTCACACAGGTGCCCTGGCCCTCGGATGTGCCCGCGCCGGTGGACGCCATCTTCTGCGCCAACCTCATCCACATCGCGCCCTGGCACTGCACACAGGCCCTGCTGCGGGGCGCCGCGCAGCACCTGGCACCGCAGGGCCAACTGTTGACCTACGGCCCTTACCTGGAAGACGACGTGCCCACCGCGCCCAGCAACCTGGCCTTTGATGCCGACCTGCGGGCACGCTGCGCCGACTGGGGCATTCGCCGCCTGGCCGATGTGGCGGCCGAGGCCAAGGTGCACGGGCTGGTGTTGAAGGAGCGGGTGCCCATGCCGGCCAACAACCTGCTGCTGGTCTGGGGGCATGCTGACGCTGACTGTTGACGGGTGCGTTGACGGGTGCGTTGAAGGGCGCGTTGAAGGGTGCGCGGACAGGCCGGTGTGAGCGCGGCTTGCTGCGCAGGTGGGCCGCCCACCGCGCTGTCATCGTGCTGACGCACAACTGCGGTCCAGTCGGGCCATGCGTCGAACCGGTACCCCCTTGCTCGGTCTTGCCAGCGCGCTGTGTGTCGGCGCTGTCCCTGTCCCCGCCAGCCCATCCGGTGGTGGTGGCTGCAGCGTGGCGCATGCGCCCCTGCGCGGCAAGGCCCCACTCCTGCCGGGTCTGCTGATGCTGGCCCTGGCAGGCCTCTGGGCAAGGCGGGAACCGCAGCGCCGACACGTCCGACAAGGCCGCGCCACGCGCCGCATTGACATGCATCAGTGCCGGCCTGCCTGCCCATCCACATACTGTCGGGAACCCATGGCCCGACGTGTCATTACCTGAGCTCACTCGGGGCCGTCGTCGCCATCTGGCGCCGGCCCCGCGTGATGGCCACGGCTCAGCAGGCCGTGGCGGCCACCGCAGGCTCAGCCAGCAGTGCCGCGTGGGCCGGGACTCGCGAGTTTCGGGTAACCGCGCGTGCCTATGAAGACCTTGACCACACCCAGTGCTCGTTTTTCCTGCAGCCCGTCGATGCCAAGCCCTTGCCCGAGTTCCGGCCCGGCCAGTTCCTGACGTTTGTGCTCTCCGTGAGGGATGCCGCCAGGCCCGGCGAACACCGATCCGTCACGCGCTGCTACTCGTTGTCAGAGGCGCCTTCGCCCGACCACTACCGAGTCAGCATCAAGCGCGTGCCACCTCCGCCTGATCGTCCTGAGCTCGCGCCTGGTGTGTCATCGAATCACTTTCACGATGAGGTGCACGTCGGTGATGTCCTCCAGGTGAAGGCCCCTTCAGGAACCTTCTTCCTCGACCCGGACCCCAGCGTGCCGGCCGTGCTGGTGGCCGGTGGCATTGGCATCACGCCGATGATGAGCATGCTGGGCTGGTGCCTGACACGGCAGCCCGAGCGCCCTGTCTACCTGTACTACGGCCTGCGGCACGGCAGAGAGCATGCGTTCAAGGCCCCTCTGGAAGCGCTGGCCATCGCGCATCCGTGCTTCAGGCTGAACGTGGTCTACAGCCGTCCAGCTGAAGAAGACCTGCTGGGCAGGGACTTCCAGCACACCGGTCGCGTGGATCTGCCACTGCTGCAGAAGACGCTGCCCCATGGGCGGCACCAGTTCTACCTCTGCGGGCCGGCGGCCATGATGGAGAGCCTGGTTCCTGCGCTGGCCGAATGGGGTGTCCCAGATGCCGACGTGTACTTCGAAGCCTTCGGGCCTGCGTCGGTGCGCAGGGCGGGTTCCGCGAGCCCACCCACGGGCGCAGCCACCGCCGAGGCGATGTCCGACCAGGCGCTCGAGGTTCAGTTCAAACGCGCAGGGCGAACGCTCCACTGGGACGGCAGCGACGCCAACCTGCTGGACTTTGCCGAACGCCATGGCGTGGCTGTCGAGTCCGGCTGTCGATCCGGCAGTTGTGGCAGTTGCGAGACCCGACAAGTCGCGGGCTCTGTGGTCTACCCGCAGCGCCCGGCCTTCGATCCCGCACCGGGTCATTGCCTGCTGTGCCTCGCGCGGCCGGTTTCGGCCCTGGTGCTCGATGCCTGAACCGATGCGCCCGATGCCACAGCAAGCCCGACTCCTGCGCAACGAGGTGCTCCCCTTGGTGGTGTACATGGCGGCGCTGATCGCGTGCACCCTGGTCATCGACGCGGCACTGCATGGGATGAACATCGTGTGGGTCGGTCGCTGGCTCGGCATACCGGGTGTGCTTCTGATCATCGGGTCGTTCGGCTATTCGTTGCGCAAGCGCAAGCTGATTCGTTCAGGCCAACCGGCCACACTGCTGCGCTGGCACGAGGGGCTGGCCTGGCTGGGTTCGCTGCTGGTGCTCGTGCACGCCGGTATCCACTTCAACGCGATCCTGGCCTGGCTGGCCGTGGCCGCGATGCTGGTCAACGTCGGCAGCGGCTTGACGGGGAAGTACCTGATCAGCCGCAGCCGGCGCAGGCTTGACGAGGCTCGCCAGCGCATGCGCGACCAAGGCCTGGCAGCCGACGAATTGGCCGAGCGAACCTACTGGGACACCATGACCTTCGACGCCGTCAAGCAGTGGCGTGTCATTCACTTCCCCATCACCTTGGCATTTGCCGTCCTCGGTCTGGCGCACATCATCGCGACCTTCCTGTTCTGGGGCTGGAAGTGAAGGGCCGCTGGCTGTTCTGGACGATTGCGGCCAACCTGCTGGTGCTGATCGGGCTGGCCTTCGCCTATCCGCACCTGATGGTCAGCCCGGGGCCGGTGGTCTCGGCGCATGCGGAGGTGGGCACTGATTGCTTTGCGTGCCACAGACCCTGGCGCGGCGCGTCAGCCACGCTGTGCATCGAGTGCCACAAACTGCCTGACATTGGGCTTCGCACCACGAAGGGCATGGCCATCGTTCCGAAGGCCTCACAGCCGCGCCTGAAGTCCTCGTTCCATCAGGCGCTGATCGAGCAGGACTGCATGGCGTGCCACACCGACCACCGCAGCCCACGGCTCGCGCAGCAAGGCCACCAGTCCTTCTCGCATGCGCTGCTGCGCCCGGCCGTTCAGAAGCAGTGCGATGGCTGCCACCAGAAGCCAACGGACACGCTGCACCTGAAAGTCGCCGGTGACTGCCAGGCCTGCCATCGGCAAGAGGCCTGGAAGCCCGCCACCGTCGACCACGCCAAGTCATTTGTTCTGGACCGCGACCACGATGCCCCATGCGTGACCTGCCACAAGGGCAACGACTACAGCACGTTCACCTGCTACGGCTGTCATGAGCACACGCCCGCCAACACGCGGGCTGAACACGAGAAGGAAGGAATTCGGGACTTCGAGAACTGCGTGGAGTGCCATCGAGACCCTGGCGTGGAACCGAAGAAAACCGGTCTGTCGAAGGATCGGGGCGAGCGCAGGAGGGATTGAGTGCGCTGGCCGATGGTGGTTGGCCACCATCAGCAGCTGATGCGCTTGAACCCTGGGCCTGCGATGACCTGCAGATCACCGTCGAGACCATCAGCCCCGATGCGCTGTCGCCCGCGTGGTGCGCTGAAGGCCAGTGTCGGCGGGGGGCGGGCGGCGGCCTTGAGCCTCTGCGCGGGTGCCGATCACTGCGGGCAGATCACTGCACCGCTACCTGCCGCTTGACCCACAGCCAGGCCAGGCCACCGGTGGCCATCAGCGCGGCCGACGCCAGCGCCAGCGAGAGCGCCGAACCCATCACCCAGGGTGACAACACCCCAGCAACCAGCGCGTTGGCCATGGCACCCACAAAGGCCTGCACCGACGATGCCATGCCGCGCCGCTCGGGCACTTCGTCCAGCACCAGCAGGGTCAAGGCCGGCGCGATGAGCGACCAGCCGAAGGCATAACACGCCACCGGCCACAGGGCCCACGCGGCGTGTGGCGCCCAGACGGCGTTCAGCGCCAGGTTGACAGCCGTGCTGATGCCCATGATGAGAAAGCCCTGCCGCACCTGCCGTGACCGCGGCACCCGGCCCGCCAGGCGTCCGCTCCACCAGGCGCCGCCCATGATGCCGCTGACGCTGAGCACAAAGAACCAGAAGAACTGCTGCGGCTGCAGGCCGAGGTGGTCACCCAGCCAGGCGGGCGACGACAGCACGTAGATGAACAGGCCGTTGAAGGGCACACCACCGGCCACCACCAGCGCCAGGAATCGCAGGCTGGTGCCCATCTGCCAGTAACCCCGGAGCAGGTGTGCGGGGTGGAAGGGCTGGCGCTGGCTGGCATGCAGCGATTCCGGCAGCCGCTGCAGCATCATCAGCCACAGCAGCAGGCCCAGCCCGGCCAGCAGCCAGAACACGCTGTGCCAGCCCAGGTGCACAAAGAGCCAACCACCCACCAGCGGTGCCAGTGCCGGGGCCACCCCGAAGAAGATCGTGACCTGGCTCATCACCCGCTGCGCTTCCACCGGCGGGTAGAGGTCTCGGATGATGGCGCGCGACACTACCATGCCCGCCCCGGCCGAGAGCCCCTGCATCGCCCGGAATGCCACCAGCTGGCCGATGCTGCTGCTCAGTGCACAGCCCACGGAACCCGCGACAAACACCAGCACGGCCACCAGCACCACCGGCCGCCGGCCCACGCTGTCGGACAAGGCGCCGTGGAACAGGTTCATGACCGCAAAGGCCGCGAGGTAGGCCGACAGCGTCTGCTGCATCTGCACCGGCGTGGCCTGCAGGTCGGCCGCGATGCCGGCAAAGGCCGGCAGGTAGGTGTCGATGGCAAAGGGGCCCATCATGCCCAGGCACGCGAGCAGCAGCGACAGCGTCCAGCGCGGCCCGCGCCAGAGGGTGTCAGCCTGGGGATGCATCCACCGGAGTGTAGAGGCCACCTGCACAGCGCCGCTGAAGACGAATCACCGCCTGGCCATGCAGCCGCATGACGTCGCTCAGGAAGTTGCCCAGCACCAGCGTGTCCTGTACCTGGACGGCGCCGGGCGAGCTGAACTCGTCGAACAACTCCGGCGGCTGGTAGCTGCGCATCCAGCGCTCCAGCTCTGCCTGGATGCGCTGGATCTGCTGGATGACCTGGTTCAGGGCGTCGGCCAGCATGAAGCGCTTTCGCAGACACCGATGACGTTCTGCCCCGGCACCGTGCCCCAGTGCCCCACCTGCGGCTTGATGTGGTCCAGCGTCAGTGGCTGGCGCAGCAGCGGGTTGTCCTGCAGGTAGATCTGCCCCACGGCCAGGGAGTTGGAGGCTCGCCAGTAGGCGTCCATCCGCTGGAGCATCTCGGGCGAGCTGGGGGTGGGGGTGGACATGCCGCAGCTTGGGGTGCGGTCTGATGCGGGTCTGTGCGCTCGTGAACAGACCCCCCTACGGCTGGCCGTGTGGCCGTTGAAGGCCACCTACACTGCCTCGCCATGAGGTGGATCACAGATTGGCTGCGTCGGCCGAAGACCCAGCCGCTCAGCGATGTTCAACGCGCACAGGCCTTGATCGAGGCGGTTGACCGTGGCGGCATTCCGCTGAACCCGGCGCGTGTGAACGCGATCGCCCGCACCCTGGGGCTGGAGGTGTCTGCTGAAGCCCCGGTGGAGCTCACGCTCGAGCGCATCCGCCTGGCGCTGCTGCGCTGCGCCCAACCGCCGGGCGGCTGACGCACCGCGGCACCCACCCGCTGCCGCCAGGCTGCGGGCTCAGGCGTTCTGGCTCAGGGCTGCACGCGGATGTCGTCGAAGAACAGGCGGGTGCTGGGGCTGGCGTCAAACTTCATGATGCTCAGGCGCTTCAGCGCCGGGGCGCTGCCCAGCTGCGCGCGTGGCAGGCTGATCTCTGTCCATACCCGTGGCGGCACCGTCAGGTTGGCGGTGCGGGCGGCGTTGGAGGAATCGTCCACATTCACCATCACCTGCAGCGGCACCGTGCCCGGTGAGTCGTTGTAGACCCAGAAGCGCACCGCGGCGGCGTCGCCCAGGGCCACGGCGTTGTTGCGCCACAAGGACAGGCCACCCCAGGCGCCGATGTCGGCGCGGATGGCACGCTTGCCCACGCGCACCGGGCTGGTGTTGGCCAGGTTGACCACCGTGTTCCACGACCAGTCCTGCCAGCCACTGCCCAGGGCGTCGGCATAGGCGCGAACGGTGGTGTCGGCGCCAGAGGCCGCGCGGCTGACCATCGAACGCGCCAGCAGGTTGATGTAGGCCGCCTGGTAGTAGATGGCGGGCTCGGAGATCTCGTACGAGGCTTCGGCGTGGTCGTTCCAGTCCTTGTAGGCCTTCTGCGGCGGCTGGTTGCGAATGCCACCCACCGTGCCGGAGTAGAAGGGATTGGGCCCGCCGGTCACGTAGCCCGGGGGCGGGCCGAAGCGCGATGTCCTGGCGTTGTCCCAGACCGAGCCATCGTTGAACCACGAGTGGAAGATCTCATTGATGGACGATTCCGCGCCAAAGGCCGCCATGTTGGACAGCATCACCAGCCCCAGGGGGTTGGCGCCGTGCAGCCAGTTCAGGTGCTGATCGGCCAGGGCCTGGTAGCTGGCGGCCTGGGCCGGGTTGATGCGGTGGCTGACGAAATCCAGGTTCATCAGGCCGACGTTGGCCTTGATCATGGTGCTGCCCCAATGGTATTGGTCATCGGGCATGAAGGCGCGGTAGAGGTCGGTCTCGGCGTTGCGGTCGGTCAGCGACATGGTGCTGTTCTGAGCCGCCTTGCGGTTGCGGATGTCCGTGGCCACGGGGCTGCTGGGCGGCAGCATGTTGGCATAACGCAGCAGCGCATTCTGCAGCGGCAGGTTGTAGGGGCCCCACCAGTTGTTGGACACCGGCTCCACCGTGGTGTAGCGCGCCTGGACAAAATCGCGGTATTCGGCCTTGCCGGTCAGCTCGAACAGGTGAATGGCGGCGATCAGCGCGCTGCCCACCTGTTCAGCCACGGTGTGGTCGGCGTCGCCGGCCTTCACTTCCATGGTGTCGCAGTGGGTCTGGAAGGCGTTGGCGCTGAACTGGTTGGTGGTGGCCTTGGCACGGTTCCAGGCGGCTTCGGCGCGGGCGAGCAGGTCATTGCCGTAGGCCACCTGTGAGGGGATGGCCCGGTAGACACCTGCGGATGCCGCAAACATCGCGGCACCCGCCAGCGTGGCCGATGTGCATTCGGGCACGTAGTAGCGCGGGCGGCGGTCGGTGCTCAGCGGGGTGGCCAGTTCGTAGTCCAGCACACCCACCTTGAGCAGGAAGCCCTGGGTGCCGGTGGCGTTCTGCATGCGCTTGAGAAACTCCAGCTCGAACTTCAGTTCGTCCAGCAGATCGGGCAGGCCGTTGCCGCTTTCAGGGATGCCATTGGCGTCACCAAACACCGCGGGGTTGATGCGCCAGGCGTCCAGCAGCTGCAGCACGGCGTTGCGGGCGAAGGTGGTGTACTTGTTGGTGTCGCCCGCGTCCATCCAGCCGCCGCTCAGGTCCCGCGATGTCGCAGGGTTGCCCTTGGCATAGACGCTGGTGGCGAAGCGGTCCTGGCTGGGGCCTTCGTAGGCGGCGGCGTCGGTCCAGCCACCTTCGGCAAAGGGCAGCTGCTTGGCGGTGTTCAGGCGCTGGTAGTAGAAGGTGCGCAGCGCCTGGCGCAAGACCGCGTTGTAGGCGGCGGTGTTGATCTCGAAGCGGCCGGAACTGACGTTGTTCAGGCTGTCGTGGATGTAGTAGGAGCCCGGCGTGGCCAGCGCGGAGAAATCAAAAGACCAGCCGCGGTCACCCGATTGCGCGTGCACGGCGCCGTTGCGCCAGCTGCGCAGCGTGCCGCTGAAGACCACCGCGTTGTCGGCCCAGCGGCGCACCTGGTACTGGTTGGGCCCGGTGCCCGGGTTGAAGGATTGCGCGCTGTTGTTGCCCTGCACGGGGTCGGCCACGATGGCCACCTTGGCCATGCGCCGCAGGTAGCCGAACTGGTCTACCTTGATGTGGGGTGTCAGCGTGGTGGGCGCGGCGATGGCGCTGGTGGGCACCAGCAGGGCGGCGCAGCAGGCCGCGGCCCACCGGCAGGCGTTTGCGTTCAACGGGTTCATGGGGCCTCCTGGGTGTCGAGCGGCACGTTAGCCAATGGCCTGGCGCGCCATCGGCGCGAAGGGTCTTGCAGGCGTAAGTGTGTGTAACCCGGGCGGTGGTGCCGTTGCTGCAGTGGGTGCAGCCGGCACCGCTGGCACTTCGGGTGCCGCCGATCGTGGCGGGTCGGTGCGCTGGCGCACCGTCGCCCCGCGCGGTCCTGCGTAGGCTTGTCGTGCCGATGCCTCCGCACCCCGCGCGTTCCCAACGGCTGTCCAGCCCAAGCTGCGGACTGACCGCGGCCGAGGCGCGCCGTCGCCTGGCGCGGGATGGCCCCAACACCCTGCGCGTCAAGCGCAGCACCCCTGCTTGGCGCCGCGCGCTGCGGCAGCTGCAGGACCCGCTGGTCATCCTGCTGCTGGCCGCCGCCGCCGTGGCACTGGCGGCCTGGCTGGTGGAAGGCCGCCAGGGTTGGCCGGTGGATGCGCTGGTCATCGCGGCCGTGGTGCTGCTCAATGCGGTGCTGGGCGGGCTTCAGGAAGCCAAGGCCCGCGACGCGGTGAAGGCCCTGGCGCGCCTGTCCCAGGCCATGTCCAGCGTGCGCCGAGGCGGCAGGCTGCTGCGCATTCCCAGCGCTGAACTGGTGGTGGGTGACTTGCTGGTGCTGTCGGAAGGTGACGCCGTGGGCGCCGATGCCCGCCTGGTGAAGGCCGTTGGCCTGCGGCTGCTGGAAGCGTCGCTGACCGGAGAGAGCGAATCGGTGCTGAAGGACGCGAAGCCACTGACCGCGCCCGCCGCCCTGGGTGACCGGCTGGACACCGTGTTCCAGGGCACCTCGGTGGCCCAGGGCAGTGGCATGGCGGTGGTCACGGCCGTGGGCATGCAGACGGAGATGGGTGCCATCGCCACCCTGCTGGACGAGACGGCGGCCGCGCCCACACCCCTGCAGGCCGAGATGGCCCGCACCGGGCGCCTGCTGGGTCTGGCCGCCGTGGTGATCGCCGGGGTGGTGGTGGGCACGATCCTGGCCACGGGCCCTGTGCGCGCGGCGGGCGATCTTGTCCACGTGCTGCTGCTGGGCGTGTCGCTGGCGGTGGCCGCGGTGCCGGAGGGCCTGCCGGCCATCCTGTCGGTGGTGCTGGCCCTTGGCGTGCAGCGCCTGGCGCGGCGCCACGCCATCGTCAAGCAGCTGGCCTCAGTGGAGACACTGGGCTCGGCGTCGGTCATCGCCACCGACAAGACGGGCACCCTGACCCGCGCCGAGATGACCATCGTGCGCGTGGTCACGGCCTCGGGCACGAGTGAGGTGACGGGTGTGGGCTATGGGCCCCGAGGCCAGGTGCAGCGGGCCGGGGTGGCCCTCGTGTCGGGTGAGGCGCTGGCCGAGGTGCAGGCCGTCCTCAGCGGCGGCAGCCTGGCCGGCAACGCCACCTGGCAGCAGGCCGCCAGCGGTGCCTGGCAGATCCAGGGCGACCCGACCGAGGCCGCCTTCCTGGTGGCCGAGCACAAGCTGGGTGCCACCGAAGGGCGCAAGGCGCGCTTCACCCGCCTGGCTGAACTGCCGTTCACGTCTGACCGCAAGATGATGTCCACCCTCGAGGCCGACCACGCCCATGGCGACTCACCCGTGGTGGTCACCAAGGGCGCGCCCGGGGAGGTGTTGGCGCGCTGCACCCACCAGCGCGTGGGCCACGCCACGGTGGTGCTCGACGCGACGATGCGCCAGCGCATCCTGGCCGAGGTGGCGGCCTTGGCCGATGACGCGCTGCGCACTCTGGCGGTGGCCTACCGTGCGCTGGACGCTGGCGAGCAGCCCGCCGCGCACCCCGCGCTGGAGCAGCGCCTGGTCTATGCCGGTACGGTGGGCATCATCGACCCGCCGCGTGCCGAGGTGGCCCAGGCCATCCGCCAGGCGCAGGCCGCCGGCCTGCGGGTGATCATGATCACGGGCGACCACCCGCGCACGGCGCGGCGCATCGCAGCAGACCTCGGCATGCTTCCGGGGGGTGTCGGAGCGCCAGCGGGTGTGTTGACCGGCCTTGAGCTCGACGCCCTGGCCAGGCAGGGCGATGCGGCGCTGGCAGACGCCGTGGCCCAGACCACCGTATTTGCCCGTGTCGCCCCGAGCCACAAGCTGCGCATCGTGCAGGCGCTGCAGTCGCGCGGCGAGGTGGTGGCCATGACGGGTGATGGTGTCAACGATGCCCCCGCGCTGAAGGCCGCGGACATCGGTGTGGCCATGGGCGTGACCGGCACGGAGGTGTCCAAGCAGGCGGCACGGATGATCCTGGCCGATGACAACTTCGGCACCCTCGTCGCCGCGGTTCGGGAAGGCCGGGGTGTGCTCGACAACATCCGCAAGTTCTTGCGCTACCTGCTGTCGTCAAACCTGGGCGAGGTGTTGACCGTCTTCCTGGGGGTGGTGGGGGCCGGCGTCATCGGGCTGACGGCGGCGGGCGCGGGCGAGGCCCTGGTGCTGCCGCTGCTGGCCACGCAGATCCTGTGGATCAACCTCATCACCGATGCCGGCCCGGCACTGGCCATGGGCATGGACCCGATTGCCAGGCACACCATGGCCCGCCCGCCGCGGCGGCGTGATGCCCGCATGATCGACGCGCCCATGTGGGCCGGCATTGCAGCCACCGGCAGCGTGATGGCGCTGCTGGCCCTGCTGACGCTGGACGCCTTCTTGCCGGGTGGGCTGATCGAAGGCCAGCACAGCCTGACGCAGGCCCGCACGGCAGCCTTCACCGTGCTGGTGCTGGCCCAACTCTTCAATTGCTTCAACGCCCGCTCAGAGACACGCAGCGCATGGCATGGCCTGTTTGCCAACCACTGGTTGTGGGCCGCGGTGTTGCTGTCGGCTGGTCTGCAGGTGGCCGTGGTGCACGTGCCTTTCCTGAATGAGGCGTTCGGCACAGCACCGCTGACACTGTTGCAGTGGGGCGTGTGCGTGGCCATGGCCAGTGGTGTGCTGTGGTTCAGCGAGTGTCGCAAGTGGGTGATCAGGGTGTGGTCAAAGGAGCGGTGAGCTCGCAGGACGGCGGCAGTCGTTCGGCAGCCACCCCGCGTGCGCTGTCGAACAGATGCGAAGCCCGCTTCCCGGTACAACCCGCTTGAACGCCATGGAAGAACGCCATTGAACAGAGCTACTGGGCGGCGGGTGTGGGCCTGGACTTCATCGACGAAGCCACCCGGCACCTGATGCCTGGCAAGGCGGCGCTGGTGGCCGAGCTCGACGAGGAATGGGTGATCCCGGTGGACACCGCGCTGGAAGCGGCGGGTGGCCAGGTGTTCAGGCGTTCCCGCCTGGCGGCGGCTGAAGCGCAGTTTGACCACGACAGCCAGGCCCAGGGAGAGGCCAAGACCCGTGTGGAAGAACGCATGCAGCGCGTCAAGGACGCCCACCACGCGCGCGGCGCCAAGTTGTCCCAGGCCTGGAGCCTGACCAAGGAAGCGTTGGCGATGTGATGAAAGACCGAATGACACCCCTCGCGCCGGCAGCGGCGCCACCCCTGGAAGGACACCCCATGAGACACCCTGCAACCCGAACCCTGGCCTGCATGGCCACGGCGGCCGCCCTGGCCACCGCCGGCTGCGCCGACATGAGTGAACGCCAGCGCGGCACCGCACAAGGCGCTGCTGTGGGCGCCGTGGCCGGCGCCCTGCTGGGTGCCGCCACTGGCGGCAAGGCCGGCACGGGTGCCGTGGTGGGCGGCGCCCTGGGCGCGGTGGCGGGCAACCTGTGGTCCAAGCGGCAGGAAGACCGCCGCGTGGCCCTGGAGCAGGCCACCCGTGGCACTGGCGTGGAGGTCAGCCGCACGGCCGACAACCAGCTCAAGCTGAACATCCCCGCCGATGTCTCGTTTGACAGCGACAGCGCGGCCATCCGGCCGGGCATGCGCAGCGTGTTGGACCCCTTTGCTGCGGAGCTTCGGGGCGATGCCGGCGCGCGGGTGCGCATCGTCGGGCACACCGACAGCACCGGCACCACGGCCCTGAACGAGCCGCTGTCCATGGCACGGGCCAACAGCGTGCGCGACTACCTGATGTCGCGCGGTGTGCCCGGCAGCCAGCTGCAGGCCATGGGCCGGGGTGAGCGCGAGCCACTGGCCGACAACGGCAGCGAAGCTGGCCGTGCGCAGAACCGGCGCGTGGAGATCTTCCTGAGAGAACCCGGCGCCTGAAGGCGGCCTGCTACGGGTTCAGCCGCGCCAGCTCACCCAGCCACGCGGGCCAGAACAGGCCGCCCCGTTCACGCCCCAGGCGGACGATGACCGTCTGCGTACCGGGAGCGATGTAGATGTACTGCCCGCGCAAGCCCTCGGCATAGACGTCGTCACCGGGCTCAGCCTGGGTGGCGCTGGGCCAGGCCGAGGCGCCGGGTTGACGCGCCGCCGCGGCCTGCCCCGCGGCAGTCTGTGCGGGTGACAGCGCACGGCGCCACTGCCAGGCATAGAAGGCCTGAAAGCGGCTGGCCGGGCGTTCGATGTTGCGCTGGGCCGCGGCATCCACGCCGGGCCGCTGCTGCACCGCCGTGCTCTGGCGCAGCCAATCGGCGCTCACCAGTGGCGCACCGCTGGCGGCTCGCCCGCCATTCAGCACCGCCTGGCCCAGGCGCAGGTAATCCACCGCGCGGGCGTTCAGGCAGCAGAAGGCCCGTGCCACGCCGCCGGCGGCGCTGTCCAGGCTCCAGCTGGCGTCGAACTCCGCGCCCATGGGCTGCCATAGCCGCTGCTGCAGGTAGTTGGCCAAGGGCATGCCCACCGCGCGCTCCAGCGCCATGGCCAGCAGCTGCGTGTCGCCACTTTGGTAGGAATAGGCTTGGTCAGGTGCGGTCCTGATGCGCAGGCGGGCCACTTGCGCCTTCATGTCAGGCCCGAGGTAGAACGTCGCGGCCTGGGACCACGGCACCGTGTAGGCCTCGTCAAAGTCAATGCCACTGCGCATGGCCAGCAGGTGCCGCAGCGTGATCTGCCCAAAGCGTGTGTCCTGCGCCTGCAGTTCCGGCAGGTAGCGGGTGACAGGGTCGTCCACGTGGTGGATGCGGCCATCGGCCACCGCCACCCCCACCAGCAGCGACACCACCGACTTGGCCACCGAGAACGAGGTGCCCAGGGTGTCGCGGCTGAAGCCGTTGAAATACTGCTCGTGCACCAGCTCGCCGCGCCGCAGCACCAGCAGCGCCACCGTGTCGCGGGCCGCCAGCTGCTCCGCGGCGGCGTCAGGCGTCAGGCCGCCTGGCCAGCGCAGGGCCACGGGCTGCGCGGGCGAAGGCAAGGGGGAGGGCACCGCCGCGCGCGTGATCGGCGCGTTGACGAAGTGCCGGTGGTCGGTGATCTCGGCCTTGCCCTGAACGACCATCCACAGCGGCAGGCTGCTGCAGGCGGAGAGGGTGAGGGTGAGCAGCAGCAGGGCAGACAGGCGGGTGGGGCGGCGCATGGGTGTTCCAGCGTTCAGACGCTTTCCCGCGTTGCAAGGGCCCAGTCCAAGGCATCGTCCATGCGGTCATGGCCCCAGAAGATCTCGTTACCGACGGCAAACGTGGGGACGCCAAAGATGCCCAGTGACCGGGCCACGTCGGTCTCGGCGTCAAAGGCCGCCTTGGCGTCGTCGCTGTTGGCGCGCGCGATGAGTGCGGCTGCGTCGTGTCCGAGCTCGGTCAGCAGGGCATGCGCGACGTCGGTTTGCCCGAAGTCCTGGTGGTCGATGAACCAGGCGCGGTAGGCGGCGCGGGTGAACTCGGGCGCCCAG
Source organism: Rubrivivax sp. (assembly GCA_021298085.1). Taxonomy (GTDB): domain Bacteria; phylum Pseudomonadota; class Gammaproteobacteria; order Burkholderiales; family Burkholderiaceae_C; genus Rubrivivax. The sequence continues at coordinate 40,481 of JAJTDE010000051.1, forward strand.
CCCTCTTGCCCAGCAATGACGCCGAGCCGATTGGCAAGACCCGATCGGTCCACGGGGTAGGGCGGAATGCCGTTCCACGCCAACCCGAAGCGTTCGGCCCGGCGCTCGATGTCCCGCCACATGTAGGCCACCTTCGCCGCCTTGTCCTTGGGGAAGGGAATGTTGGTCTGCTCCACAAAGAGCTTGCGCACATTGAACGGGCGCCAATTCACCGTCACTGCCGCCTGCCGCGCGGCATCTTCCAGGCGCATGACGGCCAGGTAGCTGTAGGTGCTGCCAAAATTGAAGAAGAAGTCCACGTGGGCTGTCATGAAAGCCTCTCAGCAATCAACGGTGGGAATGGGCGGCGCCCATGCACGTTCCTTGGACGACCGGATCATGGCGGCAAGCTTGAGAGGATTGGCCATGGCCATGGCAATGTACAGTGGGGCGCGCGGACAGCCAACCGGCGCCGAAGCCCGGTTGGTGGTGCAAGCCTGGGCCCGGCATCCACGCCTTTCCCGAGCCCGATGTCTCAGGCGCAGAAACTTGCAGGGAGCTTGAATGAAGCCGTTCCGAGCCATGCGGTTGGTCGTCTGCAGTACCTTGCCTGTGGCCACCTCCGCGCGGTCGCTGGCGCCGCCACCCGCACCGGCAGCCAGCGAGCCTGCCCGCCCATGATGCTGGCCCTCGCGCTTCTGTTGCTGGTGGTGTCGGCCCTGGCGGCCTTTGCCATGTCGGAACACCGCAAACGCCGTGAACTCGAGCGTGAACGCAGCATCCGCGCCTATGTATTCCCGACGGCTGTGCTGGAGCAGCTGGTGGTGGCCTACCCCCACCTCGGCCCCAAGGATTACCACCTGGCGGCGCGCGCGCTGCGCCAGTTTTTCCTGGTGCACCTGCGCGCCGGATCCGGCCTGGTGACCATGCCGTCCAAGGCGGCCGATACGCTGTGGCACGCCTTCATCCTGGACACGCAGGCCTACTCGGATTTCTGCCAGGAAGCCTTCGGCGCCTACTTTCACCACATCCCGCCCCAGGCGATGGGCAACCGCGACGACAACGGCCAGGCCACCTGGCGCACCTGGCGGTTGGCCTGCCTGGAAGAGAACATCAACCCCGACAACGCCACGCGGTTGCCGCTGCTCTTTGCGCTGGACGCCAAGCTGGGCATTCCGGGCGCGGTGGAGCATGATCCAGGGTCGTTCAAGCGCCCTGAGTCAGCGTCGGGCAGCTGTGGCGGTGGCGGTTCGAGTGGCCGCGACAGCGACGGAGACGGCGGGGGTGACGGCGGCGGCTGTGGCGGTGATTGATCAACGCGTCCAGGCGCACTCATGAAACGCGTGACAGGCATCGGCGGCATCTTCTTCACCGCCAAGGACCCGAAGGCGCTCTGCGCGTGGCGTCAACGTCACCTGGGCATTGATGTGCAGAGCTGAGGCGGCGCGGCCTTCACCTGGGCCGACGCGACAAAGGCTGCCACGTGCTGGACAAGACCGACGATTCCGAATACGGCAAGTTCGGGTGGGTGATGGACCCTGAAGGGAACACGGTCGAGCTCTGGCAGCCGCCGGCGGGAAAGCAGCCAAGTCCCACCCGAGTGACAGCCCATCCGCGTCGCGCGTCAGCGCAGCTGCAGTACATTGACCACCCACCGGACACCTTCACGGAGCAGGCCTGCCATGTCCACCACCAAAGCTCCCGCCTTGCTGCTGGGCATCGGTTCCGGCATGGCCGTGACGGCCGCGGTCATCGGGCTGATGCGGGTGCTGGTGGCGGTTGCCGCGGACATGCGGGCGGATGCCACGGCCTTGCTGACCCAGCACCCCCTTTACCGCTCGGCCAAGGACCTGATCCTCACCAGCCTGCTGGCGGCGGTGCCGCTGGGCGCCCTCTGGCTGCTCCACCGCCGGCGCTGACAGCCGCAGCGGCGCATTCCGTCACCCCCCACCGCGAGGTCATCATGCAGATCACCGGCCAGTGCCACTGCGGCGCCATCTCCTTCACGGCGCTGGTGGACCCTTCGCGGGTCATCGTCTGCCACTGTGCCGATTGCCAGGTGTTTTCAGGCGCACCCTTCCGTGCGGTGCTGCCCGTTCCGGCAGAGCAGGTGCAGTTGACGGGAACCCCCACGCACTATGTGAAGGTGGCCGCCAGCGGCAACCGGCGTGTGCAGGCCTTCTGCCCAGCGTGTGGCACCCAGCTCTATGCATCGGAAGCTGACGGCCCACCCAAGCTGCTGAACCTGCGCCTGGGTTGTGTGGCCGAGCGCGAGCAGCTCACGCCGTCGGTGCAGATCTGGGGTGTCTCGGCCATGCCCTGGGCCGGCGCGCTGGAGGCGGTGCCGCTGCACCGGGAAGGCATGGCCAGCCCGCTGATGCAGCCTCACGCACCTGGCTGATTCACTGGCCTGAACCCTCACGCGCCCGTTCGGCCTGCAGAAACGGCACGAGCAGGTCGCGCCAGACGCGGTAGCCTTCCCGGTTGGGGTGTAGCCCGTCGGTGTAGAGCTCCGGCCGTTGCTGGCCCTGGGCGTCCAGGAAGCCGGGCGTCAGGTCCAGCCAACGGGTGAAGCCCGCCCACTCGGGGCTGAGCGTCAGGGCCTTCAGGCGTTGGTTGACCACCTCCACCACCTCGCGGTTCTTCACCGGGTCGTTCGTGGGCAGCAGCGACTGCAGCACGATGCGCGCCCGCGGCTGCCGCTGGTGCGCCGCCACCAGCACCGCACGCACTCCGTCGAACACACTGTCGGCCACGGGCGATTCAGCGGCCCAGGTGTTGTTGATGCCCAGCATCACCACCAGAAACTCGGGCCGCAGCCCGGGGGCGTCGAGGTGGCCCAGACCACCCTGGGCCCGTGGCTGCAGCCGGTGCAGCACATGCTCGGTGCGGTCACCCGAGATGCCGATGTTCAGCGCCAGGTTCTGCGACACACGGCCGGCAAAACTCTCGTCCCAGACTTGGCGGCCGTAGTACTGGCCGTCGACCCAGGGGTTGAGGTCAAAGAGCCAGAAATCGGTGATGGAGTCGCCGATGAAGACCAGCCGTGTGGCGGCCATGCGCTGGCGGTTGATCAGGGCGCGGCTGATCTCCTGCTGGCGCTTTTGCCAGTGTTCGACCCGCGGCGCCGGGCGGGTGGACACAAAGCCAGTCGCTGTCGGTGCGGCCACGGCCGGTGGGGGTGTGGCGGCCAGGGCCAGCGCAGCGGCGAAGGCGAACGCGAACGCCCGTGCCCCTGCCAGGCCGAGCTGGCAGCCCCACCCGGCGGGCGGTGCGGCGTCAGGCCCCCGCCAAGCGGGCGCCCGGGGGTGGCCGCCCGTGTCTGTGATGTCCGCCATGCTCACTTCTTCCCCTTGATGCGGTTGAGCCTTGGCATCGTCGCCAAGCCAGCCAAGCCAAGCCCCGCCCGCAGCGGCGATGGCGGTTGAAACGGCTCGCATCATCGCGCAACCTGATGCCCGTGCGGGCCCGTCCGTCCGCCCTGCCAGAACCCTGGCCAGGCGCCTCGCCAGCCAGATGCCCCGGCACAACCCTGAGGCTGTGGATGCGCAAACCTGATAGCGGCCTGCCCGAGCGGGTGCCATCATCCGACGCGCTCCGGGGGTCCCCGGTGCCCGCCACACGATGACCGAACTCGCCTTCCTCACTGCGATCGAGCTGTCGCGCCGGCTTCGTCGCGGCGAGCTGAGCGCGGTGGCGCTGCTGGACCACCTTTTGGCCCGCATCGAGCGCCACGACACCACCCTCAACGCCGTGGTGGTGCGCCACATCGCCCACGCCCGCAGCCGCGCCGCCGAGGCCGATGCCGCGCTGGCCAGGGGTGAGCACTGGGGCCCACTGCACGGCCTGCCGATGACGGTGAAGGAATCGTTCGACGTGCCCGGCCTGCCCACGACCTGGGGGCTGGAGGCGTTTCGGGGCAACACCGCCACCGGCCATTCGGTGGCCACGCAGCGGCTGGAAGCGGCCGGCGCCATCGTCTTCGGCAAGACCAACGTGCCTTCGGCGCTGGCCGATTGGCAGAGCTTCAACCCGATCTACGGCACCACCCGCAACCCCTGGGACACCGGCCGCACGCCGGGTGGCTCATCGGGCGGTTCCGCCGCTGCGCTGGCCGCCGGCTTCACGCCGCTGGAGCTGGGCAGTGACATTGGCGCCAGCATCCGCAACCCGGCGCATTACTGCGGTGTCTACGGCCACAAGCCCACCTGGGGCGTGGTGCCCATGGAAGGCCATCAGCTGCCGGGTGATGTCTGCATCGACGCGCTGGACATCGCGGTGGCCGGCCCCTTGGCGCGCAGCGCGCACGACTTGTCTCTGGCGATGGACGTGCTGAGCAGCCCGCTGCAGCTGTTCGGCCCGCTGGGCTGGCACCCGGTGGCCTGGCGCGATGCGGGCCTGGCACCGCGCCAGCTGCGAGTGGCGGTGGTCACCGATGATGCCTGCGCCGAAGTGGACGCCCCGGTGCGGCGCGGCCTGGAAGACCTGGCCGCCTTCCTGCGTGAGCAGGGGCTGACGGTGAGCGAGACCGCACGCCCGGTGGACAGCGCCGAGGCCTGGGAGGTGTATGTGCACCTGGTGCGTGCCGCCACGGGGGCCCACCTGAACGACGCCGACTACGCCGCTGCGCAAGCCCATGCCGCGCAGCACCCGCCCGGCAGCCGCAGTTTTGCGGGCTGGAACTGGCGCGGCAACACGCTCACGCACCGCGATTGGGTGCACTACGACGAGCGCCGCGCCACGCTGCGCCGCCAATGGGCCCGTTTCTTCGATCAGTGGGACCTGCTCATCTGCCCCGTGGCCACCACGGCCGCCTTTCCCCACATGCAGACGGGCTTCCGCTGGGAGCGCATGGTCACGGTCAATGGCCGGCCCCAGCCGTCCACCGATTCGCTCTTCTGGGCCGGCTACCCCGGACTGGTGGGCCTGCCGTCCACCGTGGTGCCGCTGACGGCCTCGCCCGAGGGCCTGCCCATCGGCGCGCAGATCGTCGGGCCCGTGCTGGGTGACCCTGTCTGCCTGCGCTTCGCACGTTTTCTGGAAGAACACTGGCGGGCCTTTGTGCCGCCGCCGGGCTTCTGATGGGTTCCTTGCGTGAGCTGCTGGATGGCAGCGCCGAGGCCTTGTCGGCGGCCATCCAACGCCGCCAGGTTTCCTGCCGCGAGGTGATGGCGGCCACGCTGGCGCGCGTCGACGCCTTGAACCCGCGCTTCAACGCCATCGTCAACCGGGCAGCCCCCGAAACCCTGCTGGCCCAGGCCGACCAACGCGACGCCGAACTGGCACCGCGCCGCAGCGCCCCAGGCAGCCGCGGCTGGCTGCACGGCATTCCGCAGGCCATCAAGGACACGGGCCACGCCGAAGGTTTTCCCACCACCTTCGGCAGCCCCTTGCTGGCCCAGGCGTTTCCGGCGCGGGACAGCCGCTTTGTGCAGCGCATGAAGGCCGCCGGCTGCATCGTCATCGGCAAGACCAACATGCCGGAATTCGGCCTGGGCTCGCACACCTACAACCGCCTCTTTGGCGGCACGCCCAACGCCTGGGACCCGACGGTCAGCGCGGGGGGCTCCAGCGGCGGTGCGGCCGTATCCCTGGCGCTGCGGCTGCTGCCGGTGGCCGATGGGTCTGACTTCATGGGTTCGCTGCGCAACCCGGCCGGCTGGAACCATGTGTTTGGCCTGCGGCCCAGCCAGGGCCGAGTGCCGGCCTACCCGAAGCCCGAGCTCTTTGTCAGCCAGCTGGGCACCGACGGGCCGATGGGCCGCACCGTGCGCGACGTGGCAGCCCTGCTGTCCACCCAGGCTGGGCACGATCCGCTGGCGCCGCTGTCGTTGAGCGACGCGCCCAGAAGCTTTGTGCCCACACCGCGCCAGGCCGCCACCGCCGCGCGCGGCGCGCGCATCGGCTGGCTGGGTGACCTGGGTGGCCACCTGGCCATGGAGCCCGGCATCCTGCCGGTGTGCGAGCAGGCGCTCCAGGTGCTGGCCGATGCCGGCGCGGTGGTCGAACCCATCCCGCTGGGCTTCAGCGCCGCGCAGCTCTGGGACGCCTGGCTGGTGTGGCGCCGGGCGCTGGTGGCGCCTTCGGTGGCGGCGGCCCTGGCAGGCCGGCCCGAGGCGCGCGTACAGGTCAAGCCAGAAGCCCTCTGGGAGATGGACCGCGGGCAGGACCTCTCCATGATGGCCTTCATGCAGGCCGCGCAGGTGCGCAGCGCCTTTCACAGCCACCTGGTGCAGCTGATGGCGCGGTATGACGCGCTGGCGCTGCCCGTTGCACAAGTCTGGCCGTTTGACCAGCAGCTGACCTGGCCGCGCAGCATCAACGGCCGCGCCATGGACACCTACCACCGCTGGATGGAGGTGACGCTGTACGCCACCTTTGCCGGGTTGCCCGCCATCAGCGTGCCGGCCGGCTTTGACCCCAGCGGCCGCTGGCCCATGGGCCTGCAGCTGATCGGCCGCCCACAGGGCGATGCGGCGCTGCTGGCGCTGGCCGCCGCCTACGAGACCCAGGTGCTTTCCCTGCTGTCCAACCGCCCCGCGGCATCGTGTTTGCCCTAGCGGACAAGCGCGCGGCCGGAACCAGAATCACCCACCCGAGAACGAGAAGGAGCTGACATGCGATTTGCGCGCCGTTCACTGTTGACGCTGGCCACCTCGGCCCTGTTGCTGGCCGGCACCCACGGTGCCGCGCTGGCCCAGACCACCACGCTGAAGTTTGTGCCCCACGCCAACCTGACGGTGCTGGACCCTGTCTGGACAACGGCCTACGTCACGCGCAACCATGCCTACATGGTCTACGACACGCTGTTCGGGGTGAACCAGAAAGGCGAGATCAAGCCGCAGATGGTCGACAAGTGGACGACCAGCAAGGACGGCAAGACCTGGACCTTCACGCTGCGCGATGGCCTGGAATTCCACGACGGCAAGCCGGTGACCAGCGAAGACGTCGTCGCCTCGCTCAAACGCTGGAGCGCACGCGACGCGATGGGCGGCGTGCTGGGCAAGTTCATCGCCAGCTACGAGGCGGTGGACGCCAAGACCTTCAAGCTCAACCTGAACGAGCCCTGCGGCATCGTGCTGGACGCGCTGGGCAAGCCCTCGTCCAACGTACCCTTCATCATGCCGGCGCGCATCGCCGCCACCTCGCCCACCGAGCAGATCAAGGAATCCATCGGTTCCGGCCCCTTCATCTTCAAGGCCGACGAGTTCAAGCCGGGTGAGAAGGTGGTCTACCTGAAGAACCCGAAGTACCGGCCGCGCGCCGAGCCGATTGACGGCCTGACCGGCGGCAAGGTGGTGCACGTGGACCGTGTCGAATGGGTCATCATCCGTGACCCGCAGACCCAGTTCAACGCCATCAAGGCCGGTGAGGTGGATTGGGTGGAGCAGCCCGCCTTTGACCAGATCTCGTCGCTGAAGGCCACGCCCGATGTGCGCATCGACGACTTCGCGGTGGCGGGTCTGTCCTTCATCATGCGCTTCAACCACCTGCACAAGCCCTTCAACAACCCGAAGATTCGCCAGGCCGCCATGGTGGCCATCGGGCAGGAGGCCTTCCTGAAGACGCAGGTGGGTGTGCCGGGGCTGTTCCGCTACTGCCCCAGCATCTACCCCTGCGGCACACTGTACGCCACCGACAAGACGGGTTACTTCACCGGCGTGGCCAACCCGCAGAAAGCGCAGGCCATGCTGAAGGAAGCGGGTTATGACGGTACGCCCGTCACGCTGATGCGTCCGACAGACCTGGCGTCCATCGCCAAGATCCCGCTGGTGGCCAAGCAGCAGCTGGAAGCGGCTGGCTTCAAGGTCGATTTCCAGCAGATGGACTGGGCCAGCCTGGTGGCGCGCCGCGCCAAGAAAGACCCGCCGGCCAATGGCGGCTGGAACATCTTCCTCACCGCCTGGACGGCCGGTGACCTGGAAAACCCACTGGGCCAGGCCATGCTGAACGCCCGGGGTGACCGCGGCTGGTTCGGCTGGCAGGATGAGCCGCGCATCGAACAGGCCAAGGACCGCTTCGCCCGCGCCACCACCGTGGCCGACAAGAAGAAGATCGCCGAAGAGATCCAACTGCTGGCCATCGAGACCGCCACCCATGCGCCGCTGGGCCAGTACCAGAGCCCGAGCGTGGTGCGCAAGAACATCAGCAACCTGGTGCCGGTGAATGCCGGGGTGCCGGTGCTGTGGGGCGTGAAGAAGAACTGAAGCCCGACAGCGACTGATGCTGCGTTTCCTGCTCCAGCGGCTGGCGGCCGTGCTGCCGGTGCTGTTGGTGGTGTCGGTGGTGGTCTTCCTGATCCTGCGGCTGTCGCCGGGGGACCCGGCGGCCGTCATCGCGGGCAACAGCGCCACCACCCAAGAGGTGGAGACGGTGCGCGAGCAGCTGGGCCTGAACCGCCCGCTGCTGGTGCAGTACGGCATCTGGCTGGGCAAGGTGCTGCAGGGGGACCTGGGCTTTTCCTACTACCTCACCAAGCCCGTCACCGAGCTGATCCTGCAGCGCATCGAACCGACGCTGGCGCTGGCGCTCGGCACCATCGTGCTGGCGGTGCTGGTGGCCGTACCGCTGGGCACGCTGGCCGCCTGGCGCATGGGCGGCTGGCTGGACAGGCTGCTGTCGGGCTTTTCGGTGCTGGGCTTTTCGGTGCCGGTGTTTGTCATCGGCTACCTGCTGATCTACCTGTTTTCCATCCAGCTGGGCTGGCTGCCGGTGCAGGGCTACAAGCGCCTGTTCGGGCCCGACGCGCAGGGGCCGTTGGCCTGGGCCCGGCACCTGGTGCTGCCCTGGATCACGCTGGGTTTGATCTATGTGGCGCTGATTGCACGTGTGACGCGGGCCAGCGTGTCTGAAGCCTTGACCGAAGACTACATCCGCACCGCCCGTGCCAAGGGCATTGCCGAACGCGCGGTGCTGATGCGGCACGCCCTGGCCAACGCGGCGGTGCCCATCGCCACCGTGGTGGGCATCGGCGTGGCGCTGCTGATTGGCGGCGTGGTGGTCACTGAAACGGTGTATTCCATTCCCGGCCTGGGCTCGCTGACGGTGGAAGCCGTGCTGAACCGGGACTTTCCCGTGATCCAGGGTGTGGTGCTGTTCTTCAGCGTGCTGTACGTGGTGGTGAACCTGGCGGTGGACGTCAGCTACCTGTTCCTCGACCCCCGCATCCGCTACTGAGGCCATGAGTTCGAGCAACGCCTTCTCCCGCCTGTCCCGCAATGGGGCCGTCCGCTTCGGCACCGTGGTGCTGGGCGCGATGGTGGCCGTCGCGCTGGCCGCGCCCTGGCTGGGCACGGTGGACCCTTCCACCATGGATGCCTCGCACATCTACGCCGAAAGCGGGCGTGTGGCGCCCTTTGCCATGCCCGACGGCAGCAGCGTGAACCACACGCTGCGCATGGGCGGCGACAGCCTGGGCCGCGACATCTGGAGCCGCGTGGTCTATGGCACACGGGTCTCGCTGATCGTGGGCCTGGCCACGGCCTGTGTGGCGCTGCTGCTGGGGGGCCTGCTGGGCATGCTGGCTGGCTACTTCCGCGGCGTCGATGCCGTGCTGATGCGCGTGATGGACGGGCTGATGGCCATCCCGTCCATCCTGCTGGCGATTGCCCTGGTGGCCGCGCTGGGCGCGCAGGTGTGGACAGTGGTGGTGGCGATTGCCATCCCGGAGGTACCGCGCGTGACGCGGCTGGTGCGTTCGCTGGTGCTGACGCTGCGCGAGGAACCCTTTGTGGAAGCCGCCCGCGCGCTGGCCACGCCCACGCCCATCATCCTGTGGCGGCACATCCTGCCCAATGCCCTGGCGCCGCTGATCGTGCAGGGCACCTTCATCGCCGCCAGTGCGGTGCTGACCGAAGCCATCCTCAGCTTCCTGGGCCTGGGCCTGCCGCCCGATGTGCCCACCTGGGGCAACATCATGGCCGAAGGCCGCATCGCCTTCAGCCAGTACCCCGGCGCCGTGCTTTGGCCGGCCTTGTTCCTGGTGCCCACGGTGCTGGCCGTCAACCTGCTGGGCGACGGCCTGCGGGACGTGCTCGACCCGAAGTTTGCCAAGCGATGAACCCGCCCGTCTTGCGCATCGATGCCCTGAGCGTGGCCTTGCCCGCGGGGGCTGACCGCGCGCATGCCGTCGAAGGCATCAGCCTGGCCATCCACGCCGGGCAGACGCTGTGTGTGGTGGGCGAAAGCGGCAGCGGCAAGAGCGTGATGGCCACCACCGTGATGGGCCTGCTGCCGCGCGAGCTGACGGTGGCCGCCGGCGGCCTGTGGCTCAAAGGCGAGCCGCTGCACGAAGCCTCACCCGAGCGGCTGCGCGCGCTGCGCGGCCAGACCATGGGCATGGTCTTCCAGGAGCCGATGACGGCCCTGAACCCGGTGATGGCCTGCGGCGACCAGGTCGACGAACTGCTGCGCACGCACACCGATTGGGGCGCCATGCAGCGCAAGGCCGAGATCCTGCGGGTGTTTGAACGCGTGAAGCTGCCCGAGCCAGAGCGCATCTTTGGCAGCTACCCGCACCAGCTCTCGGGCGGGCAGCGCCAGCGCATCGTCATTGCGATGGCGGTGATCCTCAAGCCGGCCTTGCTGATCTGCGACGAACCCACCACCGCGCTGGACGTCACCACGCAGAAGGAGATCCTGGCGCTGATCGAGGAACTGCAGCGCGAGCAAGGCGCCGCCGTGCTGTTCATCACCCACGACATGGGTGTGGTGGCCGAGATCGCCGACGAGGTGCTGGTGATGAACCAGGGCCGGGCGGTGGAGCTGGGCACCCGCGAGCAGGTTTTGCAGTCCCCGCGTGAGGCCTACACCCAGATGCTCTTGGCGGCCGTGCCCAGCATCCAGCCACCCCCGCCACGGCCCGAGCCCACCGGGGCCGTGCTGCTGCGGGGCGAGGCCGTCAGCAAGACCTACAGCAGCCGCAACTGGCTGGGCCGCGAGCGGGCCACGCACGCCCTGCAGGAGGCCGCGCTGACCGTGCGCGCCGGTGAGACGGTGGGCATCGTCGGCGAAAGCGGCAGCGGCAAGAGCACCTTTGCGCGCTGCCTGATCCGCCTGATCGAGCCCACGGCGGGCCGCATCCACTGGGGCGATGCCGAGGTGGCGGAACTGCCGGAACGCCGGCTGCGCCCACTGCGCCACCGCGTGCAGGTGGTGTTTCAAGACCCTAACCGCAGCCTCAACCCGCGGCTGCGCATCGGCGAAAGCCTGATCGAAGGCGCGGTGAACTTTGGTGCCACACGCGCCGAAGCCCAGGCCCGCGCCGCCAGCCTGATGGATAAGGTGCGCCTGCCCCGCGAAGGCCTGCAGCGTTACCCCAGCCAGTTCAGCGGCGGCCAGCGCCAGCGGCTGGCCATTGCGCGCGCGCTGGCCTGCCAGCCGCATGTGCTGGTGGCCGACGAGGCGGTCAGTGCGCTGGATGTGTCGGTACAGGCGCAGATCCTCGCGCTGCTGCGCGACATCCAGGCCGAGCTGGGCCTGGGCATGCTCTTCATCACGCACGACCTGCGCGTGGCCGCCCAGCTGTGTGACCGCGTCATCGTGATGCACCAGGGCCGCATCGTCGAACAGGGCCCCACGGCCGCGCTATACGCCGCGCCGCAGCACGCCTACACCCAGAAGCTGTTTGCCGCCGCGCCTGGGGCGGGCGTGGCGTGGGGTGGCGCCCGGGTGGCCGCGCCGGCCGCCTGAACGGGAGAGTTGGATGACACGCATTCTGGTGGCTGGCTACCAGCACGAGACCAATACCTTTGCGCCTTCGCTGGCCACCTGGGCGGCCTTCCAGCGCGGCGATGCCTTCCCGGCCTACGGCCGCGGCGCCACCATCCTGGAGACCTTCCGCGGCGTCAATGCCCCGCTGGGCGGTTTCATCGATGCCGCCCACGCGCAGGGCTGGCAGCTGGTGCCCTCGTGCTGGGCCGGCGCCACGCCCTCGTCGTACGTCACCACCGAGGCCTTCGAGCGCATCTGCGACGCCATCCTGACGGACACCGAAGCCGCGCTGGCCCAGGGCCTGGACGGCATCTACCTCGATCTTCACGGCGCTGCCGTGGCCCAGCACGCCGACGACAGCGAAGCTGAGCTGCTGGCCCGGCTGCGCGCGCGGGTGGGCCCGCGCATGCCCATCGTCACCAGCCTGGACCTCCACGCCAACGTGACACCCCGCATGCTGGCCCTGGCCGATGCCATGGTGGCCTACCGCACCTACCCGCACGTGGACATGGCCGCCACCGGCGAACGCGCCGCCGCGCTGCTGGCCCAGCGCCTGGCCAGCGGCCAGCGCCCGGCCCTGCACGCACGCGCGCTGCCCTTCCTGATTCCCCTGAACGCGCAAAGCACCTGGATGGCACCGGCCCAGGGGCTGTATGCGCAGCTGGAGGAACTGAGCGCCCGGCACGGCAGCTGCCTGAGCTTCTGCATGGGCTTTCCCGCCGCTGATTTTGAGGGTTGTGTGCCCATGGTCTGGGGCCATGGCGGCGAGGTGGAACGTGCCGTGGAGGCGCTGTACGAGGCCGTGGCCGAGCCCACCCAATGGACACTGCAGGTGCTCAGCGCAGCCGATGCCGTGGCCCGCGCGCTGCAGGTGTGCCGCACGGCCAGCCGCCCCGTGGTGCTGGCCGACACACAAGACAACCCCGGCGCTGGCGGTGACAGCAACACCACCGGCATGCTGCACGCCCTGCTGGCCCAGGGTGCCGGCCAACAGCACCCCGGCCAGGTGGGGCCTGGGCGGCAGCTTTGAAGGGTGCATCGGCACGGCCGTGCCCACCTTCACCGGCCAGCTGAGTGACCCACCCGTGCAGGGCCGCTTCACCGTCAAGGCCTTGTCCGACGGCGTTTGCACCCTCAAGGGCCCGATGATGACCGGCCTGCGCACCCAGTTCGGCCCCAGCGCCTGCCTGGAGATCAACGGCGTGCTCGTCGCCGTGGTCAGCGGCAAATCCCAGCTGCTGGACCGCGAGATGCTGCGCATGCTGGGCGTGCAGCCCGAAGGCCAGCGCATCATCGTGGTGAAGAGCTCCAACCACTTCCGGGCTGACTTCACGCCCATGGCGTATTTGCCGTGGAAGAAGCTGGCGGCGGGGGTGAGGACGAGGCCGGTGGGGTGAAGCGCCGAGGCCCACGCAGGTCTTCAGCTTCGTTTCAGCTTTGTGAGGATTTTGCAGCGGCGCTGCCTGGCGTGTAGAGGCGTCGCAGCGGGCATTCGCGATGGCAGCATCGCCGCCCGGACCGCATTCGCCGACACATTCTGTGACATCCCTCACGGGTCGCGTTGCCTAGGATGGGCTTCAACGCAGGGCTTCTCCGAGGCCTCGTACCCGGAGTGTCAGCAGCGCCGACATGCCCTTGCTGTGGGTGCTGCGCGATGTCCTCAACCTCACCGGCACCAAGTACGGGTGCGGCATCGAGGTCTGCGGGGCCTGCACGGTGATGATGGACGGGCAGCCTGAGAAGAGCTGCGACGTGGACATCAGTTCCGCCGCGGGCAAACGGGTGGTGACCATCGAGGGCCTGAGCCAGGATCGCAGCCATCCGGCGCAGAAGGCCTGGATCCAGCACCAGGTGCCGCAATGCGGCTACTGCCAGAGCGGCATGCTGATGGCCACCGCCTGTGCGATGAAGGACGGTCACCATGGCAACGAGATCGCCAGCGAACTCTCCAACATCTGCGTGTGCGGCACCTACCCGCGCATCAAGACCGCGGTGCAAGGGCTGTGAGGAGATGACCATGAACACCGTGTCGCTCGATCGCCGCCAGTTTCTGGCCAGTGCCAGCGCATTCACGCTGGGCTTCAGCCTGATGGGCCGTGACGCCGCTGCTGCCACCGATGCGCGTGTCAACAGTTGGCTTTCGGTGGACAGCACCAATGCCATCACACTCACCGTGGGCGCTTCCGACATGGGCCAGGGCTCGGTGCAGGGCCTGGCCCAGGTGCTCGCCGAAGACTTGATGGTCAACCCGACGCGGGTGCGCATCGTGCAAGGCGGGCCCACGCTGGCCAGCCCGGCTCCGCTGGGTGCGGCCATCAACACCGTGGGCAGTGGCGTGACGCGAGGCAACTTCTGGCGGCTGCGGGATGCCGGCGCCATCGCCCGTGAGACCCTGGTGATGGCCGCCATGCAAAGCGCGGGCGATGGCCAGCGCGGCAACTTCACGGTGGCCGATGGGGTAGTGCGCCACCACAGCGGTGTGCAGTGGACGTATGGCCAGCTGGCCCCGTTGGCGGCCACCCTGACACCGCCGGCCAGCGCCGCCCTGGTTCCCGACAGCCAGCTGCGCTGGATCGGCCAGCCGCTGGAGCGGCAGGACATCCCGTCCAAGGTGGATGGCAGCGCGCGTTATGGGCTGGACGTGCGGCTGCCCGGCCAGCTGTTTGCCGTGGTGCGGCATTGCCCCACCGTGGGTGGTGTGCTGGCGTCTGTGCCGCCCAAGCCCGCAGCGGCCGTGGCCCTGGTGCCTTTGACCGTGGCCGCAGGCACCGGCCGCGGCGCCGATCTGGCCGGTAACCGCAACGCCTTTGCGGTGGTGGCGACCACCACCTGGGACGCGATGCAACTGGCCCTCGCGGTGCGGCCCAAATGGACCGTGCCTGCCCAGGCCGCGCAGTGGAGCAGCGCGCAGTTTGCGGCACAGGCCCAGGCCCTGCTGAAAACCGCCACACCGTATGTGGCCGGCGGCACCAACCCTGCGGGCACCTTGTACACCGTCGAAGCCAGCACCGCGTCACCCGACGCCGCCCTGGCACGGGCCGACGTGCGCCGCTTCGACGCCACCTACACCCTCCCGTATGTGCCCCATGGCTGCCTGGAGGTGCTGAACTGCACGGTGGACTACGTGGCAGGCCAGCGCTGTGACGTCTATGCGCCCACCCAATCGGCGCGCGGCGCGCTGCAGATGGTGATGGCGCTCACCGGCCTGCCCGAGAGCGCGGTGCGCATCCACACCACGATGCTGGGCGGTGGCCTGGGCCGCAAGGCGGAGCAGGATTTCGTCGCCCAGGCCGTGCAACTGGGCATGGTGCTGCAACGCCCTGTGCAGCTGGTTTACCCCCGTGAAGAAGACTTCACCCATGACCAGTACCGCCCGATGGGCGCCGTGCGTGTACAGGCTGCGCTGGACCCCACCCAGGCCGTGGCGGGCTGGATCTACCGCAACGTGTCGCCGTCCATCCTGGGTCAACGCGGCGCGGTGCTCAGCGCGCGTGGCGACAGCCAGGGTTATGAGGCCTCCAACGCGCTGCCCTATGCCTTCGGCGCCCGGCGGGTGGAGTGGGTGAGCCACCCCTCGCCCGTGCCGGTGGGCTTCTGGCGGTCTGTCGGGGCCTCGATCAACACCTTTGCGGTGGAATCGGCCATCAACGAACTCGCGCGCCTGGCGGGCCAGGACGCGCTGGCTTTCCGACGCGCGCGCATCACCGATCCCCGCTGGCTGGCCGTTCTGGATGCGGTGGCCGCGGCCAGCGCCTGGAGCACACCACCCCGGAGCGGTTCGGCGCGCGGCGTGGCCATCGGCACCGCGTTCAACACCATCGTGGCCATGGTGGTGGAAGTCAGCGGCAGCAGCGTCAGCAACTTCAAGGTCACCAAGGTCTGGCTGGCGGCCGACAGCTACCTCACCGTCAACCCGCGCAACGTCGAGGCCCAGCTGATGGGCGGTGTGGTCCATGCCATCAATGCCACGCTGTACGGCCAGCAGACCTTCAACAAGGGGGCTGCACAGCGCAAGAACTTCAACACCAACCCGGTGATCCGGCTGAAGCAGATGCCACAGGTGAGCGTCAACCTGATCCCCCGGCCGCTGACCCTGGACCGCAACCAGGTCATCGGCGGCATTGGGGAGTTGGGCGTGCCGACGTTTGCGCCGGCGCTGGCGGGGGCCTTGCTGCGCCTCACCGGCAAGGCCGTGCGCAGCTTGCCGATCTTTCCCAACGCGACCATGGGGGATTGAGGGGCGCTTATGGGGTCAACCGCCATGGGCTGGGGTGGGCCTTGCTCACGGCAGCGCAGTCAGGCTGCTACCACCGCCTACCCTGGCCGCTCTGGGTGGCATAACCCCCCAAGTTCTCAGGCAGGCGTCCTGAAGTAGTTGAGAAAGCCTGCAAAGGCTTGCATCCAAAAGAATAGGGCGGTGCTGTAGATGAACAGGTCGACAACCGATTCCTTGCTCAGCCGACCTTCGAGAAACCATCCGGCCAGGAAAGCTGCGCAAAGAAACAGCGTGCCCTGGGTGGCAAGCGGGTTTCCCTTCAGCTGAAACCTGAGGTTTAACCTCCGGCGCTTTTCCTCGATGGCCTGTGCCGCGCCAACACACAACAGGCTCACCCCCAGGCCGATCGGCAGCACAAACGCGACAACGTCTTCTTTCAGCCGATGCCAAAGGATGGCCAGCACCAGCATGTGTATGCAGTAGCTGCCAAGCTGAAGGAATGGGCTCATGCCGGGGCGCTCTGTGCTTCAGACGTTCATGAGCGGATCTCGGCCGACATCGGCTCTGCCTTGAGGGGGCAGAAGATGCGAGTCAGGGTGCCGGCGTGGCCGGCTGGCCAAGGTCTGCACGCAACCCTAGCCCCCCACCGCCCGCGCCCCCACATCCAACGGATAAATCGGCCGCCGCACCTTCCTGAACGCCAGTGCCTCGTAATCCGAGGTACACACCCCCGTCCCGTTGCACTCCACCACCGCATGCGCCAGGGCGCGCAGCCCGGCGCGCCAGTGCACGCGGCTCTTGAGCATCAGGGCGCTGAGCGTTGTCGGGTCAATGCCCACGGCGCCGAAGGCGGCGAGGTCGTGGGGCTCGACGTGGTTGCTGATCACGACCACCTGCACGCCGCCCACCTGCAGCACGGCGCTGGGGCCCATGCTGTTGCGTTCGCCGGCGCCCATGGGGCCGTGGTTGCGGTAGTGGCCGTCGCTCAGGCGCAGCACGGTACCGGTGACGGTGCGCGGTTCGCCGCGCAGGCCGATGGCGGGCATGTCCAGCTTGCCGCCCAGCGGCAGGGTGAGTTCGGCGCCCACACCGGCGGCGGCCATGGCCTGGACGGCTGCCGGGTCAAACACGGCAAAGGCGGCGGCGTTCTGGAAGCCGGCGTCCAGCATCGCGCCCAGCACGGTCATGGTGTCCATGGTGCCGCCGCTGGCGCAGTTGTCGCTGTGGTCCAGCAGCACCACGGGCCCAGCGCCGGCGGGGCGGGCGGCCACCAGGGTCTGGGCGCGGGCGATGGAATCGGCCAGGGGTTCGGGCTGGTAGACAAAACCGTCGCGCGCTGCCCAGGCCATGGCCAGCAACTCGTCCCGCCAGCGGCTGGCCAGGGCTTCGTCGCCGTCGGTCACCACCACGGCTGACAAGCCGGCGTCGTGGATGTCGGCGTTGGGAAAACCCACAAAGACGCTGGCGCACAGCGCGCCCTCGGCTTCCATCTGGCGACAGCGCGCCTGGATCTCGCGGTTAGGGCTGTCGTCGGTGCCCTGGCGCATCACGTGGGGCAGCATGGCCTGGCGGCCGTAGGCCATGGTGGGCCGGGCGCGGCCCTGCAGCTGGGCGATCAGCGCACGGCCGGCGCGCAGGCCGGTGCCGTGCATGTCCACGTGGGGGTAGGTCTGGTAGCCGGCCATCACGTTGCTGTGCTCGCCCATCGCGTCGTACAGGTTGGTGTGCATGTCCAGCGCCACGCCGATGGGCACACCCGGCGCCACGGCGCGGATGCGGCGCAGCAGTTCACCTTCGCCGTCCTCATGGTCTTGCGTGACCATGGCGCCGTGCAGGTCCAGCAGCACGCCGTCGCAGCCTTGGGCCGCCGCGGCCACGATGCGCCCGGCGATGTGCTCAAAGGCCTCGCGGTCCACCGGCCCGCTGGGCCACGCTGATGCGGCAATCGGCACGGTGTAGGTGGCGCCGGCCTCTTCAGCCAGTTCGATGAAGGCGGCGATGGCGCTGCCGGTGCCCCGCACGGCGGCGATGGCCGCTTCACCCTCCAACGGTTCACCCCCGCCAACGGCAAAACGCGACAAGGGGGTCGGTACGGGCGAATAGGTATTCGTCTCGTGTTTCATCTGGGCGATGACGAGTTTCATGCGGGGCTCCGGTGGTGGCGCAGCCATTGGCCCAGTGCGCGGTAGGCGGGCAGGGACGTCGGGTCCAGGTGCACATTGGCGGCCAGCGGGTGGCTGGCAAAGCGGGCGATGACGGTCTCTGCCCAGGGGTCGATGACGATGGCCTGGCCGTGGATGCCACGCGCCGCATAGGTGCCGTGGTCGTCATGGGTGGCCCACCACATGGCGCGGTAGGAACCGCCGGGCAGCGTGGGCGGGCCATTGGCGCGGAAGGCCTCGGGGTTGCCGCCGCCGCGGATGTCGTGCACCACCGCCGCCGGGATGACTTGCCGGCCGTTGAAGGCGCCGTCACAGCGCATGGCTTCGCCCAGGCGCAGCATGTCGCGCAACGTGGCGCACAGGCCGCCGCCGGCAAACTCGGTGCCTTCGCTGTCCACCATCATGTCGGCGTCTTCCTCGCAGCCCAGCGGCTGCCACAAGCGCTGGCTCAGCAGCTCGCCGTAACCCACGCCAGTGGCGCGCCGGATGAGCCAGCCCAGCACATCGGTGTTGACGGTCTTGTAGGCAAAGTCCTGGCCGTGGGGGCCTTGCTTTTTCAGCTGGCGCAGGAAGGCAAAGAAGCTCTGGGCGCCGGCATAACCGGGGGGCCTTGGGAAGGTGCCGCCGGCACGGGCGTGTTCCCAGATGCCGGCGTTCGGGTCGGCGTAGTCCTCGGAATAGTCCACGCCGATCTGCATGTCCATCACCTGGCGCACGGTGGCGTCGCCGTAGGCGGTGCCGGCCAGTTCGGGAATGAGGTGCGGCACCGTCCAGCCTTCCTGCAGCACACCCTCATGCACCAGCATCGTGGCCAGGGTGCCGGTGTAGCTCTTGGTCACGGAAAAGGCGGTGTGGGTGCGGTGCGGGGCCATCGCGCCCGAGTAGCGCTCGTAGACCAGCTGGCCGCGGTGCAGCACGGCGATGGCGTCGGTGTAGTTGGCCGCCAGGGATTCGGCCCAGCGCATGGGCTGGCCCGTCAGGGTGGTGAAGCGGATGTCGTCGATGCCGTCGACGTCGTGCCGGGGCAGGGTGGCGGCAGGCCCTTCGCCGCGCCAGATGCGGGTGGTGGGCACCAGCTGGCGCAGGTTGGCAAAGGCCCAGCGAGACTTGGGAAACTGGAAGTGGCCCATCTCCTGGAAGCGCACCAGGCGCTCGGCCGGCGGCGGGGCGCCCTGCATCCAGCCCAAGGCCACCGGGTCAGATTCGGTGGCGGTGGGAAAGGGCGTGGCGGCGTTGCTCATGGTTTGGGCCCTTGGTGGTGGATGATTCTGCGGCAGAACGGAGCCCGAGCGGCGGCAGAGCGAGCCGGGATCAGACCGGCAGGCCCAGCAGTAGCAAGGCCTGCCGGTAGCCGTCGGCCGGGTCTCGCACGTCGAAGGGCACCACCAGCATGCCGGCGCGCAGGGCGCCTTCGACATTGCGCGGCTGGTCATCAACAAACACGCAGCGCTGCGGCGGCACCGCCATGGCCTCACAGACGGCGGTGTAGGCGCGCCGGTCGGGTTTGAGGATGCCGGTGTAGGTGGCGTCGGTGATGTGCTCCACGTGCCGCAGCAGCGGCAGCCGGCTGCGGAAGTCGGCGCCGTAGAACAGGTCCAGCTCATTGCTGAGGATGGCCACGCGCTTGCCGGCGTCGACGGCGGCTTCCACGGCGGCGATGGCTTCCGGGCGGATGACGGCGGCGGGGTCAGCGCCGCGTGCGCGGGTGACGAACTGCTCCATGCGTGTCCAGGTTTCGCCCACCCGCTGCCCCACTTCCGCGGTGCGGGCCAGCCAGTAGTCGCGTTCGCTCAGCGTGCCGGCCTGCATCTGCTGCCAGAGGGGGTCTGTCGAGGGGTCGAACGGGCCGCGCCAGGTGAGGGTGCCGGGGGGCAGGCCCA